>JAKZSX010000257.1:0-3493 GCA_047517405.1 Candidatus Poribacteria bacterium | reverse complement strand
GCAGGAGGCCGGCATTGAACGTATCGCCCGCCCCCACGGTGTTGGCACCCGGGACAAGAGTGGTCGGCACGCGTTGCATCGTACCGTGCGCGGTGGCGACCGTGGCGCCGTCCGGCCCCAGCTTCACGACGACGCAGGCCGCTCCGCAATCCAGAACGTGCTGCGCAAGCGTCGTCGGGTCCGCCGCCGGGAACCATGCGCCCAGCCCGGACTGCGTCGCGCTGAGGCAGTAGACGCTGGAGAAGAGCTCGAGCATGGCGTCTCTCTCGACTCGTTGCGCAAACCAGGGGCTGGGGTCGAACACGATCCTGACCTCCGGATCCCGCAGCTCGGTGAACAGCTCCTTCAGCGTCCGGAAGTCCGCCTCGCTTACCCCGAGTATCCGCTGGCGAAGAACCATCAAGTGCCCGGCCAAGAGCGAAGCTTCGTCACGGAGGTCGCCAGTCGATCGGCTCCCCCGGATAGACGAAGCCGGATCTCAGGCCACCCGCCGATGCCGAGATCACGCTGACCGCCGTTGCTGCCGCGTCCGGAGCGTACACAGGTGCAGGCATCCGGTCAAATCGAAAAGTAACGCTGTTCAGACGTCATCATAGGGGTTCCTTCAACGATGGGATGCAATTCCAAAAATGTTGACAGAGAGTTGTTTGTTGACACCTAATCGCTTCTGACGTATAATTGGTTTCCCTCTCCTGTGAATCTCTGCCGGTTTCTCCGGCAAGTCTATATACAATTCAGACGCTTATCATTGGAGGAAGATTATGGGAACTCATGGAATTTCAAGTAACGACCTGAAGTCGGTGCTCACAAATCTTTCTGAACACGGATACGCCGTAATTGAAGGTGTACTCACCGAAGATGAAATCCGGCACTACCGGGGGCTTGTGGAGGAACTTTTTGAACGAGAAAGGCAACACCCCTTTGAGCCAGAGGACGGGCCCGCATTGCCAGAGGATGCTGAAATGGAAGCATATCTGAAAGAAAGCTACCAGATCAGTGAGGCGGAACGGGCTCGACTCATGCAGCGAATCCGCCATTCACGCGCACAAAATCAAGGCACGCCGTGGCCCTTTCCCCCTTCAGCCGTGGTTAAGAATTTCCTCCACTTACCAACGTTGTTTGATTATGATCAGTCACAGCGTATCTGGAACTTGGTCAACAAAGCCCCGGATTTTGGAAAGTTGATAGAGCATCCGGCCGTGCTATCGTTGGTGCGGGAGATTCTCGGCGACGATTGCGTACTCGCCGACTGTAGCGCGACCAGCATCGGACCTCACACTGACGAAGGTGGGGCATGGCATGTGGATGTACCACTCGGTCAGTTGCCGGAACCTTTGCCAGACTTCCCGCTGACCCTCCAGAATGCTTGGATGCTCGATGCGTTCACAACGACCAATGGGGCGACGCAGATTGTTCCTGACAGCCATCGCACTCGCAGAAAGCCGGAATGGGGCGGACAACAGGAGAATGGGAAGATACTGACGGGACCTGCCGGCTCAGTCGCTATCTGGCTCTCAAATACATGGCATCGATCAGGTCCAAACACAACAGACAATCCCCGCCGGGCAATTCTCTGCTACTATTCTCGTTCATGGATCAAGCCGTTTACCAATTATACATCACTAGACCCGGCAATCGCGCAAACCTTCTCACCGGAATTGCGGTATCTTCTGGGATATTCGGCGAATGCGCCCGTGCGAGGGTAGGCGCATTTTTTCTATATCTGCTTTATTCTAAATTTTATCAGTTTCCAAAACTATAAATTCACTGAAACGAGGAGATATTACAATGATCCGCGAAACAATTCAAAAAGTAGTCGATGGACAAGACTTAACCGAGCGTGAAACTGTTGACACCATGAACGAAATCATGAGCGGCGAAGCGACCCCAGCGCAAGTCGCTTCGTTCATCACCGCTCTCCGAATCAAGGGCGAGACGATTGAAGAGATTACCGGTGCCGCGCGCGTTATGCGTGAAAAATCGACGAAGATCCACACCAAACACCCTTTTGTCATTGATACTTGCGGCACGGGCGGGGATGGGGCGCATACGTTCAACATCTCAACAACTGCGGCGTTTGTTGTGGCGGGCACAGGGATTCCGGTGGCGAAACATGGTAACCGAGCCGCTTCAAGCCGGAGCGGAGGTGCCGATGTTCTTAAAGCGTTGGGTGTAAACATTGAGATCGAACCGGAGCAGGTTGGGGTGTGCATTGATGATGTAGGAATCGGTTTTCTCTTTGCAGTTGTGTTGCACGGCGCGATGAAGTATGCGATCGGTCCCCGCCGAGAAATCGGTATCCGCACAATTTTTAACGCGCTCGGTCCGCTCACAAATCCCGCTGGCGCACAGGCACAGGTCCTTGGTGTTTACGCACCGGCACTGACAGAGTCCCTAGCACATGTCCTCAAGAATTTTGGAACCCAGCGTGCGTTTGTTGTGCATGGAGGAGACGGTTTGGACGAAATCACAACGACAACGACAACTCAGGTTTCGGAGTTGGTAGATGGTGCGGTCAATACATACACGCTTGATCCGACAGAATTGGGCATCCCAACGGCACAGTCTAGTGATCTCAAAGGGGGAACGCCAGAGGAAAACGCAGAAATGACGTTGAGTGTCCTCAGAGGTGAAAAGGGTCCCAAACGGGACATCGTGTTGCTCAATGCAGCGGCGGCGATTGTTGCTGGTGGGAAGGCTGAGAACATAACAGCGGGACTCGCAGCAGCATCCGAATCTATCGATTCCGGGCGGGCGTTGGAGAAGCTGGAAGGGTTGAAAGCGAAATCGAATTAGGCATTTTAATGTTGAGTGGAATCTGATTTTCTGCTAGAATCTCGGATGAGTTGTTATCGCTAATATATGGTTTGCTCTCGAAGTAAAATGAGAAAGGAAGGATTCAAATGGCTCAGTTATCTAAAGCAACCCTCGGACGAACAGGACTTGACGTAACTCGCTTGAGTTACGGTGCCATGGAGATACGGTCAGAGTAGGCGGGCAACGACAATCGTCCATTGACCGAAACACAGGCGGAAACCGTTCTTAACACACTGTTGGATGCCGGAATCAACTTCGTTGATACTGCCGATTGCTATGGTCGCAGTGAAGAGTACATCGGCAGATTTATCTCCCACCGCCGTGATGAATACTACTTGGCGAGCAGGTGTGGCTGCCACCCAGATCACGGGCAGAAGCACTTGGGCTGGGTCGGCAAAATTTGGACTAAGGAGAATGTCCACCGCGGCGTGGACGACAGCCTCCGGCGGTTGAAAACCGACTATCTGGATGTTATGCAATTCCACGGTGCAACCGTCGAAGATTGCGAAAAAGGGCTGGTGATCGATGCGTTGAATGAGGCGCGAGATCAGGGGAAGGTGCGCTGGATCGGTACATCGTCCGCCCTTGAGCACAAACCTACCTTTCTGGAATGGGGTTCGTTTGATGTGTTTCAGCTTGGGTATTCCGCCCTTGACCGCACCACCGAAAACTTTAT
>JAKZSX010000256.1:0-4971 GCA_047517405.1 Candidatus Poribacteria bacterium | reverse complement strand
TGGTGTTTGCGTTAGGAAGACTTGAGGAAAACGACGATTCACCTGTGGATGCAATGACTGCTGAGTTAAAACACCCAAACTATGTTGTTCGCAAGGAGGCAGTGCTTGGGCTTGGACTCAGCAAAGATCGGAAATCCCTTGAAGTATTGATTAAAATCCTTGAGGACAAAAATGAGTACAAGTCGATCCGTGCGAGTGCCGCAATAGCACTAGGTACGCTACTTGATGAACGCGCAGCCCCAACCCTCCTCGCTGCCCTAGATGATGAACATATTGAAATCCGAGCACAGGCCGCTACCGCGTTAGGTGCTATCAGAGAAGCGAGAGCTGTCGATAAACTCATTGAACTTTTTTACGCACCTCTGGAAGACGTATCGGTAAAGGCGGCTTGCGTGACCGCGCTTGGGTTGATTGGGGACGAAAAGGCGGAGGCGATGCTCCTTGACATTTTGGAGACAGATACGGAAAAAGGAGCTATTTTCACGAACGCGGTCACAGGACTCGGAGAGTTGAAGAGCACGAAAGCCGTACCAGGTCTGATTGCAGTCCTCGAAGATCAGAACTTAGAACTGAATGCCGGTACAGATGCGCTTGCAAAACTCTCCGCCCGCGCAAAAGCCGCCACGGCACTTGCTAACATTAAAGACCAACGTGCCGCCGAAGCGTTTGGAAGACGGCTCGTTGACGAATCGGAATATATTATTGCAATCGTAGACATACTTGGCAACAAAATTCCAAAACATAACTGGGGTTGGGAGCATTTTGTCGTAGCCACAAAACCGTTCCGGCTGCCTATGTTTATTGTACCCAAGATGATTGCGCGAATTGAGGACCCACTGGAAGAGTGGCCCGTAAAGGCTCACGCTGCCAATGCCCTCGCAAAATCTGGCGACCCGGAGGTTATACCGAGAATCAGGGAGCTACTCGCTAGTCCAATCGTACAGATACGCCAATACACGGCACTTGGGGCGGGTGAAGGCAAGCTTGGTGAATTTAAAGATGATCTTGTAAAAAAGATGCTGGGTGAGGGCGAAGCCAACGTGGATGTACGACGTTGGGCAACGCAGGGATTGGGAGATCTTGGTGATCCCTCCGTTGTGCCAGCCCTTGCAGAGACGCTCAACAATGATGCTAATGTTATAGCACTCCGTCAAGATGCAGCACTTGCCCTTGGGAAGATTGGGGATGATGCAGCCGTAACCACGCTGACTACAAAGCTGGAAGCCCTTCAAGCGAGTCAGTCGGATAAAAAGGTGCGGATCGACATCCTCAAAGCACTTGGCGAAGCGAAGAGCCAAAAAGCTGTACCGGTTCTCAAGGCAGCACTAGAGGATTCGGATGGTGACATCCACTTCTGGGCGGGGGAGGCTTTGTATCAGATTACAGGTGATGGGCACGGATATCATCGTGTGGGTTAGACTGTAATCTCGCTTTGCTCAACTGACCCCCAATCAGGGCACTACGCTCAATCTATGCTGTTGTAGCCTATTTAAATTGATGGAGGAGGAGAGGCCGGTGAAATCAAACCCGAATCGACTAATTGATCATTTCTTTCAGATGTAAAAGGAGATAGACCGTCTTTTCGATGATTTGGAACCGTCCCAGGATCTAACGACTGAAATGACACATTGGCGACCGCCAATGGACATTTATGAAACGGTCGACAGTTTTGTCGTTAAGATTGAAATCGCAGGCATAGAACCGAGCGAAGATGTCAAAATCCAACTGAATCGAAATGTCTTGACCCTCAAAGGATACAGACAAGATCGAACTGCCCTGAAAAAAGAACACTACCATCAAGCCGAATTGAACTACGGTCCCTTTGAACGATCGATTGTATTGCCGAATATCTTGGCGGAAGATGTGGAGCCGATTACGAATTATGCAAACGGTTTTCTTGAGATCCATATCCCAAAGGCAAGGATAAATAAGCCAAAAGAGATTGTTGTCCGAGCCAAGCAAGAATTAGAGATTGGTGCCCCTAAAAATCCAGAACGAAAGGAGCTTGATGATGGCATCGAAGGATAAAGACAAACAGGAACAGAACGTTGAAGAGCTGAAAGAACTGCCGATTATTCCTGTTCCGGGCGATCTGGTTATCTTTCCGTATATGCCGCCGGTTCCTCCGTTTCCGCCGCACCATGTTGTGTTATCGGGAGAGAACGTTACATCTGCCGTCGATGAAGCTCTGATTGATGGGTCGCGACTCCTTTGTATCTTTAAGCGCCAGTCGGATAAAGACACAGCAGAGCTGACGGTTGAAGATTTCAACATTGTTGGAACGCAGATTTATATTATTAAATGTCGCAAAGAGGATAACAATGTCCTGTTCCTTGCACAGGGGCGTGCAAGGGTTCAGATTGAAGATATTACGCAGACCGATCCATTTGTCAAAGGGCGTGTGCGAATCATTGAAGAAAAAGAGGAAGAAAAGACTGTTGAAGTGGAAGCTTTGATGCGCAGTGCTACCTCTCTATTTCAAAAGATCGTGGAGTTGTCGTCACGATATCAGGAAGAGTTCAGTATTATTGCAGACAATGTTGATGAACCGGGGCGGCTCGCAGATTATATTGGGGCAATACTCGATCTCAAACCTGAAGATAAGCAAGTGCTCTTGGAAACCATCTCTCCCACGGATCGGTTAGCTCAGTTAATGGTTTCACTCACTAAAGAACTAGACCTGCTTGAGTTAGAAAGCAAGATTCAGTCTGATGCCCAAGGTGTGATTAACCAAGGGCAGCGCGAATACTTCCTCCGCGAACAGATGAAAGCCATCCAAAAAGAGCTCGGTGAGACCGACGACTTGTTTCTGGAGGTTGAGGAGATACGCGAACAGATTGAAAAAGCAAATATGCCCGAAAAAGTACACGCTGTCTCGGAAAAAGAACTCAATCGCCTATCCAAGATGCACTCAGCCTCTCCAGAGTCAACCGTTTCTCGAAATTATCTCGATTGGCTCATCAACCTCCCTTGGGATGTCAGCACGCTAGATCGTCTCGACCTCCCTCACGCGAAGGAAATCCTTGATGAGGATCACTATGACCTTGAAAAGGTCAAAGACCGGATTCTGGAATACCTTGCGGTGCGGATGCTCAAGGAAGATATGAAGGGTCCCATCCTCTGTTTTGTGGGTCCACCGGGGGTTGGAAAAACCTCGTTAGGGGCTTCAATTGCCAGGGCGATGGAACGAAAATTTGTGCGGGTCTCATTGGGTGGGGTCCATGACGAAGCGGAAATTCGGGGACATCGACGGACCTATATCGGCTCAATGCCGGGGCGTATCGTAAAGAGTCTGCGTCAGGTGGAATCCAATAACCCGGTTTTTATGTTAGACGAAGTTGACAAACTCGGCTCAGATTTTCGCGGTGATCCGGCGGCAGCGTTACTTGAGGTGCTTGATCCAGAGCAGAACTTTGCCTTCGTGGACAATTACCTTGAGGTCTCCTTTGATCTTTCGAAGGTCATGTTCATTACCACAGCGAATCAACTTCACACCATTCCTCCGGCATTGCTTGATCGTCTCGAAATCCTTGAACTACCCGGCTATACCGCCAACGAGAAACTGATGATTGCCAAGCAGTACCTCATTCCGCGCCAGCTTGAAGCGCACGGCATTGGAGTGGTTGCGCTTTCAATTGCAGATGAGGCGATTCATCAAGTAATCGACAAATACACCCGTGAAGCGGGTGTCCGAAACCTTGAACGTGAGATAGGAACAATCTGCCGAAAGGTTGCTCGCCAGGTTGCCGAGGGGAAAGATACGCCGACGCATGTGACGGTAGACGATGTGCCGGATTATCTGGGACCAACCAAGTTCTATTCCGAAATCGCTGAACGGCAGGAGGAGATTGGCGTTGTGACCGGTATGTCTGCCACCGCTTATGGGGGTGAGATCCTGTTTATCGAAGCGACCAGCATGGCTGGTGAAGGGCGATTACTTCTCACAGGTCAGCTCGGCGATGTGATGCAGGAATCCGCCCAAACCGCGCTGAGTTATGTCAAATCTCAGTCGGGAGCGTTACATTTCGACCCCGATTTCTTCCAAAAGCATGACATCCACGTTCATGTGCCAGCTGGGGCAAGCCCGAAAGATGGTCCCTCTGCCGGTATCACAATTGCCACAGCGCTTGCTTCTCTGGCGACGAAACATAGCGTCATTCCAGAAGTTGCAATGACCGGCGAAGTCACGTTGCGGGGACGTGTGCTACCGATTGGCGGCTTGAAGGAGAAAACCCTCGCTGCAAAACAGGCGGGGATTAAGACTGTTATCCTGCCTGAACGCAACCGGAAAGATCTCGTTGAGATTCCCGATGATGCTAAAGAAGGGCTTGAATTCATATTAGTTGATCATGTGAATGAAGTTCTTGATCGGGCACTTAAACACGGAAACTAGCGCCCCAAGTTGATTCCTAATTTTCAGAGATTTTAGAAATCTCTCAACCAAATGAAGGAGAATTCCTTATGGCAGTTAAAATAGAGAAGATATTTGACTTTCCGGGACCCCAACCAAACGGTATGCAAGCTACAGAGGAAGGGATCTGGTTTCTGGATCAGGTTTCAAATCAAGCCCTCCTCGTCTCCTACGAAGGGGAAACTTTGCAGGCGTTCGACACAGATTCCGAACACGGAAGCGGTGTCACTGTGGAGGGGACAAACCTTTGGCTCGCATCAACCTTCGTTCCAACGCGCATTAAAACCGACGGTCCAGTAATTATAAAAGCTGACCTAGCGAGCGGAAAGACCCTTGCCGCTTATCCGACAGCAGGTGCTAAACAGTCAGGGGCGCACGGATTGGAGTGGCGTGACGGCAAGTTGTGGATGGTGGTGCCGCCTTCAGCGACCGTTTACCAGTTAGATCCGGAAAACGATCTCGCTGTTCTGCATTCTTTTCCGGCTCCCGGAGTCCGTCCGCACGGTCTTGCATGGGAGGGGGATGATCTTTGGTGTGTTGAGACAAACTACCGCGCCTTC
>JAKZSX010000255.1:0-12407 GCA_047517405.1 Candidatus Poribacteria bacterium | reverse complement strand
ACGACGACACGAGGTCACCCCACTAAGTGGGGATATGGCGTCTGGGGAGACGAAGTGGAGAGCGTGAGCGCAATTACCAAGATTTCGACTGACGAAGGCATTGATGGGTATATGCTTGGAGGCGACAAAGCCACGATGGAGACGGTTATCAAGCCACTCATTCTGGGAGAAAACGCGTTGCATCGAGAGCAGATCTGGCACTGGATGGATCAGATGTCCACTTTCAGTCATAGGCCATCGGAAGGTGAAATAGGGGTGGTTGATTGTGCACTCTGGGACCTATTGGGTCGCAAGGCAGGTGTCCCGGTCTACCAACTGCTAGGCGGGGCACGTGATAAGGTTAAAGCCTATGCAAGCACCTACCCTAACCTAGGTGGTCCCGAAGTTTATGCCGAGCACGCTCTGGCTTGTAAAGCGGAGGGTTATAAAGCATACAAGGTCCACGCCTACATCTGTTGGAATCCTCACACCGAAGAACCTGCACCCCAACTGCCGGGTTTCCCGAAGGAAGATGTCGAGGTGTGTAAGGCAGTGCGTGAAGCCGTAGGGGATGACATGGTGCTGATGCTAGACCCATTTGGTGTCTATACCTTGGATGAAGCACTCTGGGTGGGGCGTGAGTTGGAGAAGCTCAATTACTACTGGTTGGAGCACCCGATGATTGAGACCCGTGTTGAATCCTACCGGCGACTTACCCGGGAGTTGGACATCGCCATTTGCTCCCCGGAACATGTCCCGGGCGGCGTATTTAGCCGGGCGGAGTGGCTGCTACAAGGCGCGTGCGACATGATGCGCACCGACATCAATTACGGTGGGATTACGGGATGCTGGAAGCTGATTAATATTTGCCAGGCTTACGGTATCCAGTGTGAACTGCACGGCACGGGCGCACCCCATGTCCATCTAGCATGTGCAGCACCTGAAGCTACCTGCCGGTATTACGAGCGAGGACTCTTACGCCCCGGAGTTGATTATAACCAGCCCCCGCCGTATTTGAAGGCAATTACGGATCCAATAGATTCCCAAGGTAATGTTATCGTCTCCCAGAACCCTGGACTGGGTATAGAATACGATTGGGATTATATTGAGGCAAATCGGATATAAACATTAGGACTTACGCAGTTGGTTCATAAGTCCCCCTGCAACTCCCCTGACAAGGGGACTCCCCCTGATAAGGGGGCATACCAAGTCCCCCTGATAAGGGGGATTTAGGGGGTTAGGGGATCTTCTCCCTTGTCTTTCCCCTCTTATCAGAGGGGTTGGGGATTTAGGGGGTTAAAAAATAAAACAAGCTCGCGCCGCGTGCTAAATTTGCGTAGGTCCTGAAAATAATCCGATCCAATTTGCGGGGAAAATGGGGAATTTTCTAGTGGGGAAGAATAATCGTTGTTCCCTACTTACTCCATAAACTGAGCCTCTACCGTTTCTCCTGCCACTATGCTTGCACCTGGTGGAATAACGATGAAACCGTTGGCTAAGACAAGTGAGTGAAGGATGCCGGAGCCTTGCGGTCCCGTCGTCTTGGCATAATACTTCCCATCACGCTGACTGATAATCGACCGCATAAAGCTGACACGCCCATCTTTGTTGGAAACATTCTCTTCCAAAACTGCCCTGAAGGTTGGGCGGAGCAGCTCCGAATGTCCCGCCATTTTAAGTAGAGCAGGTCGAACAAAGAGTTCAAATACAACTAGCGAGGAAACCGGATTTCCCGGCAACCCGAAGATAGGTTTGCCATCAGCGATGCCGTAAGCTTGCGGTTTCCCCGGCTTCATCGCTACGCGCCAAAAATTGATTTCCCCGAGCTTAGATAGTACCGCTTTGACTACGTCGAACTCTCCGACCGAGACCCCACCGCTAGTGATGAGGGCATCCGCCCCATCCAACGCTTCGCGAAATTTTCGCTCTGTTTCTGCTTCATCGTCGCGGGCGATTCCCATGTCGATCGGATAACACCCAGCCTCTTCGATCTGAGCGCAGATGCCGTAGCGATTGCTGTCCCGAATTTTGCCGGGTGTCAGCGATTCTCCAATCTCCGTGAGCTCATCGCCTGTGGACACCACTGCGACTTTCGGGCGTTTGTAAACTTCGACTTCAGATCGGTTAAGCGAAGCGAACATTGCGATTTCCTGCGGACGAATGAGCTTCCCTTTGGACATGACCAAATCGCCATGCTTCACACTCTCACCCATAAACCGGACGTTCTCGTCTTTTTCTACACCCTCAAAGATCGTGACTCGCTCCCCTTGTAATTCTGTTACTTCCTTCATAACCACGGAGTCCGCGCCCTCAGGCATCATCGCTCCTGTCATGATGTGTGCAGCGCTTCCACGCTGGATACGAGTTGTCGGTGCATACCCCGCCTGAATCATCTCAACAATCGAAAGCTCGACCGGACGTGCTTTAGAGGCGTTCGACACATCCGCGGCAACTACGGCGAAGCCATCCATCGCCGAATTGTGAAATGGTGGTATGTTTTCACTGGCATAGAGGTCTTCGGCGAGAATAGTGCTGAGGCTGTCTAAAATTCCGCGCGCTTCTGTAGGCAAAACACTGATGGTATCTAACATTCGCTGACGTGCTTCTTCAACGGTTAACATGATGATCTCCTCCGATATATCTGTTAGCCTTTTCAAAGTCTTCGGGTGTATTAATGTTGAAAAACGAAAGTCCTTGTGGATCGTAAGCCTCCCATTCATGTGCTTGGACAATACGAGTATCAATGCGATCATACAGCGCATGAACGCGCAATTCACCGGTTGTCAACATCTCATCAATGACGGGCAAACACCGCTTCGAATAAACAGCGGACAAAGTTTGGAAAACGTAGGCAGGTTTAGGTTGCCTCATGTCTGCTGTCTCAACACAGGGAACTACAGCGTCATAATCATCGAGAAGAGTAATCAGGTGAGATAAAAGATTCGGTTGTAACAACGGCATATCGCAGCCTACACAGAGCACAACACTGTTTGCAGCGTAAGTTAATCCTGTGTGAAGCCCTCCCAATGCCCCCATGTCCGGCAGGATATCTGCATACATCGGCATTCTCAGGGCTGTATATAGATCCGGTTCATTCGTGATCAACAGAAGCTCATCTGTGATTAATTCCATCTGGCGGATAACGTGGACAATGAGCGGCTCATTTCCCAAAGGCATCAACGCTTTGTTCTGTCCCATTCGGCGGCTCCGGCCGCCGGCAAGTATAACGCCTGTAACTGGGGGAGTAGTAGTTTCCATGATAAACCGTGAAATCCTAAAAATCTGTGTTCCGGATAAAACGCACAAGCATATCCCGAACCCGCTGCAAGGTGTCTTGATGAACCAAGTCCTGTGCTTGTCAACACGCGCGCAATCCCATAGGTGCAGTAAAGTATAACCTCTCAATCGTATCACTTCAGATTAGCCGCGTCAATAAAAAACAGGGGGAGATCAAACGAGCGGATACACACATCGTTTCTGATCTACATTGATTCTTGCGCCCTTCTACAAATCATCAATCCATGATTTAAGGCACCGGTGATTCCAAAATCAGCATCCCTAAATCGCTCGGAAACACCGAACCTGCCTCTGATATCTGCGCTGCCCAGTAAATCGCTTGATTGTTGGAGCGATAGATGACAAAGTTGAAGCCGATACGGTTATGTTGTCTCGTTTTCATAGGGTGAAATCCGTGAAGCACAGGGAAAAACGGAATACGTGCCTCAATTACATAGTAATTCGTCCGTTGTCTTACCGCAACATCAAGATTTGCCGCTTGGTAGTTCGGAATAAATTCGGGCGCTCCTTGTCCGATATAGGGACGGTCGCCGTGGAAACCGCCGCCTTGTGGACATATCCAGATGACATAACGGTTTGGATCCTTTTCCATCTGCAGGTAGTTCGGCTTTTCGACTGCGTCCGGTTGCAGATCTATGTGCAGTTCCAACGCATCTGCACCGCTATAATATTCGATGACATCTGGCACAACAACATCCTCATCATAGACCTGCGCAAGCAGGTAAAGGTTATCTCGGTCCCACTGCAGCCAGAGAAGTCCCTCGTCTTGAGAGGTTTTGATGACTTTCTCAAGGGGCCAACCGTCCTCATGTCCATCAATCAACACGGGACGATCTGTATACGGTGCCCAAGCGATAGAATTCGCGCGACAGTTCGCGCTGATTTCGACGTTAGTTTCGCCGGTGTCCGTGAGCGCGTCCTCATAGATTGCCCTGACAGTATCCCCACCAACCAGGCCCAGGAGGGATGTTGATTCCTCCCTTGCTTTCAAAGTGGGAGGATCGTCCGTTGATTCATGAATTATTGCTCGCCCGTACTGTGTGGAAATCCGTCCCCGGAAGATCTGAGAATTAGCCTTCTCCTCATATAGGATAATTGACGTCTCCTGTGCTTCTGTTACAATCTTTAGGTTTGTCGATTCAACCTTGAAGGAATCAAGATTCAGGTCTGGGTCCTCTAGTCGAAAATGGAGGGGTGCTCCCACATTAAAATGCTGAATTGGGGCTCCGTCTCCTTGGCTGATTGCGAGATACCCGCGAACCCCTTTGTTCGCGTAAGCGGAATCTTCGACGACGGGGTAATTCACCCCTAGAAAATTCGGTGTATAGATTGCCCGGATCTCTTCGTCACCTTGTACGTCCAGTGTGTCATCTGCAACCGGCCTTGTGCCGTATCGAGTCGGAACAGAGCCGGTAAAAACCCCTTCAGTCCCTGACCTTTTACGGAGTATCACTTCAACCCCATCCCTTGTTTTGTCGCCAGTGACCATAATCTTGACTTCATCCGCTTCGACGACTGTAGTGAGAAATAGATCTTCGAGCCAGAAATAGACTGTTTGACCAGCGTTAAAGCTGCTTAATTCATGGATCGAGGCGAAGTCTTTCGGGACTGCTGTAAAGCTAGAAATTGCTGCGTCGGGATTCAACAACGAATCAACGATGTGTGCGTCAACGATGCGTAGTACACCTGCACTGCTACCCAACACAACGGCTTGGATCCGGGTTTGAACTTCTGTTTCGCCGGTTGTGGTAATTTCGTCGATATATACAGCGGCGATGACCTCTTTATCCGTGATTTGTAGGATTTCATCCGCAGTGATTGGTGCTCCGTTCTCAATAATTGACGATTCTCCTTTTTGAGTCCATAAATTTCCCTCAAAAACCCCACTGTTGGTTGATGTTTCACGCAAAATAACTTGAACCTCGTCGGCAAAGACATTGCCCATAACTATTACTTCCGCAGTATCGGGTGCCGTTGGGGATAGATTCAGGTCCTTATCCCTCAACCGAACCCTTAGTTTTTCACCTACATTGAAACTGCCAGTGCCCACAGCAGAGCCGCTAATAATGACCCCACTCTCTGCGCTATAGATTTCCAGCTCACTTTTATCCCCTGTTTCAACAGAGAGCCTCACTTGAACCGGCGCTTGTGTTGCCCCCGTATTCTGTAGTGCATCAATATAAGTGCATGTCACAACACCTTTGCCCTGTACCTGCAAGATATCGTCGGTCGGAATAGGGCTATCACCGTAACCGGTTTTAATCTCACCACGAAAGATGTCAACACTGTCTGCCGTTTTAACCAAAGTCACATCGGTGCTATCCCGAACCGTGTTTTCAGTGAAATCAGTTTCAAGCAGTTGTGCGACCGTGGTTGTGGTGTTGAGATCTGCATCTTGGATTTCCAAAATCAATGTGTCACCGGCTTGGAAACTCGATATTTCAAGGTTCTGGACCAAGGCATAATCAAAATTTCGCTTATTATAAACTTTGAGTCCTCCTGTTATACCGACATTTGCCTCACACGTATCGTAAAATTTGACATTAGTTTTGCCAGTAGATTGCAGCTCGTCGACATAAATGGCGCGCACCTGCTCCGTGCCTTGTACCTGCAAAATGCCATCGTTCGCCTGACGTTGTGCACCGTACGCGGTTTGGATGAAGCCGAAGAAAGTTCCCTCGACAGGGTAGATGCGGATCTCCGCGTCCATAGATTGGAACAACCGCACCGTTTCTCGGTCTTGCAGCTTTTCTCCAGCAAGCGTGATTTCAACGAACTCATCAGAAATATCTGTGTCACGGAGCCGGAAGTAGAGTCTATCACCCGCGTTAAAGTTTTCCAGATTAGTGACATAATTGGCTTTGAGAATATCGAGCACCCCATCTTTACCAGCACTGACCTGTGCTGTGTCTGCGATCGTAACTTGTGTGTTTCCCGAACCGCTTAGTACGTCAATATAGCTAACCGTCACAATCTCTTTACCTGTGACTTCAAGCACATTGTTCGATGGGTCTGCGCTTGTCGCATACTGGGTTGTAAATTGACCGGTGAATTGACCCGGAACGTCGTGTGACTCTTTCAGGGCGAGCTGATACCGATCCTTGAGCTGATTTCCAGCCAGTAGAACGTCAACGGTCACCCGCCGATCCGAATCACGATTCAAATCTGTATCACGTAACAGAACTGCGAGTGTACTACCCGCTTTGAAAAATTTCTGATTATTCCAGAACTGAAGGTCATCTATTCCGATCAATTCGATGTGCCCCGTGTCGCCGATAATGACACTTGCCTGCGCGCTGACTGGGACGTTTGTTTCGCCGGCGACTTGAATTTTATCTATATAGATTGCCACCGCTATCTGCCCACCCAACGCATCCAAATGCCCATCATTCGGTGTTGGAGTTTCACTGTAACCTGTAACAATCGATCCGACATAGCGTTCCTGTGCCGGTTGGTAGGTGAGTTTAACAGGTTCAATCTCCCCTGTTTCAGGGACAACGAGTTGGACCGCTGTCTCTATATTGTCGGGTGTCAGTGTGCTAACCCCCTGATCCGCCGATTCATCTTCAGTCGCCGGCTTATCAATTTCTTTGAGTAGATCGGGATCTTCGACCTGTATGTACAGAGTTTCACCAAGTTGAAACGTCTTGGCTGATTCACCTGATTTTGTCGTGATTGCAATTGTTCCGGTCAATCCGGTGTTGACACCCACAGTAGTACTCACAGCGTGGTTCCGTTCAGTGCTACTATAATAAGGGTCAACGTATGTCAGAGAGACTGTCTCTTTGCCACGAACAAAAAGTGTTGGCGAATCTGGTCCCTCTTTCTCTTTTTCACCATAGGCGGTGGTAATCTTCGATGCGAAAAGGGAGCTGTTCTTCCCGAAGTCGTTATCCGGAATATCGTCGCTAAGCGCGGCCAAATTAGACTCATAGAGGACGGTCGGTATCAATTGACCGGTCGTATCATTTCGTAATTCAGCTTCGATCGATTCTACTTGATGACGATCTGTATTTCGGTCAGCATCCCACACACACAGAGTTAGCGTCGCACCGGCATTGAACGACGAGACTGATCGGGTTGCACGCTCATCCATTAACATAGCACTTCCGCTGACTCGGTTTACGAGCTCAATTTCATTCCAGCGGCTTGGTGGGGCAGTGAGTTCATCTGAAGCATAAGCGAACGAGCCGGAGAGTCCCTTTGTCAACTCGAGGTTGGCCATAATGTAGTTCAGACTCATGGAATGGTCAATCGCTGGTTGAAACGCATGTAACGCTATATCTTTAGGGATCTTGGCTTCAAGCATATATCCGGTCTCTATTTTCGCAGCCCGCGCTTCGATATGCTCGTGAAAATCAATGTTTGTCGGAATAGCATCGAGGTGATGATGTATCTGTGATGGATGTACCCGGGGTTGAGGACGATGTGGATTGAGGATTGTAAAGACGAAGTGGTGCTCACTAAAAGTGTACATCCCTGGAGAGCGTGTTAGCGTCGTATCGACAAACAGATGCAACGCCTCATCACCACTGGGTTTTCGATGCGTCGGAGCCGGTTCAGCGTATCGGTTGATAATTCCGGCAATATAAAAATTATCATCGTCCCACTGTGCGTAGAGCACTACAGGTGAATCCACGGGATTGTGGTAGTTCTGAGGAAGCATTGGATATAGCAGTGGCCATTCATCTAAGCTCCCGTCAATCACAACTTGCTCGCTCATACGAATTGCCTGACCGATTGTTGTATCATCCAATTCTGCCGATTCAGTACGGGCACGATCTGCTCCGGTGGTTGGCTTGGCTTCAAGGATAGAGACTTCTGAAACCGCTGCATTCGGACCTACTAGACGATTAAAACTGAGGATAATCTCACCATCGGCATAAGCCTCACTTGGGATTGCGTAGGCATAGGACTCCGCCCTACCTCTCGGAAGTGTGAATGCGCCGTGCAGCAGAAATCCATCAACATCAAAATTTTGTGTCCGAATGCCACCCTTTTCCTGAAGGTAGGTCACTTGTGTCCAGTATAACAGCGATGGCTGCAGACCGGTGAATCTGATGCTAACTGTATCATAATGATAAACGAAGCTCCTTTGACTCGATGTGTTGTCCGCGTTAACCGCATCTGGTGCGTCACCTATTGGTAGCCGGTAACGGTTTTCATCACCCGTATCCCTATCAAATGCAAAGCCTTGAACTAGATGGGGTGCCAAGGCGTTTCCGTTTTCACCCAGATTTTCATACTGCATCTGCACTGCGTTGTATTCGTCTAACCTGGCGTCAACGGAAGGCTGCAGCCGGTAGGTATCCGTGAATACCTCAAACTCTCGAATCTCAGGATAATCGCCATACCAATCCCCCTGTTCAATCTGCAGGCGAATATAACGTCCCGATATTGCTGGGTGGAATTGACGCAGATGTGTTACTACCTCATCGACGAGTGTGTGGGAGGTATAGACCTCTGTGTACTCCTGTCCGTCGTCGCTGACGGAAAATTGATACCGTTTGAGGTTGTTACCGGGGCCGTCTGTCGTCAGACGTACACCGTAGATTTTCTGGTTCGATCCGAGATCGGCGATTACGTGAATCGCGGTTGTTGGGGTCCTATAGGAGATTTCCGTGGCTTTTCTCCCGTCTCCCTGCTCTATCTCTATCTCTATCCGTTCTGCCGCAATCCATTTAGAGTTTTCAAAGGGAAGTAGGTCTGTCAATCGTTGGAGTTCAGCCGTGTTGTAGTTTGCATCCAGTAATAGAATTGGACTATGGGATTGATAGCGGGGACCGACACGAAACGCATCTTTTTGCAGTTGTGGCTTGTTGCTGAACCAGTCGTTGATGACGATTTGCACCCAGCGTGCTTCAATCGGAAGGGGGAATGCTTGTAGGGGATATGTATATTCGCGGGAACTGCCCGTATAAGAGAAAACACGTTCAAACCGCTGTCCGGCGCGCTCGGTGTGAACCAGGATGTCATACTGCCTGGGACCGCTCTCATCGGGGTTCTCAAAGCGGATTTCCGCTTTATCAATCCTATACACAAACCCTAAATCATACGTTGTGACAATCGGATCAGTTCGCAGAATACCGGTGTAGTGGAGTGGTTCATTATCGAGGGTGCGAACAGGCGCGATAAAATCTTGATCGTCAACCGGTACAACCTCTCCACGCGGAAAAAATAGGAATCCAAGAAGCAGGGCACTCCCGCCAAGTATCAGATACTTTAAGGTCATAGGCGTCAGATCTCCTTACAACCGTGAGACACGATCTGTTTGAATACACTCCCAAGGAAACAAACGCTAAGAGTATATATCACGCCTGACAAAAAGTCAAAAACCACGACACTTTTTTAAGCTGTATAAGCACTGAGATTGGAAAGACAGAGAGGAAATACGGAAGCCGGTAGGGCTTTAATTGGTGGGTTTCAAGGGCAAGGCTAAGGTTGAAACTGGGCAGGTGGTTGTCAAATGAGGGAAAACGGTGCTGTATAAGATAACCTAAGTTGCTAGTGTTAATTCAAGTTGCTACCCAAAGCCCCAAATACCCGGTGGGTTGTCCGTCAATTCTTGGCTCATTGAGCCTAGAACAGTGTGGTGAGTTTCCGGGTATTTACGATATGTGTATCAAAACGCACTACACCCGTAGGTCGGGCATCTTGCCCGATCCATAGCCCCAGCGGGGCGATATGTGTATAGAATATCAGCTACCTAACTCCCCTAAAGCCCCAGAGGGGCGACATGGGTGTCGCATTGGCTGACTCCACGATAAATCAATAAAATCACTGCTCGTCGTTCAGCAACCCGGATCTAATGTCAATTTGGTCATCTAGTAGGTGTCGAGTATGGAAACTCGACCTACAGGCTGGAGTACCCAGTGTGAGAGACGGTAGGGCTTTCGATTGTCAGGTTTCATTGCCCTTTTTCTGCTTCCTTCTCAGGGGGAGGTGGGCGGAGTAAAATCCATTTTTCCTTGGAGGGAGATGGGGGTTCTAAAATCCATTTTTCAAGTGCAATGGTATCCTCAAAAAACGAACGCATGAGCGCGAATTCATCAGGGAACCCAATCGCGCACCGGAGCAGCCCCTCCCGCGAGCCGAACTTTTCCAAACGCTCGCGAAAGGCATTCTGAAATACTGCCATGTCACCCTCTGCCATAAAATAGACAGCCTCGCCCATCGCGTACATTTTCGACTCATTCCGATACAAACCGAAGGTATGCGAGTCCGTCCAGCTACTATCAATGTCAAGTAGTGTATCTCTATACATCTCTACCATTGGAGGAATAAAATGTGTTCTGAAGAATGTGGTAGACTCTAGAATCTTTTGAAACTTTTCCATATCATTAATAATGGGTGGTGTGCCATCCTTGGTGAGTACCCACTCGCGCGCCCCGAAATATGAATCTACACAGATTTGTAGTTGCTCTGCCTTTGTCGTTGGGGGAAGCGTGGATAAATCTGTTATTGGGGATAGCGTCGATTTAAGCGCGGACCGGATAGCGATTTTCTGCTTCGATGTCGGCATGGCGGCGACATAAGCAGCAAAATCCTTATACGCCTGTCCGTATCGAGCCTTCAGATAAACTAAATACGGTTCACTCGACAAGACTTGGTCTAAGGTCCCATTGTTGCTGAGAAGTTGAGTCAGGAGTTGTTGTTGATCAGCGGTCAAAGGTTGCTGTGCTAATTTTTCTAAGGACTGTTTTCGGCGTGCTTGTTGCTCACCTATTTGTCTGTGCACCTCGATCACCTTTTCTTGGTTGAATTGCTTAGGGAAAGTTTCTCCTAACTCTTCTTCGTAACCGGAAAGGAACTGTCCCAACCCATCCCTGTAACGACTGAAATGGAGGCCCGAGCTTATACGGTCGTATGCTCGATTGATTAACGCTGCCGCCTTACTCGTTTGCTCTCGTTTTTGATAGAGAAAAGTGAGGAGTTTTTCATATTCAGCGATTGCTTTTTCCTTCTGCCCTTGGGATATGTAAAACTCGGAGCGGATTTGACTGATTCGAGGGATGATACGCTCGCCGGAGGCATCTGCGCTTTCCGCCAACAGTGCCGTGACCAACTGCTCAACTTCCAAATCTCTCAGCGCGCGACCTCTCAGTGCGTAACCACGATCACTCTCGCGGACTATTCTGGCTTTATCGATGACCACGTAGTAGGGCCAACCTTGCACAGCGAACGGGTACGGAACCATCTTGGATTCAAGGAGCAGGTGGACCCCCGGCATCGCATGTGTCTCGACAAATTGTTTCACTTCCGCTTCCTCCTCAGCTGCCCTGCTCTGCACACAAACGGAGATTAGGACGAAATCGGGATTTTCACCGTGCATTTCGTATAGTCGTTTGAATCTCAATATATCCACTTCGTCATATTCTATTGACCAATAGTAAAGCACCACCACTTTGCCTCGC
Organism: Candidatus Poribacteria bacterium; assembly: GCA_047517405.1. Lineage (GTDB taxonomy): Bacteria > Poribacteria > WGA-4E > WGA-4E > PCPOR2b > PCPOR2b. Next base: position 717 of record JAKZSX010000255.1, on the reverse strand, counting down.
AAGTCATTCAACGAAACAGGGAGGCCATGCAAGCTAGTGTGCGAAAAGTCAGGCGCGGGTTTCCCCAGGATGAGCTCGGCGCGAAGCAAGTCATATATCTTCCATCTCGTCCCATTAGCCATAAGTCCATAAATCTGTTCTTTGCGTTCGTACGTTTCGTTCAGCAATGCTGAATCCTCAATTGGATCCGTCGTTTCTGTCAACTGCATTGCACCTATTAGGAGGGCAAAACAGGTAAGAGTGAACAGTCCCAGCCCCACCACGACCTTTGTCACCGGCCTACGATTCCGGTGTTCGGCGAGAATCGTTCGGAGCCGCCCTTCAATTCTAGAGGGACGTGCCATCGCCACAGTCGCCCGCGAAGCGAAGCGCACTGCCTTGATATTTCGGACAATATCGAGCAGGTGTTGGGCGTAATCGGTTGATTGATACCCCGCGTTGAGCACATGGTCATCACACGCCCGTTCCGCCTCTGTCCGCAGCCGGCGTACCGCAAACCAGACGAGTGGGTTAAACCAGTACACCGCACAGGTTATCTGTGCCATTGTCTGTATCAACCAGTCCTGCCGTTGGCTATGTGCCAATTCGTGGAGTAGTACAGCGCGTCGCCGTTCGGGCTCCCACTCATCCGCATCAGCAGGTAACAAAATCACCGGTCGAACTAAACCCCACACCATCGGCACTGTAACTGTGTCGCTCTGACGAACGCTGACTGGT
>JAKZSX010000254.1:0-3684 GCA_047517405.1 Candidatus Poribacteria bacterium | reverse complement strand
CAAGCCACGTCAATTGAATTCCGTTATTCAGTTTCATCTGCTTTCTCCCCGTATGGTATGTCAGTTGAGCGTATTATACAAAAACCGCCGCTTCTTTGCAACCATATTGTCGTTGACTTGAATCAGCAAATTTGCTATAATCCTCCTCGTCATAATAGCGCAGATTGCTTCCCTATCCTACGCTCCGGATGCCTCCTGTATGGGTCAATTTAGGTTTTGGGTATAGAACAGATGAGTGAAGGTGAGGTTGTTCAAAAAACAGAAGTTCCCGCTACAATCGACTCGTTGCAGGCTGATTTCAGGGCACTTGGCATCAGATCGGGAATGGTATTGTTGGTTCATTCATCTTTGCGCGCGATGGGCTGGGTGTGTGGTGGGGCGGTGGCGGTCATCATTGCACTTCAGGAGGTCTTGGGCGCACCTGGAACACTTGTAATGCCCACGCACTCAACCGATTTGACCGAGCCAAGCCAGTGGGAGAATCCGCCCGTGCCCGAATCGTGGTGGTCGATCATACGTGCGACAATGCCAGCCTACCATCCGGATTTGACGTCCACTCGGTCAATGGGGGTTATCCCAGAAACATTTCGAAAGCAACAGGGCTGCCTGCGTAGTGCTCATCCACACCACTCGTTCTGTGCGTATGGGCATCATGCATCGCAAATCATAAATAGCCATTCGTTGGAGTTTGGTCTAGGCGAAGGTTCGCCGCTTGCCAGAATCTACGATTTGGGCGGTTTCGTTCTTCTTCTCGGTGTGGGGCATGAAAGCAATACTTCTATGCACCTTGCAGAATATCGTGCCACCTTTCCAACTAAACACATTGTGCAGGAGGGTGCCCCGATTTCTACGACGGGTTCAAGGAGATGGACCACCTTTGAAGATATTGCTCTAGATAGTTCAGATTTTGAGCGGATTGGTGAGGACTTTCTCCGCAGCGATGTGGGAAGCGGGGTGCACTGTGACCAGGTTGGGCTTGCACATTGCCAGCTAATGCCACAACGCGCTATCGTGGACTTTACGGTTAATTGGCTTGAGGAGAATAGAGGTAATTGAATTGAATTTTAGTTATTTATATGCACTTCTGCTGCGAAGGTATGTTTTGGCTTCGTAGTTTAGATTTGCAGATGACTTTAACGGGCAAAAACGATTAAAGGAGATCCTATGAAATTAGTAAGTTTCCAGAGTTCCGATGGGCCCAAGCTGGGTGCCTCAATCGACGATAAGGTTTTAGACCTGCAAGCTACCTATCAAGCGGCAGTTACAGATGACGCATTGCCTGCCCTCTTGAGTGGTATGATTGCGTTCCTCGAAGGTGGGGACAGGGCGTTTGATGCGGCTACGCACGCAATCAACGTGGCGGCAGAAAATCCAGAAAAAGCGGTCTGGAGCACAGATCCGCTGCTATCACCGATTCCTAATCCGAAGAAGCTATTGCTGCTCGCCGGGAACTACGCCTCGCATATTGAGGAGGGCGGTGGCGTCGCTTTGAGCCGGTTGGAGACAACGCCGCGAGTTTTCATGAAACCGCCGACCACAACTATAGTCGCTCATGAGCAACCGATTATCATCCCTCCCAACGGCGTCTTTACCGACTGGGAAGCGGAGATTGGTATCGTCATCGGCAAAAGTGGGAAATTCATCTCCGCTGATGAAGCCTATGATTACGTCGCGGGATACACTGCGGTCAACGATGTTTCTGAGCGTGAGCTAAAGGTGAAGGACAGTCGCTTAGATCGGGAGGGCGACGAATGGTTTGATTGGCTCAATGGGAAGTGGTTCGACACCTTTGCGCCGGTCGGTCCGTGTCTGACAACAAAGGATGAAATCCCGGATCCGAACAGTCTGCGTATCTCCTGTCGCGTCAACGGCGAAACCAAGCAGGATGCCAATACGGGACACATGATCTTTAACTGCGCGGAAATCGTGGAATTTACCTCAACGCTACTCACACTTGAACCGGGCGACATTATCTCAACAGGTACACCCGCAGGTGTTGGACACCCCAATCAGAAACTGGTAGATGGGGATGTTGTCGAAGTAGAAATTGAGAAGATTGGTGTTTTGAGGAATCCCGTCGTTCAGGGATAATACGAACATTGTCATCAAGGGGCGAACACCGGGGCTATCGGAGTTCGTCCCTACATTACATCCCACCTTTTAACTGAGGATCGCCACAATGTCTGAGCGCAAAAAGATCGCAGCCATTATCACTACATACTATCCGCTCTCCCACGCAGACGTGATTGCCACGAAGTATATGAAGGGATTCCCGACCGACGAGGGACTTCAGGAGCCGCGTGTTGATCTGGTTTCAATCTATCTGGATCAGACCGATCCACGGGACATCGGACGCGAACTTGCCAAATCACACGACATCCCGATCTATCAAAGCATTCGTCAGGCCCTGACGCTTGGTGGGAACGAACTCGCTGTAGATGGCGTCCTCCTGATAGGCGAGCACGGCGATTATCCTTACAACGAGCTTGAGCAGCACATGTATCCACGCCGTTATCTGTTTGAGCAGATCTGCGGTGTCTTCGCATCAAGTGGGCGTTCAGCCCCCGTTTTCTGCGACAAGCATCTGTCATATAACTGGACGGACGCCAAATGGATGTATGACCGTGCCAAGGCACTCAATGTCCCCTTCATGGCAGGTTCATCCCTGCCGACCTGCTGGCGGAATCCGTTCCTTGAGTATAATCTCGACACCCCGTTAGAGACCGCGATCGGGATAGGTTACGGCGGCATCGAGTCCTACGGTTTCCACGCCTTGGAGACGCTGCAGTGTATGATCGAGCGACGCACCGGTGGGGAGTCCGGTGTGGTTGCGGTCCAATGCTTAGAAGGGGAAGCAGTCTGGCAGGCAGCAGCGGAGGGACGTTGGTCTCCCGAATTGGCGAGTGCGGCGTGTGTACCAATCGCCGACAAGCCGGAAGGGAAACCGGAAGATCATTGCGAGAGCCCCGCCGTTTTCTTGATTGAGCACAGCGATGGGTTCCGGTCAGCGATGTTGATGCTGAACGGCTACATCAGCCAGTTCGCTTATGCAGGACAGACCAACGGCGAGATTCAAGGCTCCCAGTTTCGTCTACAAGGCGGGGGTCCCCATGCACATTTTAGCTATCTCAGCCTAAACATCGAAGAGATGTTCCTCACAGGTGTTCCCCAATATCCCGTTGAACGAACACTGCTGACGACCGGCGTTCTGGATGCGGCAATGCGCTCACGGTATGAGGGACATATTCGCTTGGAAACACCACACTTGGCAGATCTTTCTTATCGCTCTTATGAGCAGCTGCCGATTCGACCGATGGGACCGGAGCCTAGCGGATCGACATTAGATCCTTGGCCACCGGATGCAGCGGGAAATTAAACCAAATCCGATTCCTAGAGGAAGCGTTTGAACTGCTATCTCTTAGCTCTTGCGGATAATGGTTCAAATGCTATTTAATTCAGGAGATTATCTGTGGAGCGACACATTGATCCACCTCAAGAACAATGGGAGCGACTGCCAACGCCGCTTACCCCCGGTGAGCGCAAGGTTTTTGAACTGTTTGATGAGAAGCTCCCTCTTGAATGGGAGATGTATGTACAGCCACACCTCAATGGGTTACGACCCGACCTCGTTCTACTCAATCCCTACGCTGGAATCGCGGTGTACGAGATTAAGGATTGGAATCT
>JAKZSX010000253.1:0-3145 GCA_047517405.1 Candidatus Poribacteria bacterium | reverse complement strand
GATGCCCGTTTTGATCATAGCAATACTGAGCGGACTTCTCAGTCTGTTTTATTTTCAAACGGCTGCCGCCGAGATTACCATAGATGGCGAGACCCTCCATGTCGAAACCGACGGCTATGAAGTCCGATTTGACCGCGGCGTCATTACCCAAATCTACAACAAGCGGATCAGCGAAACCTACACTCTTTCTCCCGACGTCAATAGGAGTCCGGGATTTACATTACAGACTGGCATTTTAGGAAAAAATCTTTGGGCACGCTATGCCACTAAGATCGTGGCAAAAAAAATAAATTCTCACCAAGCCGAAATCCTGTTCCGTGGAGAAGGATACGAAATCAGACTTCTTATCGCTGTCGATTCTAAAACCGATGACCTACTTATCAGTGGAGATTGCATATCCGATACCCCTAGCGTCCATGGGATGATGTGGGGGATTGAAAACTTAGATCTCAACAATCTCAGTCTCATCCTCCCCTCAGAAAGTGGTCAAATTATTGAGGCAGAATCTGCAGAAAGGCTCAAAACCTTCCACTATCCTAGCAGTAAATGGGAAGCGCAACTCGCCATTATCCAAGCCGAACGTGGCGGATTCTATGTCCGGGGGACAGATGAGACTTTTCAGTTCAAGGAACTCACCTACCAGAGCGACGCTAACAGCTTTGGGCTCGGTTTCCAGACCCACAACCAAGCCCCTTGGGACACGCTCACTTCAGCACGATCCATCACATGGCGATTGAACACCTATAGCGGCAATTGGTGTGTCCCTGCAGAGATTTATCGCGACTGGATGGAAGCGGCCTTCAGCCCTTGGACACTCTCAGACATACCAGCATGGGTAGGTGACATCGGCTTGGTCATTATTCATACTAATTTAGACACCAAAATGTTGGAGCGGTTGGCAAAATTGATAGATCCGACCAAAACCCTCATCTATCTGACAGCTTGGCGCACACATAGACATGATGTTAACTACCCCAACTATACCGCAAAGGACGAATTTGGTAGGTTCGTTGAGTTCGCCCATCGGTTGGGATATCGGGTCATGCCGCACGTTAATCTTTTTGGCATTTCACCGTACCATCCGCTATATCCAGAATTTCAGAAATTCCAACTTCGACATCGTTGGGGAGAGTTAGCAGGATGGAAGTGGGATGAGACGGACAACCCACAGCGTCATGCCTTTATCAATCTTGCCAACTCTAAATTCAGAAGCTTGCTTATTGAACGATGGAAGACGATCTGGGAGCAATACGATATTGATGCCTTCCACCTTGATGTTAGTCATCTTGTTGTGAACGATGCAAACGGTTTAGTTGAAGGACTAAATAGCGCACAAGGCAATGTGCTAATGCACAAGGAGTTGGCAGAAGCAATGCCCGGTGTTGTGTTCAGCGGCGAATCGCTTCACGAAGTAACATTCTTCCGTGAAAATTTTGCTCAACGCGGAGCTTACGAAGCAAAAGCCCACCCTATTAGCGCATTCCTCTTTACTCCCTACACAATCTCCTACGGTCATCTCGGAGTCCCTTTTTTAGAGTATGAAACCACGCGCTATCACACCTTTCTCAACGCCTATGAGGGTCGAGGTATTCTCCCAACCCTTCGTATATGGAACGAGGAAGGATTGGACGGACATTTCACGCAACAGATGCTCTCTGTCGCGCGTCAATGGCAAAATTTAGGGCTAAGACCCGACTTCGGCTGTGATTGGGGACCGGATATCCTGTTTCAATATAGCTCCCGAACAGGCGAAACTGTAACTTATCAACGCACACCCTCCGGTTCTGTACTCGTTCTACCCAACGATGCTGGCTACGAACGGGTGTTCGGTGCAACTCAAGCACAAACCGATCGAAGTCTTCCCCACTGGCGTGCTTATAATGACACGCAGTTGATTGGCTTAGATCCGAACAGATACTATTTTCTCGATAACGCCCCTCGTGATTCTGCTCAACTCCACATTAACGCCTTATCTCCCGATGTTTACATCAGTGAAACTCGTATTACGGATCAAGCGGCACTTTTTCGACTTGAGAAAAACGATGTTCCGCTCGAAATGGATCTGTTGGCAAAACTCCATTCGGCAAGAACCGGAATCGTTGTCAATGGAACAGAATTACCTCTACAACGGGGAGGAACCTTCAGAGACTTGCGAAGCACCCTCTCTGGTGTCACCAAGTCTGCGATTCATGCACATCCCTTTTATCAAGATGGTAGCGGCGACACATTCGGAGAATTTATGATTCCGCTACCAGATAGCCCCAATATTCGTCTTGAATTCCATATCGGTTTACGGGAAGGTTCGGAAAAATCCGATGGGGTCACCTTCATTGTTTCTGTCCAAGACAATGAGATTTTTCGTCAACACTACAACCAACAAAGATGGGAGCCTGTTAATCTTGACCTATCTCTGTATCGGGACCAAATCGTCAAACTTCGCTTTACTACCACACCCGGGCCAAATGGCGATACTGGTTGGGATTGGGCAGTCTGGGGCGAACCCAAAATCATCTCTGCACCTGATACTTCCCTTAAGCAAATCGGGTTTTTCTCCCCGGTTGAACCCATAGCGAGCCTCCCCGATACACTTAGCCATATTGGCGGCGAACATTACAGTCTCAAGACCGGGCTCCCCGCACAGATCCTCTTTTTCCTCGCACCCGGTCAACAAGTCGTGCCACCTTATGATCTTAGAGAAACACAATTCATCACTGGACTTCAGTTCGATGGTATCTTTCGACTCGGAAGTATATTCGACTCAGGCAACCGCAGAACCGTTGAAAACCCCAACGGAGAACGCAAGCCGAGTATCTTTGCACATCCTCCTACAAATGGACAGACTATTCTCCAGTTTCCACTCCATCTCCCTGAATCCCGAGGTTTAATCTTTTCCTTCTCAATGGTACTACAGGACAATCCTTGTAGCAATGGCGTTCTCTTTCAAGTCGTTCTCAACGGGCATAAACGGGTTGAACACCTCATTGAGACCCCGGACTGGGTAGACATGACCGTGCCCCTCTCTGAGCTTGCTGGTCAACCCGTCCTACTGGAACTTGTTACTGACACCAATGGAAACTCAGGTTGCGATTGGGCACATTGGGCAGATCTACTGATTACTGCTGAAGAACCCGAACCCAATGGAGAT
>JAKZSX010000252.1:0-3448 GCA_047517405.1 Candidatus Poribacteria bacterium | reverse complement strand
GCCGAAGCCGCCCGCGTGCACGAAGGTGGATGCACAGCGTTTGCCCTCACCGGTTCGTCCACCGCTGACGGACTCCCCTTGGCAGGTCAAAACCAAGATCTGGAAACGGAATACGCAGATGTGGCGATCTTGCTTCACGTCAAGCCGACCGATGGCCGTCCCAGAGCCTTAATATTTACCTTTGCCGGACAACTCGGCTATTCGGGCATGAACCAGCACGGTTTAGCCCACTTCGCCAACGCCCTGTATGATTTTCAGTGGCATTTTGGTCTTCCTCACTATCCCCTCAAGCGTGTCATGCTGGAACAGCCGAACCTCGAAGAGTGCATTAAACTCTTGAAAAAGCATCGTACCTGCTCGGCGGCAAATGTAGTAATCTGCGATGGCGAGGGCAAAATTGGGGATATAGAGGTCCGTCCTGAAGGGATTGCAGCCTTTGAGGATGAACATTCAGACTGCCGACTCCACACCAACCATTACCTGACCTCTCGGTTTGTGAATTACGAGACCCATTCTCTGCCGGACTCCTGCCCGCGTCTTGATCGCATCCGCCTGCTGATTCAAGAGAATTGGGGGAAGGTTACCGTCGAAACGATGAAACACATTCTCGCAGACCACCACGGCGATCCGAGCGGAATCTGTCGGCACGGGGATCGGAACATGCACTCGATCTCCGGTTACATCGCCGAACCGGCGAAAGGGATACTGCATGTTCGTCGAGGACACGGCTGTTTGGGCACTTGGCAGGCTTATTCGGTATAGGTTGATGATGCTTGAGACGCTTCTCTTGGAGGAGGTAGGAAATGCAGCTTAAAGGCAAAACAGCGATTATAACGGGAGCGGCAGGCGGTATCGGTCGTGCTACGGTCCGCCGATTCGTGGGTGAGGGTGCACAGGTCGTAGCTGCCGATATACAGGGGGAAGGTGCCGAAGAAACAGCCCGTATTGTCGGTGCGGATTATCCCGACGCGGTCATCGCACATACCGTTGATGTCAGTCGTAGCGATCAGGTAGAGCGGCTTATCTCAGAGACGGTTTCGCATTTTGGTCGGCTCGACATCATCTTCAGTAACGCCGCCATCATGCGGGATGGCTCGGTCGTAAATTTGCCCGAAGCGGACTGGGATGCACTGTTTAATGCCAACGTTAAAGGGGCGTTCCTCTGCGGAAAATATGGTATCCCCGCTATACGTCAAAGCGGCGGTGGCTCATTTATCATTACAGCGTCGGCGAACAGTTTCTATGCCGAGTCGGACATCGCGGGCTATTGCGCCACCAAAGGGGCTGTCCTGCAACTCGCGCGAGCCATGGCAATCGACCACGGTCCCGAAGGGATACGCGTCAACTGCATTTGTCCCGGCTGGATTGAAACAGCGATGTCCCAACCTTTTCTGGAGGAAAACCCCGAAGGTCGGGAGTTTGCGGGCAAAATCGCTCCAATGGGACGCATCGGTCAACCCGAAGACGTGGCGGAGGTGGCACTGTTTCTAGCCAGCGAAGCGTCCCGTTTTGTCACGGGAGCCGCTTATAACGTAGATGGCGGTTGGACGGCGGGTATGACAAAAGCACTTGCACTAATATAACCCAAGTTGCTAGGTTCTGTTGACGTTTGGCAGCACGTAGGTTGGGTTGAACGGCACTCAGAAAACATACCAAATGACTCCACTTCGATTACAGACGCTGTTCGGATTGACATCTTGCAAGTATAGTGAAACCCAACTCTTGATAATCGTTGCGTGGCTTGGGTGTTGGGTTTCACTCTATCTAGCTATAAAACGGTGTTGTTAAAGGGCTGAACTATGATTGTTGATAGTGATTAGCTTTGAACCGTTCAACCCAACCTACAGCGCCTGAGTGGTGCTCATAATCCAGCTAGGAGCCTGTGCAGTCATAGATGTCTGTGGGAGGGATCTCCTGATCACGATGGTTTTGGAAAGTCGAGGGACATCGTGGCAAGGATGCCGCTCCCACAGAGAATATTTATGAGCACCCCTCAAATATGTCGCCCCTCTGGGACTTGGGTGTTGGGTGGTTCGCGGTTTCTATATACATGTCGCCCCGCTGGGGCTAAAAAACTTGATATATTCCTAGACTATACACATTGCGGTCCTCCCCGATAGAGTCGGGATTCAAAACTGGAGCGAAAGACTGAGTACTTCAGTTTTAACAGAAAACCGACGGATTTTCAACGAATAGCAACTTGCGTTAATACAGAAAGCGCCCTAATTGGATACCACGGTAACATAATCGAGTTTGTAGGTCGAAGACTTCGGGAACGGAGTTGTCTTGAAGTGAACTAATGAACCAATACCAACTTTGGTTTAATAACAAACCATTTCACCGTTCGGGAGACCCCTTGAATCTCCCGACATAATCATCTGGAGAATATCAAATAATGATGGCAAATGCCCCAAAAGACTTATCTGCACAAGACTACCGCAAAATGGATCAGGCACACGCTTGGCATCCGCTCTTTCAGCATCAACTCTTGGATCAATCCGATCTCCTCGTCTTTGAAAGTGCCAACGGAACAACGATCATCGACGCAGACGGAAACGAATATCTAGACGCCTATTCAGCACTTTGGAATGTCAACGTCGGCTATGGACGGCAGGAGATCGCCGATGCCGTCTATGAACAGATTCAGAAGTTGCCATACTATCCACACGCACAGATTAACATTCCCGCAACACTTCTAGCTGAAAAGCTTACAGGACTCTTGCCGGGCAATCTGAACCATGTCTACTTCTGCAATAGCGGCTCAGAAGCCAACGAGACCGCGATAAAAATGGCGAGGCAATACGGTCAGCAAAAATATCCCGGCGAGAATCGCTACAAGATTATCAGTCGCTATCGCGGGTATCACGGCTTCACGTATGGAGCGATGTCCGCAACGGGCCAAACCCGTCGTCGCAAAGCGTTTGAACCACTTGTCCCAGGCTTTCACCATGTCCACCCGCCCTACACCTATCGATATGGTCAGGGATGCAGCGAAGCCGATTTCGGCATCGCCTGCGCCAACGAAATCGAGAAGGTCGTTCAGTGGGAAGGGGTAGAGACAGTTATCGCCGTAATTGCCGAGCCAATCATCGGTGGGGGTGGAGTGCTTGTGCCGCCGGATACCTATTTCCCAAGAGTCAGAGAGATTTGTGATAAATACGGTCTCCTGCTAATCATGGACGAGGTGATCACCGGCTTCGGCAGAACAGGAAGATTGTTTGGCTGCGAACATTGGGATGTGGAGCCAGATATCATCACCCTCGCCAAAGGACTCACCAGCGGCTATATCCCGTTGGGAGCATGTGTGGCAAACGATGCCGTCTTTGAAGAATTTCTCGGTGAGCCGGAGGAAAGCCGAGAGTTCGCACAGGTCTGTACCTACGGCGGACACCCCGTTGCATGTGCAGCAGGACTGGCAAACTTGGAGATTCTCACAGGGGAAGGACTC
>JAKZSX010000251.1:0-5423 GCA_047517405.1 Candidatus Poribacteria bacterium | reverse complement strand
GACACCATCGCCAGTGACATCTGCCGGCGAGTCGGCGGGCATGCTCTGCCCGAACTGCTGTGCGACGAGCACCAGATCCAGAATGTTCACTTGCCCGTCTCGATTCACATCCCCGGCGATAAGTTGTTCCTCAATAGTGAGGGTGATTTCATACGGGTCTGCAGAGGTGTCCCTGGTGATAACGTCAAACTGCAAGTTTTGCAGTGTCAATTTGGTTTCACCACTCGATTTCGCCTTGAGCTCCACCTCAAACAGTGTGCCAGCACCGGTCACACCTTGATCGTCGTCCCGCTCCGCACTGAGTCCTGTGATTGTACCCGCTGCGTTATCAATGACTCCCTCCTGAAAGGTGGTTGTTCCGCCCCCCATCTTCAAGAAATCGCCTTCGCTCACGTTGACGGCTTCAAGGGCAGCGGGGTCAAACGCAATATCAAGCTGCCACTTTGCCAAATCGAAGGCAGTTTCTGCGCTGATGTTAACCATAAAAGTATCACCGAAATTAATTAGCTTCTCGGAAACAGCGTGGTTGAGACTGGGCACCGCCCAATCGGGCGCGCCGGCTAATATCCAGTTTTTAATCGTTTCAATCTCCTGTTCAGGCAGAGGAGGTGCCAAGAACGGCATCTGTGCACCCCCTTCTCCAAGGAGCCGCTTATACAATCTGGACGCATCAGGGTCTCCCGGCACAACCGGACCGTTTTCTGCGGTGAGTGCGCTGTAATCTTCAATTAGGAGGAACGCTGCATAGGTGGCACCGGCTGCGTGGCAGCTGAAGCAGTTTTGTTCAAATATAGTATAGGCATCTTGCGCTAGCCCCTGTGGGGCGGATAGGGCTTGAGAACCCATACCGAGAAAAAAGACAACGAGCATCAGTATTTGGATTATCTGAAAGTTTTTCATGCGTTAATTCCTTTTTCGTTACTGGATGATTTCGTTTTTTGAAAACACTTCGATATATTTATTATTACCTGATTTGCTGGTCGATTCGGTTAAAAACTTCCCGCACCTCCTCCGCAGTCAACTGCGGCAGTGGATGCACTAATCGAATATAACCCCCACGATCGATCAGCACAACTGTCGGCATCTGGAGAGGCATCCCATATTGCCGGGAGACTTCACCCTCCCAGTCCAATAGGACACTCGGCAGATCTACCTCTGCCCCAGCTGCTCGGAGATCCGCTTTAACCTTCCCTTTCAGAAACAGACGCGCAAAGAGCGACACATCCGATCCGTTAGCAATCGGAAGAATTCGCAGCTCCTCAGCATACTGATCAAGGAATAGATTTAGCCATGTTTGCCCACGACTGATGCTATCCTTATCAAAGCCGAACAATAACACATTTTCCCCACGGAATTGGTTCAATCGAAACTCCGTATCATACTGATCCGTGAGGGTGAAATCGGGTGCTATCGTCCCCGGCTCAGGAATGCTAAGCGGTGGGACAGCGCAGGCGAGAAGAACAAGCGGGATAAACAGAATCCACCAGTGTGAAACGTGAGGCGTGAAGCGTGAAAAGTAATGCACCGAACCCAAAGTTGTTTGTCCGTCACCTTCCATTCTACCTGATGGGCAAGCGTTTTTCATCTCAACGAATCTTGGATCTCGCTCGCCTTTCCCGCCTTCCTTAATTCGACCAGATCGGCGTCAATACCTTCGTCAATTGGATTAGGCTGTCCAGATTATGAGCCGGTAAGAAATAGTCAACATGGGGAAGTGCTGTGCGTATACCGCGGCAGATTGGCTGATACCCTTCACTGCCGAGCAGCGGATTCAGCCAGATTAGCTTATATGCTTGGCGATGCAGCACCTCCATCCCCTTCTGAAGGACATCCGCTTCGCCCCGGTCCCAACCATCACTGATCAAAATGACCACAGTTCTATACGCCGAGAAAGACCGTCCAAACTCTCGATTGAAGGCGACGATGCTTTCACCAATTCTCGTTCCCCCTGACCAATCAGGCACAACCTCTGCGACCTCGCGGAGCCCTTCTTCAAGCCCTTTGCGGCGGAGGAGCCCGGTGATGTTGGTGAGCTCTGTGCTAAAGACCGCTACTTCGACCTCCTTCAGTACCTGCTGCATCCCATAGATAAACTGAATCAGAAAGGTGGAGTAGTAGTCCATCGATCCGCTGACATCACAGAGCAGCAAGATCTTGTTTTTCTTGACCTTCTTACGCTTCCGGATCAATTTTAGCGGCTCCCCGCCGTAGGCGATGTTCTTACGCCAACTCCGTCGAAAATCGATTGTCTTCCCTTTGGTGCTGGTCTTTTTTCGACGGCTCAGTTTTGTAGCCAACAGTGGAACAAGTTTAGCGATAACCTCTCGCGCTTTCTGCATCTCTTCTGCCGTGAACTGTCCGAAATCCTTTTGGGTCAAAACACTCTCGGCACTGTAGGCAACTGTATCTTCATCGCCATCCTCTTTATCGTCCTCCATTTCCTTCCACTGGTCTAGGTTTACCACTGTTTCTTCGGCATTGATCAGATCTTCGAGGGACATCTCCGCCTCGTCGTCCGTATCAAGCCCCATTTCCTGTGGGTCGGGCCGTGGATATCTCCAGAACCAATCAAAGGCGACATCGAATAACGCTCGATCCGATTCATTGGCGATCAGATTCATCTTGGCGGCGTCGTAGAAATCTCGCTGTTGTCCAATATTGATTAACTCAACGCTCCGACAGAAACTGATTTGATTCGTTGTGGTAACATTCACGCCCATCTGCTTGAGCACCCGGCAGAAGGCGGTAATTTCATGAAAGAGGAGTTGTTGATTAGTCATAGGTTAAGTCCGAGTAGGATTTACTATATTTTTCGGATAATCAGGAAAATCCTGTAAGCCTGATTTTATCCACGCATATATCGCCAATCTGCTTTTTCGGCGTGATTTGCCTCAGAATCGCTTTTGGCACCATCTACCATCTTGTGCAGGTCCGCCTCTCGTGCGCGTTCAATATCGTCCTGATATTTGAAAATGCAACCGAGCGTTTCATCAACGAGGGTGGGATCCAAGCCGTCCTTACCCAAAGCGATGAGGGCTAATCCCCAATCTAGGGTCTCTGCGATTCCCGGCTTTTTGTAGTAATCCCCTTCCCTAAATACCCGCATCAAGTTACAAAGTTGCTGCGCAAGCATCTCGTTGATATGCGGTAGCTTGGTTTTGACGATCGCAAACTCCTTCTCAACGGACGGATAATCTATCCACTGGTAAAGGCAGCGACGTTTCAAGGCTTCGTGGATCTCGCGCGTGCGATTTGAAGTCAGCACCACATAAGGAATATGTTTGGCACGAATGGTCCCAATCTCCGGGATGGTAATCTGAAAATCTGACAGGATTTCGAGGAGGAACGCCTCAAATTCGCTATCACTTCGGTCAACTTCATCAATGAGTAGCACGGGCGGTGCCCCACCATCACTTTGGATGGCTTCGAGGAGCGGACGCTTTAGCAGAAATTCCTCGCTGAAGAGGTCTGCGCCAATCTGCTCTTTGTCCATGCCTCGTATTTCGTCAATCCGCAGTTGGAGAATCTGTTTCGTGTAATTCCACTCATACAACGCGCTGTTTACATCCAACCCTTCATAACATTGTAAACGGATTAAATTTCCACCGGTTGCCCCCGCCAACACCTTTGCGACCTCTGTTTTTCCGACGCCGGGCTCACCTTCAAGAAAAATCGGTTTCTTCAGGTGATGTGCTAGATAGATTGTTGTTGCCAATGCTCGATCAGCGATGTAATCCTGTTCCACAAATGCTTCTTGCACTTTTTCAATTGATTCAATCATTTATGATCCTTCTACGGTTAGGTTTTGATTGGTTTTCCCGTATTCACGCAGGCGCGGATTTCCGTAACGCTTCTTCGTAATCTTCCCGATAGTCAATGTCCCTTAAAACTCGGTCGGTATCGACATTCACATAGCGGATGTCATCGGCATATTTTTGGAAAATCGACCGCACCCCACCGCCCTCCTCGTCCAATGCAAGGATTTCAGCGGCGTAGCGTCGGTCAAAAATTACGGGATGCCCGCGACGATAATTATAACTTGGCACCGCAATGCCGCCTTCTGTTTGGACGTATGTATCAATGACCAGATTAACCAGATCCGGCGTGATGAGCGGCAAGTCTACCAGTGTCATTGCAAACGCATCGGCGGACCCTGAAATTGATTCCACACCGCACTGTGCAGAGGTCAGCATACCCTCATGAAAACCGGGATTGAATACGATTTTGACTGGCTTGTGCTGGATATGTGCTTGAATCTTTTCCGCTTCATGTCCAACCACAACGATAACCTCATTCAGTTTGGATCCCAGCAGATTATCGATTACGGTTTCAATAATCGTGCTGTTGCCGAAGGGGAGGAGTTGCTTGGGTTCACCCATGCGAGTGGACAGTCCCGCGGCGAGGATGATGCCTGATATTTTGGGGGTTACTTGGGGAGGATTCATTTTACGCCTGAATGTGGTTGCCGTTCATAAGGAATAATAAAATGCAAAATCACGCTGCACGTTTGATGCTTCATTTGTAGGTTCGCAAGGGCAAAGGGATCAACCCATTGACGAACCCTGCGCTACTCTTTCCGTAACTCAAATGGAAATGATACACGCAAAAGTCAATTCCAGCAAGTTTTATTTGGGGAAAACATCTGTTCTTGCGAATTTTTTATGCAGCGGTTCATTTCACAAGTCCGTATAGGATTCCCCAGCCCGATTTAAAAAACAGGCTGCTTGGCTAGGTCTGTATAGGCATCTCCAAGCTCTCATCGGATTTTCTTTAGTGACAGAGTACTATCCCAACTTGATCCCACCGAGGTAACACTACGGATCAAACACGACCAGTGACCGTGCCACGCCCCCCTTCTCCAAAGCATCAAAACCGTCGTTAATCTCCTCCAGCGGCAGCCGCGCGGAAATCATCTCATCGAGTAGTAGTCTCCCTTCCATGTACAAGTTCGCTAAGCGTGGGAAGTCAACGCGCGGTCGGCTCATCCCGTAGGAGGTACGCACAATTTCGCGTTCGCCCATCATGATGTGGAAGGGAAATGAGACCTCTTCTCCGTATGGGGTTTTGCCGAGAATGACGACTCGTGCACCGGGGCGTGAAGCTTCCAACGTTTGTCTGATCGAAATGTTCTGTCCCGCCGCTTCGATGGCGGTATCAGCACCCCGTCCCTGTGTGAGGTCACGTACAAATTCGACAGGATCATTTTCCGTGCTATCGACAATGTGCGTGGCACCGAACTTCTCTGCCCACTGCAACTTCAATGGATTGATATCGACACCCACGATGGTTGACGCCCCGGATATACGAGCCCCCTGAATTGCGCTGAGGCCTACCGCTCCGCAGCCAATCACCACAACGCTGGTCTCCGGTTTAATGCGACCCGCGTGAACAGCACCGCCATAGCCGGTCATGACGGCACAGCC
>JAKZSX010000250.1:0-4904 GCA_047517405.1 Candidatus Poribacteria bacterium | reverse complement strand
TTGAGAAAGCCTCCTTGAAGCCTGCTTGATTCATTGGTTCATTAGACTGATGAATCCTAAACACTTTCTATTTTGGCACAAAAGCGTTGTAAATTCAAGTAGATATACAAATTGGTCTGCATCAAGAGGATATTGGCTAGGTTCTGTTGACATTTGTGTGAGGCGTGTCCCTAATTCGCCGATACATACCTAATCGTAGGGGCGAGGTTCCCTCGCCCAAGGGGTTGGGAAACCCAACCCCTACAGGTTGGTGTTCAGCCTATATAGTAGTAGGCATACTCCGTATGCCGTAACCAGTGTGCACATTACGGCCCGGCGGAGTCCCGATAAACTGGGATTCAAAGCGACGTGCCTACTCCTGTTTCCCGATTGAGTTGGACTGGGGGTTGGGTTTCACGTTTGCCGTTCAACCCAACCTACGTGCCGTCAAATGTCAACACGCCCTATATCTTTACCACCTAGGTTCATATACTAGGTTCATATAAAAAGAAAGCGCAAAGAGATACCGAAGGTGTTGACAAAAACTCGGGGGCTGTCCTACGATTTCTTAACATGAGCCACTATCTAATATGATCGGGGCAGATCCAACACGTGGGTGGCAAGATAGGCGAGCACTAGGTTATTGTTGACCGGGGCGACTTGAAAGAGCCGCGTTTCCCGAAACTTGCGCTCCACATCGTATTCATCTACAAAGCCGTAGCCGCCGTGTGTGTCAAGGCAGATATTGGCTGCCTGCCAACTTGCCTCGGAGGCGAGCAGTTTTGCCATATTCGCTTCTGCCCCGCAGGACGCATTAGCATCGAAGAGCCAAGCGGCTTTGTAACGGACCAAATCGGCTGCGACCGTCGCCGCATAAGCGCGGACGATAGGGAACTGCACGCCTTGATTGCGACCAATCGGAGCCCCAAAGACCTCGCGCTCGCGAGCGTAGGCACTTGCCCGATCGATAAACCAGTATCCGTCACCGATGGCTTCTGCTGCCATCAGAATACGCTCCGCGTTCCATCCGTCAATGACGTAGCGGAAACCTCGCCCTTCCTCACCGATTAGGCTATCGAGTGGCAGCCGTAGATTGCGGAACCGGACTTGGTAGGTTGCATAGTTAAACATGGTGTGGACAGGCTGCACCTCCAATGCCCCTTCACCCCGCCGCGCATCGCGTAAATCAACTAGGAACAGACTGAGCCCCTCCGTCCGCTTTTCGACCGCTTCGCGGGGTGTCGTGCGTGCTAATAGCAGCAGCAGGTCTGATTGTTCGATGCGACTGGTCCAGTTCTTGTGGCCATTGACGATGTATGCTGAGCCTTCACGCCGAGCAAAGGTGCGGATGCTAGGCGTATCGGAGCCGGATTCCGCTTCGGTGACCGAGAATGCTTGTAGCCGCAGTTCGCCGCCGGCGATGGCTGGCAGCCAACGCTCCTTCTGCATGTCGCTGCCGTGACGAAGCAGTGCACCCATGAGATACATCTGCGCGTGGAACGCCGCCGAGTTCCCACCAGAACGGTTGATCTCCTCCAAGACGATGCTCGCCTCTGTCATGCCCAAACCGAGCCCGCCGTATTCTTCCGGAATCAGAATAGAAAGAAACCCTGCTTCTGTCAGGGCTTCGACAAAGGCTTGCGGATACGCACGATCGCGGTCAGTTTCGCGCCAATAGGTATCGGGGAATTGCGCGCAGAAGTCGCGAATGCGTCCCCGGAGTGCGTCGTGTTCGGGGGAGGGTCGAAAATCCATCGTATATCCCTTTATAGTTGAAGGGTTGTCAACGTTCTGACAGTCCTGACGTTACTAGATTCCATCGTATCACACGCCTTGTGGAATTACAAGATAGAAATCCGCAGCTCGTGGACTTTACGGATGATTAGTCGGTACTGCAAAACTGGTGGTATCTGTTGAATTGACGATCAGAGATGCGCTATAATTCAGGGACAAAACCGGCGGGAGAGCTACCTATCATGTTCAAACTGCTATCCAAAAACTTTCTCTTTCATTTTATACTCTGGTCGTTGATGATTACGGCTTCACAGTCTGTCCTCCTCGCAGCAGAAAGTCAATTGATACGATGGCCCCCAATCATCTGGCCAACGCTAACGGAAAACCTGATTGGTGAGGACGGTGGAAAAGTAATTAGAGTATATCTGCCGCCAATCTACGATTTTACCGAAAAACGCTACCCGGTTATCTATGTACTACATGGATTCGGTGGGAGCTCAAATAGCCTAACCCAGAAGATGAAATCGGCGATGGATCGTATGATCCTCAGCGAGGAGATTCAGGAAGCTATCGCTGTGTTTGTCGATGGCTCGAATCGGTTTGGCGGGAGTCAATATCTCAGTTCTCCAACGATCGGTGATTACGAAACGTACATCAGGAGGGATTTAATCAATTTTATTGATAGGCAGTACCGGACAATACCCCACCGGGATAGTCGCGGAATTACGGGATTTTCGATGGGCGCATACGGTTCAATGCACCTCTCGCTTAAATATCCAGAGGTCTTTGGCGTGGCTGTTGCCCAGGCAGGCACCTATAAATTTGACGATGATTTGATACAGGCTTTTACGGAGCAGGGCGGTGTTGTTATTACCCTCATGGAGCCGCTTAAACAGAAATCTGGAGAAGAATTTTGGAATGCGCTGGATGAATTAGCCAATTCCGATGCTCTACGACGGGTTAGCCTGCCGTTTCGTAACGGTCTTGCATATCTGGCAGGGGTCACCTCTAATCCGGACAAGCCCCCCTGTTATCTTGACTTGCCATACAGATTAAGAGTGGGTTTCCCTCCTTGGGAGCGCGAGGAGGAGGTTTGGGATCAGATTATCGAGAATGACATCATTCGTGAGTTAGATCGATACTCCAACAGATTAAAGCAAAATCCTCAACAGCCGGTGCGGTTGAATGGAATTAAGTTAGTCCATGGTCTTGAAGATAAAACGGCATTGCCTAGACAGGCGGAAGCATTGAATCAAAGGTTGACCGAGCTTGGCATCGAGCATGAATTTGTGACACACGGCGGCGGACACACATTCATCGCAGAGCAGTCGCTACAATTTATGGCGAAACATCTGGCGTTTGAATCGGCACCTACGACCCCCGATGGCTCTGGCAACGCTTCTGTTTCACCATATGCTGTCCCTGCATATAGCCGTGGCAACGATGTTGTTATCACTTATACCGCTGAGGGGATGATACGAGGGGGAGCCCTTACAGTTCACATTCCAGCAGGTTGGACACCTCCGCAGAACGTCCCAGCGCGTCCCGGATACACGACTATAACCTCAACAGGCATCATCGGTGATATAACATTCACCAACCAGAGGATTCAGGTCGATATTCAGAACCTCATGCCGGACGACACAATCACGCTCGTTTATGGGGAGGGCGGGGGTAATTCAGGAGCAACCGCGCCGGCAGATCAAATTTCCACCTTCATTGTCAGCCTTGCCTCAACGTCGGATGGTACTTTGACGCTGCTTAAACAGAGCCCGGTTCTTGAAGTTTACCTGTACCCATGGGATGTGAATGGTGATGGGATTGTGGGTATTTTCGATTTGGTCATCGTTGGATCTGAGTTTGGGCGGGTAATAGACAGAGTAATTTTCGGTCAGAATCCGGACGTGAATCGGGATGGGCTTGTGAACATATTTGACCTTATCGCTGTTGGTGCTCACTTTGGAGAGACTGTTGGCGTTCCAGCAGCGCCTGAGCGTCCCTCCACCCCTATATCGGCAACAATCAGATTCGAGAATCCCCGGTTTTTAGGGAATAACCTTCTACTTGACTTGATTATTGACACAGATGTGCCTTTAGTGGGCTACCATATCCGGATAGCGCCGGAAGGACTTTTGAAGGTTAATCCAGATAGCAGTGAGGGCAGTGTCTTTCGTTTAGAGGGGGTCGCTCAAACTGGAACGCTGGTCGCTGCTAAACTTGGCGCGACGCAGCCCTGGCTTGGTCGGCTGCGGCTCGCCACGCTGGAATTGGAGGCGAACAGTTCAACAGATTCAGTGCAGCCCTCGAACCCGATAGTCTCGGTGGACGCAGCGCATCTCGTTTTCGTGGATGGGCAGTCAGTCCGTGTCGGTGTGGAGCCGTTCTCCATAGATAAATTGCGCCCTCGTCAGACGCGGATGTTTCCCAACTATCCCAATCCGTTTAATCCCGAGACATGGATTCCCTTCCAACTGCATAAGGCTGCACATGTTCGCATCACCATTTACGATGCTTTAGGGCGTGAGGTTCGGAAGTTCGACTTGGGACGGCAGTCCGCCGGTTACTACACAACGCGCGGGCGTGCCGTATATTGGGATGGTCGCAATCATATGAATGAGCGGGTTGCTAGCGGGACTTACTTCTATCGTCTGGAAGCGGATGACTTTGTCGATACGCACCGGATGGCTGTCTTGAAATAATCTAGGTCGGATTGAATGGTAAAACGAATCCCTATCAACGGCAATAGAAGCTACGCTTTTGACTAGGACGTGTTGACATTTGACGGCTCGTAGGTTGGGTTGAACGGAACCGGTGAAAAATGCCACGCATTACAATTGGGTTTGGAGGGGCGATTCTGGTTGAAATCTCACAAGTAAAGTGAAACCCAACATTTAAGCGTCGTCGGATTGAGATGTTGGGTTTCACTCTCGCTATCTACAAGACGGTGTTGTTGAAATGCAGAGCATCTATTGTCGTTGATAGAAACTCGGTTTTAACCGTTCAACCCAACCTACGAGACTTATTCCAGTCCAATCCAATACCTGTAGGTCGAGATTCATATCTCGACAGAATACCCGGTGTATTGGACAAAAATTCGGGCTCATTGAGCCAAGACTATCGCGTTATGTTCTAGGTGTTTTCGATTTTGGAAAATCGATCTACAGAAGTCGAGAGCCATCTCTTGTTGCGCT
>JAKZSX010000249.1:0-34345 GCA_047517405.1 Candidatus Poribacteria bacterium | reverse complement strand
CTACTATATAGGCTGAACCCCAACCTGTAGGGGTTGGGGTTCCCAACCCCTTGGGCGAGGGAACCTCGCCCCTACGATTAGGTATGTATCGCCGAATTACGGACACGCCTCACATAAATGTCAACAGAACCTAGCAACTTGTTCTAATATGATAGCATAAATATAGAAAAGCGAGACAAAGAAACGCAAATCCGCTCCTCCCTATTTTTCTGGACGCGCCGGAATGTCCTATGATACAATCGGTTTTGTGAGTGTTGCCGTTCAAGCCATTTTGGATTTAGTGTGAGCAAACCTGAATTAGCTAACCACCAACGGAGGATTCATGACTG
The DNA here is from genome assembly GCA_047517405.1 of Candidatus Poribacteria bacterium. Taxonomy (GTDB): domain Bacteria; phylum Poribacteria; class WGA-4E; order WGA-4E; family PCPOR2b; genus PCPOR2b. The sequence goes on along the minus strand of JAKZSX010000249.1, from coordinate 34,016 downwards.
CACGATGTGAGGACATAGATTTCGATCTAAAGATAGCCGAGTTCAGGATCAACGGCTACGCGGTGCTTGAGGATGTGTTGTCCGTCGAGACCGTAGATCGCATCCGCGAGGCGTTCGTTCCGATGCTGGAACATGTCAGAACGCGCGAAGCGGGTTTCGCGGAGAAAGAGTGGGGGGACTTGCGCACAGGATTTGGTCGTCAACAGATTATCAACCGCTATACGCTGACCATCCCGTGGGTGCCGCCGTTCGCCGACCCGGAGGTGTACGAGAATCCGGTCATTCTGGAGTTTCTCAGGCGTTATTGGGGCAAGGATGATTTCTATATCAAGTGTCTCCACTCCAACAACCCATATCCGGGGAGCGAATTGCAGGGTTGGCACAGGGACACCGGACTAGCGCGGGAGATCCCGCATGTCGGGCTTGACACCTGCCCGATATTGGGGATTAAGTTTCCGCTCGTGGATACTTCAGAGGAGAACGGTAGCATCGAGGTGCTGCCATCAACGCAGTATATCGCCAACCCTGAACTAGAGAGTCGTTACGACGATGTGCTGACGCAAGGGAATTTTCCATCCGCCCGTCGGCTGAACATGAAAAAAGGCACGATGTGGATACAGGATGTCCGCACACTGCATCGTGGCACACCCAACACCTCCAATGGACCACGTCCCGAAATTGTGGTCTGCTATGGACTGTCGTGGATTAGTATTGGTCATGCGATGAAAGTGCCGCCGGAGACATACGAGCGGTTTTCGGAGCGGGCGCGGCGGCTTTTTGAATTTTGCCACGTCGTTGACTACTGAGTTGCAGCCGTCCCGTCAACATCAAATAAACACCAATCGTAAGGACCAGGACCGGTATGGCAAACCATCTCAGCGATCTGACGGCGCATCGAACCCACCCGATCACGGTGTTCAGGCTGACCTGCGAGGTTTCGCATTTCGTCCGCATCCGTCTCCAAGTCGTATAACTCATCGATATCAAAGCGGTTACGGATATACTTCCAACGTCGGTCGTAGACCATCACGTGAGCGGCTAACTGTTCCACGTCTTGTGCGCCGCGATAAATCGCTTCATTACTGGCAATCTCGGCGAAGATTGGTTGGGGGTCGGGTTCTTTGCCCGCGAGAATTGCCGCTGCCACGGAGCGTCCATCAATCGGCGAGGGCGGTTCCTCCCCTGCCAACGCAAGCAGGGTCGGCATGAGATCAACGCCAGCCAACGGCGTTTTCACCCGCGCCCCCGCAGGTAACGTCCCGCACCAAGAAATCAGACACGGCACACGAACCGATGCCTCGTACATGAGGCACTTCTCCGTAAAACCGTGGTCGCCGAGCATCTCACCGTGATCGCTGATAAAGGCTACAATTGTGTTCTCAGTGATGGCTTGCGCTTCAAGGGTGCGAAGCAAACGGCCAACCTGTGCGTCGATGTGCGTGATTAGGGCGTAATAGTATGCAATCACCCGACGAAATTGGTCATCGGTCACGGTTGCGGGGATCTGGAATTTTGCGCGCGCTTGAGATGCGGGTTTGCCGTCGAGGGTATCCCGAAACGAAGCGGGCAGCGGCATCCGGTCTTCTGGATAAAGGTCAAGCAGCTCTGGTGGCACCAAGATGCGAGGGTGCGGGTCTTTGATGCTAACGAACAGGAAGAACGGGGCATCGTGCGATTGTTGGATAAATTCAAGGGATCGATCTATCGTCCAAGTGGTGCGCTGTTGTCGAGGGTCAGTGATTGTACCAAATTCGAGGGTGTTGCCGTATTTTGTCATCCCTTCGGCGTCTTTGAGGTAGAGATTGGAAACTCCCGCGCGATCAAAGGAATTAAAAAGCGGATCGGGATGGTCCTTGCCGAGATAGCGATAGGTGCACCAGAAATCGTCGAACCCGTGTTGCGGGAGGTGATCGTTCCCAAGATGCCAAGGTCCAACCATACCGCAGCGATATCCGGCGGCTTTGAGGACATCGCCAATAGTCACGCTGTCAGGGGGCAGATAGCTCCCCCAGCTCCCAACCAAGCCGGGACCGTAGTTTTTCAGCTGCCGGTGGGCGTGTGGATAGAGTCCAGTCAGCCAACTAGCGCGGGCGGGTGAACAGACAGGCGAAGCACAGTAGGCATTTTCAAAGCAGATCCCGCTTTGAGCCAAGCGATCGAGATGCGGTGTCTGGACAATCGAATTCCCCGCGAAGCCGGCGGCATCCCAGCGCATCTGATCACACATTATCAGTATGATATTGGGGCGAGATTGGGGCATGATATTCCTTAAGGACGTGAAACGTGAAAACAGCTAATTCATTCGTTCATTAATGACCGACCTACAGAGCTCATATAAAAAGAAAGTGAAAAACGCTAAGAGAAACCGAGTTTTTGCCAAAAACTCGGTTTCTGTTGCGTGATTTCTTAACATGGGGGAAGGAATTTTCGGTAATTATAGCAGCAGACAAGGTTGATAACCATCAATTTATAATAGGGGCTAAAATGGCACAACACGATAACGATAGTATCCACATCGGCACAGATCGCCAACTATTTGTGGACGATTTCTGGATCGCTGAAGCGAAAGATGTCACGCAGCGTTTGCATGAGCCGGTGCGTCGGGAGATTGTAATTTCCGCTGAACAGCCATGGGAACGGGGCGGTGTTTCCTATATGGTAACATTCCGCGAAGGGGACCGCTTCCGCGCGTGGTATCGCTGTGATCAGGAGATGCCAATTCGCGGTGAGCGTCTGCCGCTCATCGCCTACGCTGAAAGCACGGACGGGGTTCACTGGGAAAAGCCGCGACTCGGTTTGATTGAATTTCAAGGCTCAAAGGACAACAACCTCGTTTGGACGGGACCGGGTAACAATATGTCGCCGTTCCTCGATCTCAACCCCGATGCGCCGGATGAAGAACGGTATAAAGCTATCGTGCGTACCGGCGATATACTCGCGTTGGTCTCGCCTGACGGTCTCCGCTGGCGATTGATGCAGGACGAACCAATCTTGACCGACCGACCATTTGATTCGCATAACATCGCTTTCTGGGACGCGGAACGGGAGGAATATGTCGCCTATACGCGGGGTGTGGCGGGTAGGGGCAACTTCAAAAATGGGATGCGCTGGATTCGGCGCACAACCTCCAAAGACTTTCGCCAGTGGACACCGCTTGAATCAATTGACGCGGATGAGACTCCTTTTGAACATCTCTACACCAACGCCTGCGTCCCTTATGAGCGTGCGCCGGGGATGTACCTGATGTTTCCTGCGCGCTTTGTGCCAGAACGTGAGCCGGTTCCGGATTGGGAATACGGTCCGGGTGTGAATGACATTGTGTTTATGTCGAGCCGCGATGGAATCCACTTCGATCGCAGCTTTATGGAGGCTTTTGTCCGTCCCGGACTCGATGCGGGCAACTGGCATGAGCGCGGGATTTACATGGAACGGGGTATTCTCGAAACCTCGCCCGAAGAAATCTCGCTATACAGCATGGCAAACTGGCGGCTGCCGACTGTTCATATTCGTCGATTCTCGCTCCGAACGGATGGGTTTGTGTCGGTCCGCGCAGGGTACATCGGGGGTGAGTTTATCACCCGTCCGTTGATTTTCATGGGTAACAGCCTGAGATTGAACTTTTCGACATCAGCGGTGGGATTTGTTCGGGTTGAGATTCAAGATGCGGAAGGGCACCCGCAGCCGGGCTTCACACTGGACGCGTGTTCTGAGATATTCGGTGACGAGATTGATGGTACAGTCAAGTGGGAGAGTGGGGGAGATATGCGCTCGTTGGCGGGTCAGCCGGTGCGGTTACGCTTTGCCGTCAAGGATGCGGATCTGTTTGCATTTCGGTTTCAGGGGAGTTAAAAACTGCGCTGGCAGTTTTGCAAACGTCAACTCATCAAACTACCGAATCACAGCGATTTTTGTACCTTTCGTCCGTGATTCGCCCTCTGCATCGGTTGCGGTGATTTGGCAGATGTAAATACCGGGCGTGACAAGTTCAAAGAAGTTCCGCCTGCCTTCCCAAGTAAAAGCGTCATTCGCGCCCAATTGACCGCCGTTGTCTCCGGCGAGGAATACACTTTCAAGAACCTGCTCACCGACGGTGTCGTAGATGGAGACAATGACCTCCGCATCACGACTCAGTGTATAAGTCAGTTTGAGAGCAGCATTCGGCTGGTTGAGACGGAGTGGGTTCGGGTAGGCAACGATGTTTTCGATGGTCACGCGCGGATCCGCCACCGTCAATTCGGTTTCGATCCGATTGTTGTTGAAATTGGATTCAAAGACACGCGTATCGTCGTTTACTAGGGCACGGAGGGTAAATACACCCCAAGTGGCTGGTGTGAAGCGAGCGGTGACCGTTTGCGGTTGGTTGACGCTCAGGTCTACGCTTTGTTCAAACAGGGTTTCGGAGCTTCCGTCGGGATTGACAACGACAAACTGAACGGTGATGTTCTCAACAGGGATGGGGCCCGCGTTTGCCACATCTGCGGTGATGATGACCTCATCCCCTTTAGTAGGAGAGGGGTTGGAAACGGTGATGCCTTCGGATCCCCAGAAGATATCAGGGTTCAGTGGATCGCCTGACCCAACGATGGGACGAGCGAGTTCGGCAAGGGTCGCTACGGCTAACTTGATAGCCAATTCACCCAACAATGGTATCGAGATTTTGGTCAAGTCATCCTCTTGGCTATGGATATATTCGGTCGATTCGTCCGGCGCATCGAGGGATGATTCCTCTGCCACCATCACCGCTGGGATGCCGATGTCCCAAAATGGGGAGTGATCACTGAAGATAAAACTGGGATCGTTTTTCAGGCGTAGATCTATCGGCAGTCTGTATTGTTCTGCAGCGGCACCGAATGCGTTGACGAGCCACTGTGACTGCTCATCGCCAAGCACATGGATGTCCAAGTTCCCGTCTGGATCGTGTCCTAGAAGATCGAAGTTTATGACGCCGGCGATGTCATCTCCACGCTCCCGAACTAACTGTGTATAATGTTTGCTTCCGAAAAGAAACAATTCTTCCCCCGAAAAAGCGATAAATCGAATAGTGAAGTCAAAGTCTTGTTGGCTGAGAATGCGTGCGGTCTCCAGCATTTCGGCGATGCCTGACGCATTATCGGAGGCGCCCGGTGCAGCCATCCTTCTCCATCCCCCATCCCAACCGGGGGTTTTGGAGGCGATACTGTCATAATGTCCCACCATCAAGTAGATTCGATTTTTGTTTGGACCTTTCCCCGGCAGCGTGGCGACCACATTCCGCATCACGTATTCCCCCACCAACGTCCCAAGTGCGGATCGACGCCGATGGTCAAACGGATCGAATTCGACCTTCAGACCGTAGCTGCGAAACTGTTGAGCAATGTAGTCCGCGGAGTTATCGCAAGCGTGATCGGGTTCCGGATTATCATCAAATTGAACGGCATCGCGGACTCGGAGGGCGTACCGACTTCGGAAAAACTGTCCCGGCCGCCGGAGGTCTTCATTCTCGACGAGGGCGATAGTCTGCCAAAGCCATCTAGAGCCATCTGCTTGGTCGAGTAGTCCTTGAATGAGCGATTGCTGCTGGGGCGATGCGGGTATACTCGGAGCGAACGAGGGAGGCTGAAATTCCGGCAGGACAACATTGGCGGGCAGCTTCGCACGGTGATGCACTGGCAGGTCTAACAGGACGGATTCAAGATTGGCGTGCAACTTGAGCAGGGAAAAGCCACCGAACTGGTGTAAAATTTCCCCATACGCCTCGATTGCCGCACGCTCTTCCGCCGAAGGGAGCCAGAGGACGTAGTAGTTGAAACCGGGCGTAACGGTACCCAGAACTTGTGGGTCTGGTAGCTCGGTCAAGAGACTCGGACTCGCCTCAATGGAACCGGAAGTTAAGGGGACTTGAATGATGGCAAAATCAGGTGTGCGATAGCGTAACTTGATCCCATGATGCGCTTGCAGAAACTGGAGGTGTTGGTTGGAACTTTGAGGAATCTTGACGAGTAGATCCTCTTGAGCAAAGAGGAGTGTTGGAATGAAGATTAAAAAAATAAGAACAGAGGCGAATTTCTTGACCATTTTCAGTTTTTGATTGGATAACGGCATGATTCTGACTACGCTAAACCCGAAGGCAGCATCACTAATTCTGGGACATAAACCCGCGCTGGTAGGGAAGCAACCAATAGACACGCATCGGCGACATCCTGTGGTTGTAGAGATTTTGCCATCACTTCGGGTGGGGTTGGCACAGGACGTTGCAGGACGAGCGGCGTATCCGTCAAACCGGGGAAGAGCATTGAGGTGCGGATGCCATTCTCCTTTTCTTCTTGGAACGTGCCGTGAGCGAGACCGACCATCCCGTGCTTGGTTGCTTGATAGGAGACGCCAGATGTATCGGGACGCTGCACCGCTCCACTGGAGACATAAATAATTAAGCCGTCCTTTTGATGGCGCATCGTTGGCAGGACTGCTTTCGTACAGTAAAACGCTCCGGTCAGGTTCGTCTGGATCATCATATCCCACGTTTCGTTGGATAAAACTTCAAGGCTCCGTTCGGGAATGTTTGTGCCGGTGACGTAGACGAGCACATCAATCCGTCCGAAATGTTCTAATGTTGTGGCAATGAGCCTATCCACGGCTGCCGAATCTTGCACGTTGGTCGGGCAGGCGATTGCATTCTCGCCAATCTCTTCCGCCAACGCTGCGAGCTTATCGGCACTCCGTGCAGCAAGCACAACCTTTGCCCCTGCTTCGGCAAAAGTGACCGCGGTTGCTCTCCCCATGCCACTGCTACTTCCCACGACAATGGCAACCTTATCTGCTAATGAAAAACCCATAAAATAATCTCCCTGTTCTCCTTAGAAACCTGAATTCGAGACATTCCCTAAGGTCTCAGATACATCAATGCCATCTGAAAGTCACGACGTTCAGAGCAGTGCACACACCACCACTGTGATGTTCCATCGGCTTGGTTTACCTGTAAAACCCACAGGTGCCTACAATCCGCCCGTTGCCCCGATTGAGGGATTTGCCCTAGGTTATCCCACTCGCAATCCAAGCAAAATGCAGATTCGTTTTTAAGCGTTTGTACCTTACCGCCGCATTTGGGACAGATCAATGTAGACGCCTCCTCCCACGAACAACTCAGAATGGCTGCTAGGCTTTAGTGTATGAGATTCACTATCCGTTGTCAAGTTTTATCTTTAGGGGAATTGCATCTGTTATAGAAATTAGACAATTGACCAATTAGCACCTGTGGCTACGATTAGATTGACATTGTCGTATGCCAAAGCCCTACATAATATTTACATGCGATTGCCCTAATTTTATCTTTCGTTTGCCTTGACTCTGTAAATCCTCTCTGCTAAACTACAGAACAGATAGAGTTATTATCCTTCAATAGAATAACGTAAGTTGCTACCTACCCCACAACACATATCGTTCCGCTGGAGTGAAAACGGCAACTTAGGTTAGAATATATTAGGAGTATCGTATGAAAGTTGCAGTGATTGGATTAGCGGGCGTTGGTCGCGCTCATGTTGACCGGTGGGATGAGAATCCCAACGCCGAGTTGGTCAGTGTATGTGACATCGTCCCACAAATTGCAGACGATTTCGCGTCACAGTACGGTGTCAAGGGTTATACTTCTACGGAGGAGATGCTGGATATGGAGGATTTGACGGCAATTAGTATCTGCACACCGCCGAAGATTCATCTGGCGTTAACACGCGCCGCGGCAGAGCGTGGCATTCATGTACTGTGTGAGAAGCCGATGGCGAGTACGGTTGCAGACTGTCAGGAGATGGTTGATGTGTGCAAATCGGCGGGTATCGTTTTGCAGATTGGGCATAAGAAAAGGTTTATCCCGCCGCTTCTACGTTTGAAGGAACTGACGGAAGGCGAATTTGGACCGATTCAGTACATGGTTCACCGGTATCCGCATCCGGGGATGTCGAACAAAGATTGGTTCTGGGCAGAGGACGATGGGGGCGGACCTATCCTCGAAAACGCTGTGCATGCCGCAGACATTCTCGGTTTTCTGATGGGGGATGTCGAGCGGGTTTACGCCGAGGGCGGGACCTTCTTTGCGCCGCACCGGAAGCCACAGATTGACTGTGCGATGTTTACCCTGCGCTTCAAAAGCGGCGCGATTGGGGTTGTCAACGCTGGCATGGTTTCGATGGGAGAGTTCAATTTTGAGGATTTCTACGCCGCCAACGAAAACGGCGTCGCTGAAGTGACAGGCGGGTTTGATCGTGTGGACACTTTGCACTATTCTTTCCGAAACGATCCAGAGACCTTGCACGAGGAAAACTACCTAGATTTTGATTCTTTCCGTGCAGAGATTGAGCACTTCATTGAGTGTATTCAAACGGGCAGCGAACCGCGGGCAAGCGGCGAAGCGGGTATGAAAGCGGTGGCGATTTGCCGAGCGGTGAAGCGGTCAGCGGAGCTTGGAGAGCCGGTTGCGCTGGAATAATGTGCTTCTATGGATAGAATCTGTTATACCGATTGGAAGGAGAATTCTATGAAACTCACGCCACAACAGGTTGAACAGTTTCAACAGAAAGGGTATCTCAAAATCCCACATCGCCTCATTACAGATGATCACCTCGCTTTGTTGCGCGAGCATTACGACGCGTTGTTTGCGACAAAACGTGGTACAAGTGGCGAAGGGCTACGCAACCTCGCTGTCATCGGTGATTCGGAGCAGGACGAGACCGCAGACCGTTCGGAGGAGATGCTGCAGATTATGGAGATGTGGCACTACGATGAAGTATACCGTCAACTGCTCTATCATGAGCCGTTGTTGGACATCGCCGAGAGCTTGATTGGTTCCAACATCCAGTTGTTCCACGATCAAGCCCTGTATAAGCCTGCCCGTCATGGGGGGGAAGTGCCGTGGCATCAGGACAACGGATACTGGCGTTGTACGCCGGCGAACCTCGTGAGCATCTGGATGGCACTCGACGACGCCGACGAAGAGAACGGGTGCATGAATGTCATCCCCGGTAGCCATTTGGAAAGCGCGCCAGATCACGATCGCGCCGTATCAGAGAAAGGGAAACTTCCGGCTTTGCTGCAGGCAAATGTGGAGGAAAATCGTGCGGCACCTGTACCGCTCAAAGCGGGGTACGCGATGGTGCATCATTGTCTGATGGTGCATCAGACCAATCCGAATCGGTCACATCGCAGGCGTCGGGGGATGGTCATTCACTATATGCCGACCGGCACACTTAACGGTAAGGGTGAGGTGATGGATGATCGCTTGGTGTTGCGTGGAGAGTTGTAGGGTATTGCACGGAAATCTTCCGACCAATCTGTGTCCATAAACGACATTTATCCCGGACATGCCTCCGCGAACACCCGCAGATGATTTTCGCCAAGGATTTTCCGGACTGATGCAGGCGAATAGCCCCGCTCCAACAACGCTTCGGTAATTTTCGGGAACTCTGTCGCATCCCTGAGTTGTTCACCACCGCCATCAAAATCGGATCCGATGCCAACGTGGTCATCTCCGACCAGATTGACGATGTGATCGATATGGTCCAAATAACGGGAAAACGAAGGGGCATTGTCGTCAATGAACCATGTCACGAAGGTCGAACCGATGACGCCGCCGTTTTCGGCGATGCGCTTAATCTGTTCGTCGGTCAGATTGCGTGGATGACCGCAGAGTGCCTTGCAGTTACTGTGGGAAGCGATCACGGGGCGTTCGGCAATTTCTAGCACGTCCCAAAAGCCTCGCTCACTAATGTGAGAGACATCAACAAGCATTCCTAGTCGATTCATCTCCTTCACCAGTTGGACGCCAAATCGGGTAAGTCCGCCGCCGCTATCTGTTTCGCCGTTGCCAGCCGCCGCCCATGAGGTTGGGTCGTGGGTCAATCCAATAGATCGGACGCCCAAGTGGTGGAGGCTTTTCAGGATGTTCAGACTTCGCTCCACACCGTCGCTGTTCTCAATGACCAAAATTGCAGCAAGTTTACCCGCCGCTTTGGCCTCCCGAATATCTTCCGCTGTCCTTGCGATAATGATTTCATCGGCGTGGGTCTCGACCTCTGCCTTAAAAAAGCCGATGGCATCTAAGGCGTAGCTGAGATGATTCTTCCACGCTCGCGTTACATCAATTGCAAAAAAAGCAGCGTCAACCCCGCCTTGACGCATCTTCGGCAGATTGATCTGGACATCCATCTGGCTGGCTGCGGAATCGAGGGGACCGCGCATATAGGCAATTGTTCCATCGTGCCGGACGCGGTTGGGGGTCTCCCGATCCGAAATGCTGATATTCCCTCGCCGGATATGTCCGACAATCGTATCGTTGTGAGAATCGATGACGAGGGCTTCGTTATGAAAGCCTATGAACGACAATTCTGATGTCAAGGTTGTTCTCCTTTTTGATGCGGTTGATAGTTTCCGAATGCTTCTTACACATCAGCCACGCGCTGTGCTTTTACCCGCCGTTTCTTTTTCGATTTCTTTGAAGTTGAAGCAACTCGCAATCTCTCCCTCTGCTGCTTTTCCTGCCGCTCTGCCTTTTTCGCCTTCTCTGTTTCCTCTTTCGCTTGCATTGCCTCTCGCTTCTGCTCTCGGACGCGGACTTCATATTCGGCGTAAGTTCCAAAAAATAGCTTCGCCGTTCCATTCTCAAAGACCAACAGCTTGTTGACGAGCTTGTTCAGAAAATAACGGTCATGAGAAACCATAAAAATGGTCGCCGGGTATTCTGCCAATGCCTCCTCAAGGACTTCACGCGATGGTATGTCTAGGTGATTTGTCGGCTCATCAAGTAGGAGAACATTTGCATTTTCGAGGAGCAACTTAGCGAGCATGACGCGGCTCTGTTCGCCGCCGCTGAGGTCGCCAATCCATTTGAACACCTCATCCTCAGAAAATAGGAACCGTCCGAGAAAACTGCGAATCTCCCCTTGTTTCTGTGTTGGACGCAACGCCCAAATCTCATCAATAATTGTGTTGTCTCGGTTTAGTCCTGCAAGCTCTTGGTCGTAATACCCAAAATGGAGGTTGTGCCCAATCTTCAACTCCCCTGAAGTTGGCAGTTCGTTTCCGAGGATCATGCGGAACAAGGTTGTTTTTCCAACGCCGTTGGGACCGATGACACCGACAACATCTTGGCGGTAGACCTCCAGATTCACGTCTTCAAAGATTTGCTTATCGCCGTATCGCTTTCCCAGACCCTGACACTGCAAAATGTCGTTTCCACCCCGTACATCCGGCGTGAAGCGGAGTTTAATTGTTTTCTCAGTCGTTTCTGGTTTCTCCACGCGTTCAAGGCGGTCGAGCAACTTCTGCCGTCCTTGTGCCTCCCGCGTGCGTTGCCCAGCCATATTGCGACGGATAAAGTCCTCCTCGTGAGCGATATACCGTTGCTGCTTTTTATATTCCCGTTCCTGCGCTATTTTTTCAGTTTGTCTGATTTCGAGATATCTTGTGTAGTTTCCGGGGTACTTCTTGAGCTTGTGGTTTCGTAACTCGACAATTTTGCGGGCAACGCGATCCAAAAAGTAGCGGTCGTGAGAAACGATGATGACCGCCCCTCGATATTCGGTATTTAGGAAGTTTTCCAACCACTCAATCGCATTGATGTCCAGATGGTTGGTAGGTTCGTCGAGCAGTAACAAATCCGGATCTTCAAGCAGCAATTTCGCGAGCGCGGCACGGCTTTTCTGTCCACCACTCAAGACACCAATTTTCAAGTTAAAATCACTGTCACGAAATCCTAACCCGCCCAGCGTTCGACTTGTTTGATATTCATAGTCGTAACCGCCCATTCGTTCGTGCTGCTCTTGCAACCGAGCATATCTATCAAGCAAATTTGAATCTTCTGCCATATCTTCACTGAGCAGCAGCATCTCATCTTCCAAGCCCCGCCGTTCCTGAAAGACCTTGAACATCTCTTGCCGGAGTGAGCAGTCGGCTTCCAAATTGGGCTCTTGGCTGAGATACCCGATTTGTAGTCGCTTCGCGTACCCAATGCTCCCTTTGAAGTCCTCGATTATACCGGCAATAATTTCAATCAGCGTAGTTTTACCAGTTCCGTTCTTCCCAATCAACCCAATCCGATCACCGTGTTCAATTGACAAAGAGACTTCGTCCAGAATGAGGTAAGGGTCATACGATTTTGTGACTTGGTCTAATCTGACTAATGACATAGAGATCCTTTGTATCGTAGGAGAAGAATAGGGAATCTATTTGAGGCGGGGAGCGTAGCAGAAGGTTTTTGGGGTAGATTAATGTAGTCAATAAGCCTCATCCTCGTCGTAAAAATCTTCCTCATCCATGTATTCATTGTCGAGATCTTCTTCCTCATAGCCAATGTACGCATCGGCGTCCATCAATACATCAAGCTCCCTAGAACTCTCAATGCTTATCCGACAGATCCAGCCATCCCCTTCAGGCGCATGATTAATAAGATCCGGATCTTCCTCCAGCATGGTGTTGATTTCTTTAATCTCCCCGGTCGCTGGCGAATGGATAGGAAAAGTATTACCATCAGTCACTTCTACTCTGCCCAGTGGCTCATCTTGTTCATATTCGTCGCCAACTGTGGGCAGTTCAATAAAGATAATATTACCATACTCTAGTTGGATGCGCTCGGTGATTCCAACGACCCCGTCATTCTCTCCAACTTCAACCCATTCATGTGTAGTTGTGAATTTTTTGACTTCGTTCAAGATTATTCCTCCTGTATTACTTGATATCTACACACTCAAGATTTAATACCAATAGATTATACATTCACAGGATCAATCACGTCAATATCAGCGTTGATTCCTCGCAGATTTTTTTGAAAGTTTTCAATTTCCCGTTGGCGAATTTGCAGATGTGCGGTTGCACGTTGACCATATTCGACGTTTACCACCTTTCCTCCTAATCTGCTGCACAGTTTGAGGACCGAACCAATCTGTTCATAAGGTGTCCGCACCTGTAGTGTCTTGTAAAAAATCTGAGTTTCAATTTTTGCACTCGCTAAACATTCCCTCGCACATTGACCGTAAGCCCGAATAAGTCCACCGACGCCAAGATTGATGCCGCCGTAGTAACGGACGACAACGCAGATAACATTCGAGAGTTGAGAAGTAGTCAGCGCTGCCAAAATTGGGGGACCTGCGGAGTTTCTTGGCTCACCAGCATCGGTGGCATATTCGCGCTTTTCACGCCCCCATCCGATATTGTGAGCGTAGCAGTAGTGGGAGGCGTTGGGGTATTTCTCTTGGACGAGTGCCAGAAATCTTTTCGACCCCTGTATTGTATCAACTGATGTGGCAAGCCCAAAAAAGCGCGATTTTTTGACAACCAACTTCAGTTGGGCTGTCCCAACGATGGTTTTGTATTCGTCTAACATAGTGGACGCGAAACGTGATGCATAGTCCGATAGAAAATTAACGGCTTATGCAGGTTAGTCTACGTTTCCCTTCAGAAACGCTGCCCAATTGAAAATGAGTATACAGATTTACCATTTCCAATGCGGATCTGCTCTCCGTTATTCTCGATCGGTCGTATTTGGGGCGTATAAGCTGCGTTCATATAAATCCCACGAACCTGTAAGCCAAAACCCAGCGTTAGTCCTTCGGCTTTCCAAGGTCTATCCTCAAACTCAACTTGTCCCGTTTCGAGGTTTAGGATTGAACCGAACTGTGTTTCGGTGTAACGCAGATAACCTATTCTTGCACCAATGAAATTGCGATACCAGACAGTTCCACCAAAGTTGGTTCGGATGCCGTTTTCAAAGGGTGGGTTCACATCCAAGCCGATCTGAATAGCGACATCTTTATGATGGAAGTGGTAACTCCCGCCCAGAAGGACATTTCGATGGATACGATCGGGGATAGAATTATCAGTGAACGACAATCCGTTACTCAAGTTTCTAATTACGCCACCGATGCGGAGGTGTTCGCCCAATTGTTGAATCAGTCCCAAATTATAGGCGTAACCGTGTCCAATATGTCTTTCGCCTTCAGCATCTTGTACTTTGGATCGCAGCCATCTAGCATCAGTACCGAATGCTAAACCTCGAAACAGCTTCACCGCATAACCGATTCCAATCGCGAAGTGGGTTTCAGGGAAACTGTTGGTCGCTTTTCCAAGGTGGTTAACGCGACTGAACAGCCCCTCATGCCCCACTGCGAAATCAAACCCAATGCCTCCCGTCTTTCCCAAGGGCATACTATAGCTTATAAACTCAAGCCCCGATGCGCGGAGCGCGTACTGACTGCGATCCTCATATCGTTCAACATCGTTCAGTTTCGCAATTGTGGCGACAGTACGCGGGAATCGTGAAACGTGAGTGGCAAGACGACTGCTATCAATGAAGCTGAGTCCGGCAGGATTGCTGTTAAGGGCATTTACCCCGGAAATTGTGTTGACAAAACTACCTTCCATCCTGAGATGTTCTGCTGTAGTGAGCCTCCTGAGGAATATATCTGCCGACGCACGAAAATCTTCGTTAATAGCTTGTGCGGATGCCCGGTTCCAGCCAGTGAGGAGCAGTAACAATGTGACGAGCGTGACTGCGAAGGTGCGTATTGCGTAGAACGTGAGGCGTGAAGAATAGTCGGATTTGTTCTTATACATAACTTCTAACTGTTCACAAGGAAGGTATTTGCACACGCAGATTTATGGCACATCGTGATCTCAGCAATGCCAACATTAATGCCTATAATCGATTTTCGTATGTTGTGTTTTTGATTTGTTGTGCGTGGACAATGGAGTCTTCAGTTATTCAGGAGGGAGGTTAATCTGAGCCACGATGAATTGCATCTGTCATTTGGGCGACCTGACACATTGCCTTTACATCGTGGGCGCGAACGACATCGGCACCGTGAGCAATCGCCCATGCAACTGTCGCAGCAGTGCCTTCCAACCGGTCGTCCGGATTGGGCAGATTGAGAAGCCTCCCAATGAACGACTTTCTGGAAGTACCAATAAGGATGGGTTTATCTAGGCTCCGAAACGCATCAAGACGGCGTAAAATCTCTATATTGTGCTCCGCGGTCTTACCAAATCCGATACCAGGATCAATCATAATCTGGTCAGGGCAAACCCCTTCCGCTTGTGCTTTATCGACCCGTTGCCTAAGAAAAGTTTGAACTTCATCGATTAGATCGTGATACACCGGCGAGCGCTGCATTGTACGGGGAACACCCTTCATGTGCATGAGAATCAGTCCGGCATCCATCTCTGCAACAACCCTCGCCATCTCTACGTCCCCTAACGCTGTAATATCGTTGACAATATGAGCCCCCGCTTGAAGTGCACGACGTGCAACAGCGGATTTATAAGTGTCAATCGAGATGAGCGTCGCTGTCCGGTTTGCGAGATCTTCAATCACCGGTAGCACACGGGCTAACTCTTCATCTATGGAGACGGGTAAGGCTCCTGGGCGAGAAGATTCGCCGCCGATGTCGATAATATCTGCTCCATCTTCGACCATCTGGTGAGCGTAGGTGATTGCATGGTCTACATCGAGATAACGCCCACCGTCAGAGAAGGAGTCCGGGGTAACGTTTAGGATGCCCATGATCCGTGTGCATTTCCCGAAGGTGAGCGACTTTCCTCGGCAATTCATCATGAAATCGAAGCAAGTTGGGGACGGGGTCCAAGTATTTCTTCAATATCTTCCGTAGTGAGCGTTTCGCGATCCAGCAACCCATCAGCCAGTTTCTTCAGCTTATCAAGATTCGTTTCAATGAGATGCCTCGCTCGATTATAGCACTCCATAATAATGCCATGGACAGCTTCATCAATTTCGATCGCTGTCTTTTCGCTATAATCTTGGTGATGTCCGATCTCTTTGCCCAAAAAGACTTGCTCTTCACGGTGACCGAAGGCGAGGGGTCCGAGCTCACTCATGCCCCATTGCGCGACCATCTTGCGCGCGATATCGGTCGCCTGCTCAAAATCATTCTGCGCGCCCGTGGTTAACTCACCAAAGATGAGTTCTTCAGCAACACGTCCTCCGAGCGCCGTGGTAATAATTCCAAGGAGATATTTTTTGTTGAAGTTCCGACGTTCTTGGCTAGGAAGTGCGATCGAAACGCCAAGCGCTCGCCCCCGAGGAATAATGGTGGCTTTATAGTTGGGATCATTTTCAGGCATAACATGTCGTAACAGGGCATGTCCCGCCTCGTGGTATGCAGTGACACGCTTATCATCATCACTAATAAGGAGGCTACGGCGTTCAGGTCCCATCAGTACCCGGTCTTTTGCCTCATCAAAGCAACTCATGTCAACGGACTCTCTGTCCTCCTTGGCTGCTAGTAATGCGGATTCGTTTACCATATTTTCGATATCCGCCCCCGAAAAGTAAGGTGTCGCCTTTGCCAGAATCTCCAAGTTCACATCTGGATCCACTTCGATGTTTTGTGTATGGACTTTGAAAATATCCTCACGCCCTCTGGCATCAGGGAGATCAACGACAATTTGGCGATCGAAGCGTCCTGGACGAAGGAGTGCCGGATCTAACACATCGGGACGGTTTGTTGCAGCAATGAGAATAACGCCCTCAGAAGTATCAAACCCGTCCATTTCTACGAGCAGTTGGTTTAAGGTTTGCTCACGCTCATCATGCCCGCCACCGATGCCTGCACCGCGATGTCGTCCAACAGCATCGAGTTCATCAATAAAGATGATGCACGGCGCATCCTTCTTTCCTGTCTCAAACAGGTCTCGGACTCGGGAAGCTCCAACCCCCACAAACATCTCAACAAAATCGGATCCACTGATACTATAAAATGGAACATTGGCTTCCCCGGCAACTGCACGCGCAAGTAAGGTTTTTCCGGTACCCGGCGGTCCCATTAACAGGACCCCTTTTGGAATCCGTCCACCGAGTCGCTGAAATTTCTTCGGGTCTTTTAGGAACTGAATCACCTCGTCCAGTCCTTCTTTCGCTTCATCGCAGCCGGCAACATCCGCGAACGTAATTTTCGAGTCGCTTTCAGAATGGAGTCGGGCACGACTTTTTCCAAATGATAATGCCCGATTACCCGTGCCTTGCATCTGTCTAGAAATAAAAATCATGATACCGAGGAAGAGCAGAATTGGCAAGATCGTTGATCCGAAAATTACAATCCATTGGGGAACTGGCGAGGATCGTTCATTATCAAAGGGAATTTGATGCTCAATAAGTTTTTCTTCAAGTGGGTATTCAGAGTAGATATCACGGCTTGTCCGAAATTCCTGAAACGTTCCTGACTCTCCTCCAAGTCCGGGGCTGTCATCTAAAATGGCTTGCGGTTCCCTGAATGTTCCTTTAATCCACTCTTTACTAATTTCAATTTTCCCTTCAAACAGGTCTTTGCTATTCTCTTGTTGCAGATAGGTATAAAACTCTGATGTGGCAAGTTGATAAACCCGTCCCTTACCCGAACTCAAAAAGGCGTACATGGCATAAGCGATGAGTGACGCCATAACCAACCAGACCACAATACTTTTCGCACTCTTATTCACGGTACTTAACCTCTCATGTCTACAAAAAATCCAAATTGATACTTGGGGAGTGAACGTTTCTCGACAATTTATCACTCCACGCAGTTGAAGTATACCAAATCTACTGTCAAATATCAAATGAAATTAGCGCAAGTTGCTAGCTGCCTTGCAATCGTACACACCTGTCACCCCGTCCCAATAAGATTAGTTCCGATTTGGTATGTTTCAGAAAGTGAAGAATTACCAAAGAACACTCTATACAATTCCCAGCTCATTGAACTGGAAACCTTGTGGAACTATGCTGGTATTTTCTGCGATTTCGTAGAGGCGAGGGGACTTCGCCCGTACAGAACAATACAACGAAATTGGGAGATCCAAAGCGATTGGTGCTGTGAGACAGGTGTGGCAATTTGAGTAACATCAGCACTGGACAACACAATTCGCCATGCCCGATAAATCAGGCAGCTATAGTCAATTCTGAAGTATCAATTCTGTAATGATTCAGTAGGGAACAACAATCGTTGTTCCCTACACTTTAGGTTTTAGATTTAAAGGGAGTTTCGCGCCCTAACTCCTCACGGCACAATCGCTAGCGCACGGACTTCGCCAAACTCATGTGCAAGCTTGGACCACGACGCTCCATCATCTGTGCTGCGGAAAAGCTGACCGTTAACGCTACAAGCGAACAACCACCCGGGCACCGCTGGCTGACGTGCCAAACACCAGATTGTGCTGTTGGCTGTCAGTCCGAGATCCGCCCGTTCCCACGATTTACCAAGGTTATCTGTGTAGAAAAGCCCGCCTTGGTCTCCGGGGGGACCATTTCCAGCTCCAATATAAACTCGACCCGTACCATTCATGGGAACATACATCGCCGCCCGGCAGTAGGGCCAGGGAAAGCCATCCCCGACACTAAGTGGTGTCCACTCGCTCATATCTGTCGTGACACAGACATCGTTATTTGTCGCCGCAACGAGTGCTTTGGGATCGCCAGGGACAACAGTCAGTCCATGAATGTCGAGGCTGCTTAGCCCCTCACTTCGCTCTACCCATGTCTCTCCGCCATCGGTGCTGAGACGTAGCCCGTCAATTTCAATTCCCGCATAGACGGTCTGATCATCCTCTGGATCAATGGAGATCGATGTTACACGCGGTATAATTGGTACACCCTCACACTCTTCAGCGAGTTCAACATCGAGCTGCTTCCATGTATCTCCGCCATCGGTTGATTTGAAAAGAGCGGACGGACAGGTGCCTGCGTAGAGGATGTCGGGGTTATTGGGATTGATAGCAATTGCCCAGATTTGCAGATTATCCATAGGGGAATTGATCTGTTCCCAATTATCCCCACCATTTTGTGTGCGGAAAATACCGGCCTCTGTTCCCGCAAATAGGATTGATGAATCGTTAGGATTTGCGGCAAGGGCACGAATATCCGCTTCCGGGAACATTCCGGTGCTCGCACGAGTCCACGAATCACCACCATCTTTGCTGCGCCATACGCTTTGACCTACTGTTCCTGCATAAAAGGTTGAGGTTGCCATGTGTGGTCTCCTTATTGTGTGAATCAGGATTTAGGCGTGAATCTTTGAATCCCGATTTAATTGGTATTAGACTGGTTAATTTATTTTTTAAAGTCCACCGGATCCAACCGGCTCACCTAAGAAGGAAATCTCCCACCGGATGCTTTCGGGGGTAACTTCCGGAGAGAGATGAAGCGAATATGTGTAAATGGCTCCATCCTGCACAGCTTTCATTGGGGTTGCTGATATAATAGGTTCTGCACCTTGCACAACCGTAATCCGTGGCGGACTTTCACCAATCGAATGGCCTGCGACCACAATGATGTCCCAATATCTTGGATGAACGGGATTGGGTAAAACTGTTGCGATAAATTCTACCTTTTCAACAATCTGCTCGGCACCATAAGCATAAGATGATGTGCTGCCTGTTGGCAGATCGCGTTCGGGTTGCACACTAGGGATAAGCGTGACCTTTTCGGCACTCTCTCCAAAGTTTAGGATAAGCAGACTCCCTTTTCCCATCTCAGTCAGCGACATATCGTGTATCACTGTCGGCTCTCCACCTCGAAACTCAATTGCCTTGACATCGTAGGATTGACGATTGTCCCCCTGAAAGGAGAGAATCAGACTACCATTTTTGGTACTGGGGTAGAACGGGATATAATCTGCTGCGTAGTTGGCAAGTACGTTATTTTCAACGGAAATAGGGTATGAACGATGCTCACGGCGGGGCCAGAGGCTTAATTGTTCATTCTGATAGCCGTACCTGCCATCGGCAAATTCGTTATCATCCAGATAGTTCGCTACCTTCCAATCGGCATAAATCACGGGAAAAGACTCTTCCACCCCGCGTGAGCGCAAGGCATCACCAATGCCGGCGATTCCGTTTGTTCGATCTTTCACGATTGCAGCGATTGTTTGTGAGCCGCCGTAATGCTCGTGGAGATAAAGCATCCATAAATACGCCGCGCCGTAGTGGGCAAGCTCGCTGCCTGTTCCTTCTGGCCAATTTACTAGCGAAATATGAGGATTCCGTTGAAACGATGAGACGTGGTTTTTCACTGAGTATCCACAGATAAATGTAGCATACTCGGAACAGCCCTCATTGACCCAAATCGCTTCATTTATATCATGTCGCCAATGGATGAGATGCTGAAATTCGTGGGCAAGCACTCCGAGTGCTTGTTGACTTCCTGCGTTTTGGGGATGGGTATCAAGATAGAGCATATCAAGTTCATTGCTGCGGACCGGAACACCTATCTCCGGGTGTCTCAGAACGCCTCGATGCTGGTTCACTGGACTGAAAAAACCTGCAACGAAGCTGCCGCCACCTGTTTCCTTGTCACGAATATCCAATAAAAGTAGATAGATCCGCTTATCGCCATCAATGTCAGGAGGTGCCCCAAAAAGCTCTGTTTGAATCTCATAGATTCCACGGTTTAAGCCAGCCGGTGTGGCGTCATCAAATGCACCGCGCACTGAGTTGACCGTGCTCTGATGCACCGTCCGTAACCACTGTGAGTCCTCAACGAAGATGTAACAGAACTCCCCAATCGCTCGCAATGTGGATTGAACGATATATTGTTCATGGGTGTTAAAATTGACCGCAAAGAAATCCTTACGTTCCCCAAGTACGAGTTGAGGAGCATTCGGTTGGGCAGGCGCAGAGGCGACTTCAGAAACGTCTTTGAGAATAGGACCGAAGTGTTCATAAAAATAGGGAGTGCCATCGATCCAACCGTGGGCGGTTGACACTCCCAGCAGAACACAAAATACAATGGGCAAAACGTGAAACCGATCGTCCATTCCACACCCCCGAACGAACTCATGAACCAATAAACTCACAAACGCACCATATCGCCATTTTCTCAGGTCCCGATTTCCTCATTTTTCGAGGTTTATTCTTGTCCATACTTCTTCAGTTTCTCCAGAATGGCGGTATTATCCGGAGCCAATTGAATCGCCTTCTGCCACGCTGCAACTGCTTCCTTCTTGAGTCCTTTTTTTAGGTATACCTCTCCCAGATGATCTTGGATCTCTACGCTATCCGGCAGGTAACTCACCGCTTTTTCAAATTGTTTCAATGCGTCATTTAGCTTGCCCTGCTTGAAATACGCCCAGCCGAGACTATCCAAATAAGCACCATTTGATGGCGATTTTTTTAGGGCTTTCTGGATTAACGACACAGCTTCGTCTAAATTGGTTCCAAGATCGGCAAAGAAATAGCCGAGTGCATTATAAGCCTCCTCGCGTTCAGGTGAGAGTGCAATTGTTCTTCGGAGATAGTGTTCTGCTTGCTCAAAATTTCCAATCTCTTGGTAAGCAATTCCAAGCCAGTAATTTGCATCAGGGGCACCGGGTGCTGTTGCTAAAGCTGTTTTTAAAACTTCAATTGCCTCATTTTCCCGTTGCAGTGCGACGTAAAGACTCCCAAGACGTGCACGAAAATATGTCATCAACTCATCGTCGTGTTTGTGATTAGCGGGTTGAGCAAGTCGTCGCAGTTCAGAATAAGAGTAAATTGCTTTGCGGAGGTTTTCTGCCGCAGCGTCCAACTGATCTTCTTGATAAAGCTGATCATGCTGCTCAACACACAACTTCCACAGTGCGTCATGCGCTCGCCACAGGTCGCGGTTAATTTTAATTGCACGCTCGTAAGCTGTAATAGCCTCCTGTTTATTGTCCAACTGATTATAGAGGCTGCCCAGCCGTATGTAGAATGTCGGCTGATAAGGCATGATGCGCACCAGCTCTTTGAAAGCGTTAGCGGCAGATTGGTAGTCTCCCATCTGCTCTGAAATTTCCCCAAGGTAGTAGTATGCACTGAAGGGTCGTCCATTTCTCTCAAATCCATAATGGTCGGGATCCAGTTCAACGACTTTTTGGAAGGTCGCAATAATATCGCCCCATTTATCCTTATTCTTTGCGTTTCCATATCGCGAGATCATAATCTGTCCCAGCAAGTAGTGGGGCATTGGTTGTTCGGGGTCGATTTCAATGGCTCTGCGACAGCTGCGTTCTGCCGTTGGGAGGTCGTACATCTTCATGCTAAGGCTCGCCAGCTGGGTATGGACAAAGGCTGAAGTTTCATGGTCACGCAGGATCTGCTGATACCCTTCTTTTGCAGGAAACAGCTGAGTTCTTACCCGCAGGTAAGTGGCGGAAATCAGGTGAGTATAGACCTGCTTTGCACGCTCATATTCCGCACTTAAGGAGTTATCAACAATCCGAACGTCATCCACCGTCGATTCCGATGCTGCCACGTCAGAAGCGTTCAATTGTGCACTTAGATTCACTACTATTAAGGTAACAAGTAGTGTTGTTGATAGACGTATCACAGTACGACCTTTCTATGGATGACTTATCAACCTTCATCATTTTGGGCATCTTCACTATCTTGGGCTCCGCCATTTTGGGAGATTTTTCCAACATCAACAACAATCTCCTCTTTACGTAAGGACATCAAACGCACGCCCTGCGTATTTCTCCCAATTGTGCGGATATCGTTTACTGCCATACGCGTCACCATACAGTTTGAACTCACAATAATTAGTTCGTCATTGCCTGACACCATTTTCACCGCAACAACGGGCCCATTACGAGTGCTTGTTTTAATGGCAATTACACCTTTTCCCGCGCGTCCCTGCAAACGATAATCTGCCATTAGGGTACGTTTGCCGTATCCGTTCTCCGTCACGATCAATAGAGTCTCTTTCTCATCAGCACCAGCAACCATACCGACAACGAAATCGTCCTCTTCCAAACGGATTCCACGGACGCCTGCTGCGGTCCGCCCCATGCTGCGAACCTCATCTTCATTGAACCGTATGGATAGCCCAGATCGGGTGACTAAGAGGATATTGTGATCGCCTTCGGTCAATTGTGCCCCAATAAGTTTGTCTCCGTCGTCAAGATTAATTGCAATAATGCCAGCAGAATATGGCCTGCTAAAGACTTCAAGGCTGCATTTCTTGACAACGCCTTTTTCCGTTGCCATAAAAACGAACCGATCTTCATCAAACTCTCGCACCGGGACAAATGCGGTGACCTTTTCGTTGTTTTCTAATCGTAGGAGATTAACGATTGCCTGTCCTGCTGAAGTCCGCCCCCGTTCTGGAATCTCAAAGACTTTCATCCAATAGCACTTACCCCGATCAGTAAAGAAGAGGATATATTGATGTGCTGATGCGACAAAGACCTGCTCGGGATAATCTCCCTCCTTGTTCTGCATCCCGATCACACCAATCCCACCCCGATGTTGAGAACGATAAGTGGTGATTGGCACCCGCTTGATGTAACCTTCGTGGGAAATGACAACAATCATCTCCTCATCGGCGATTAGGTCTTCAATCTCAAACTCTGTCGCCGCATCAACGATCTGGGTTCGCCGATCGTCGGCGTACTTAGTTTTTAGCTCTAATAACTCCTCTTTAACGATGTTTGTAATGAGGAACTCACTATCGAGGATTGTCCGTAGTTCTTCAATCCGTTCAAGAAGGTTCGTGTATTCATCGTTAATTTTCTGTCGTTCCAACCCTGTCAATTGGCGCAGTGTCATGGTTAAGATTTCACTCGCCTGTACCTCTGAAAGGGTATAGTTTTCTATTAATAGGTTTCGGGCATCTTCGGGAGATTCCGCGGTTTGGACAATCTCGATCACGTCTTCAATGTTGTTTAAGCCGATTCGATACCCTTCCAGAATATGCGCTCGTCGCTCGCAGAGGTTGAGATCGTATCGAGTCCGACGGCGAATGACCGCTCGACGATGGTCGAGGTAGTACCGCATAATCTCTTTTAGAGATAGGACTTTGGGCAACCCATCAACGAGGCATAGCATAATCGCGCTATAGTTGGTCTGCATCTGCGTATGCTTATACAACTGATTCAAAATCACTTGTGCAATCTCGCCTCGCTTGAGTTCAACGATGACCCGCATGTTTCGGTCCGATTCATCGCGAATATCAGAGATTCCCGTTATCGTCTTATTGGCGACCAGATCATACATCTTCTGAAGGAACTGATTCTTTTTAACCTGGTATGGAATCTCCGTGATGAGTATATGCTCCCTGCCTCCCCCTATTCGCTCAATAACCGCTTTTCCTCGAACGGTGACTGAACCTCTGCCTGCAGCGTATATGTCACGAATACCGGTGCGTCCAACAATTAAGCCTGCTGTCGGGAAGTCGGGACCAGGGATATGCGCCATGAGGTCTTCAAGTGTTGCCTCTGAATTTTCTAGCAGTAGAATCAACCCATCAACAATCTCCCCCAAGTTATGCGGCGGAATTCGTGTCAAGTATCCAACCCCGATACCAGTCGTTCCGTTGACTAGCAAGTTTGGCAATCGCGCCGTAAGTACGGTCGGTTCGGTTGTCGATTCTTTGTAGTTTGGCTGGAAGTCAACGGTATCTTTGTGGATGTCCGCCAACATTTCATCCGCAATCCGCATCAAGCGGCATTCGGTGTAGCGCATTGCCCCTGGTGGATCACTGTCGATTGACCCAAAATTCCCTTGCCCGTCGACCAACGGGTAACGTATGGCAAAGTCTTGAACCAATCCGACCAATGTATCGTAGATTGGACCGTCGCCATGTGGATGGAAGTTCTTCATGACCTCACCAACGACAGCCGCACATTTGTCATAGGAGTGTCCTGCGGTGAGATTCATCTCTCCCATCGCATAGAGGATGCGTCGTGTACTAGGCTTCAACCCATCTCTGAGGTCAGGAATCGCCCGGTTGGTGTTAACGCTCATCGCGTAGGTCAGATAGGATTCCCTTAATTCATCCTCAATATATCGCGTGATAATATTAGATTTTTCATCGTTTCGTGTTAGCACGTTCTGCTTTACTCCTTAGTATTACCTACCGGTTTCACCCCTTGTAACTAGGTTAGGGATTTTTACTTTGCGGTTCGGGGTGGATCGGGTCAACCCAATAGACTTCCTCCGGCGGTTCCACCGGTTCAATGTCCAAATTGATGACAATTGGTTCTTGATCACTCCGCACCAAGACACAGAAAAGCGGTTCGCTTGTGCTCGCGTTAATTTCTTGGTGCGGCACAAAGGGCGGCACATAGATGAAATCCCCAGGTCCCGCCTCGGCGACAAACTCAAGCTGCTTGCCCCACCGCATACGTGCACGTCCATTCACCACATAGATTACGCTCTCCAACGCTCCATGATGGTGTGCGCCAGTTTTTGCATTGGGGTGAATATTCACCGTGCCAGCCCAGAGTTTGTTAGCACCTGTGGTCGCACGATTGATAGCAGCGGCGCGAGTCATGCCGGGGGTCTGCGGCGTATTCATATCCAGCTGATCGCTGCGGACTATCCTCACTCCACTGTCACCCCAATTTACGACATTGTCTGACATCTTACGCCCCATACAGGTCCAGATTCACCCGATTCCCATACTTTTCGATAAAGACACGCCGTGGGTCAACATCATCGCCCATGAGCAAAGTAAACATCCGATCTGCCTCAACGGCATCCTCCAGCTTGACCTGAAGCAGGACTCGTGATTCGCGGTTCATAGTGGTGTCCTTCAATTGGTCTGCGTTCATCTCGGCAAGACCTTTGTAACGGGTAATCGCGACGCCGCGTCGCCCGATCTCCTCAATGGCACTCAACATTTCCCAGACAGTATCCGATTTTCGCGGCTCCCGGTCCCTATCTTGGATGATAAAGGTCGAATGACCGTTACTGCTCGCCACCCCATTTGAGCGATCGAAATCGTGAGACAAAATATCATATCTGTTTAACTTTTCAATGAGACTATCCAACTCTCGGATTTCAGGCATATCTGAGACATCTTCAATCACTGCCTCGTCTGTCGCCCCGAGATCTGCCAGTTCCAGCTGAGAGTTTGCATTTTGTTGAATCAACAGATCGATATCTTCATCCTCAAAACGGTAGAATTCTCCCCCGTCCGTTTGCACTAGGAATAAGGGGATGGTCTCTTCGCCCCGGAAACGTTGACCAAAAATGCGATCCGTATCAATTCCTTTTCGTCCTAACTCGCTCAACGAGGTCTCAATTTTTCGGATAGTCTCAAGAATGGTGCGAAACTGTTTTGCAGTGTAAGGTCCATCGCGCCGACTGTTGGTCAATTTCGCGTTTTCCATCGAAGCTTCCAAGAGATAATCGTTCATCTCTTCGTCGCTTTGGAGGTATTGGGAGCGACGTCCCTTTCGGATTTGATACAGCGGTGGTTGAGCGATGTACAGATGTCCATCCTGAATCAACTCGGGCATCTGGCGGAAAAAGAAAGTCAAGAGCAAGGTGCGGATATGTGCGCCATCAACGTCGGCATCAGCCATGATAATCACCTTGTTATAGCGCAACTTTTCCAACGTAAAATCTTCTTGACCAATGCCCGTTCCCAACATGGTGACAATGTCGATAATCTGCTCGTTCTTGAGAATCTTATCCAAGCGTGCTTTGGCAACGTTGATACCTTTCCCCTTCAGCGGCAATATCGCTTGGAAGCGTCGGTCCCGTCCTTGCTTGGCTGTGCCACCGGCTGAATCGCCTTCAACGAGAAATACTTCGCATAGTGCGGGGTCACGTTCAGAACAATCAGCAAGTTTTCCGGGCATTGATGCGGAATCCAATATTCCTTTCCGGCGGATGACTTCCCGCGCTCTTCGAGCAGCGTCGCGTGCTTGTGCAGCTTGAATACTCTTTTGGATGACCCTTTTGGCAATGTTTGGGTTTTCTTCGAGATATTCCTTTAACTTCTCATTGACAAATGCCTGCACAATCCCCTCGACCTCAGTATTTCCCAATTTTTGTTTTGTTTGTCCCTCAAACTGTGGTTCAGACACCTTGACGCTAATCACAGCAGTCATTCCCTCACGAATATCCTCGCCAGACAAAGAAATTTTTGCGTTCTTTAGTAGGTCATAAGCTTTCGCATAAGCGTTGAAGGTCCGTGTAAATGCACTTTTGAAACCGCTCTCATGAAATCCACCTTCGGGGGTACGGACGTTATTGGCGTAGGAAAAGAGATTTTCGGAATAACCGGTATTGAATTGCAGCGCAATCTCAACCGAAACATCATCTCTGATTCCCTCTATGTAAATAGGATCTCTGTGGAGGACTTCCTTGTTTTGGTTATGATACCTCACAAACGACGAAATGCCACCCTCATACTGAAAAACACGGGGTTCTCTTTCTCTACCGTCTTCAGTGCGCCGCTCATCTTTGAAAACAATCTTGATACCACGATTGAGAAACGCAAATTCGCGGAGACGTTCTGCCAAGATATCATGTGAGAAGTGAATGGTTTCAAAAATCTCTGAATCCGGCATAAAGGTGGCCGTGGTTCCTGTTTTTTTGCTCACGCCGACAACTTCGACATCTGTCAAAGGTACACCGCGCGCATACTTCTGCTGATACACCTTCCCGCCTTGCCGAACTTGGACATGGACCCATTCTGATAGGGCATTCACAATGGAGGCACCAACACCGTGCAAACCGCCAGCTGTTTTATATCCTGAACTTGCGCGTCCGTCAAATTTTCCACCGGCGTGCAATGTCGTCATCACAACCTGTAAGGCTGAGGCACCGCTTGTATGTTTACCCACTGGAATACCACGCCCCTCATCGCGCACCGTTGCACTCCCATCGGTGTGGATGATAACATCAACCATCGATCCGAAGCCGGCAGAGATTTCGTCAATTGAATTATCGACTAACTCTTTGATCAGGTGGTGCAGCCCTGTGGGTCCAGTGCTACCGATGTACATGCTAGGTCGTTTACGAACCGCTTCTAACCCTTTAAGTACTTGTATACTTTTTGCTGTGTAAGACGAAGCGTCCCCCATATATTTTCTACCCCTTTCGTCAAGATTCTATTATTCTTCCTCAATTAAGGCACGCTGGCTCTGTTTGATAAAAAGTCGCTTTAAGCGCGCCTTCAAATCCGGATCGTCGACCGAAGCAACGGTCTGATCAATACGTTTTAATGTCTCCGGATCTAACTCAACCGTCTCTAATTTTAGACGTTTTGGACGGTGAAAACGTTGATTTTTTGGAGATTTTGACGAATGAATCGGCTTAATCGAAAATTCCAATGTTTTCACCACAGGAAGACTGACAGCTTTATTGATTTTGGATACCACTTGCCTGCTCAACAGCCGAAGTTCATTGACCCAGACGTGGGCGGATGCATAAATGGTTAATTTTCCATCAACCAGTGAAATCGGTTGGGTGTTACGAGCAATCAGTGCACCAACAGCCTCTTTCCAAGCGGCAAAGACTTTCGCTTCAAGAACTTTGTGATCCAATCCATAATCACGAATCAGTCTGTCAAGAAGCAGATCAATCCGTTCTGTTTTCTCAGTTGACTTGTCCATTATGCACCGTAAGTACACGGCAATCTCCCATATCTGGCACCCACGCCTCCTGCCGTGTCGAAGTGATAAATGTTTGCGCATTCAATCGTCCCAACAACTGAAATAAAAACGATGAACGCTCCTCATCCAGTTCTGAGAAAACGTCATCTAGTAGAACGATTGGAGTTTTGCTTGTGGTTTCACGTATTAATTCCAACTCTCCGAGTTTGAGAGCTAAAGCGATGGTTCGTTGTTGTCCCTGTGATCCAAAAGCCTTTGCTTCTTGAAAATACATCGTCCCGGCCGACTGCGCTTCCAATATCAATTTGAAATCGTCCCGGTGTGGTCCTAGTGAAGTCATTCCACGCAGAATATCGTAAGATCGTGAAGATTGTAGCCCGCGGTGGAATAGTTCTGCCGCCTCTTGCCCCATTGCACCGTCGATTTTTTCAGGGGAAGGTTGGTATTTCAAATCGAGTATTTCACGATTTCCGGTCAATTCGGCGTGCTTGGCTCGAATATAAGCCTTTAACTGCGAAAAAATTCTCACGCGTGTTTGGATAATAGAAATGCCTTCAGCAATGAGTATATCATCCCACGGATCGAGGAATTCGGGGCTAGCCTGTTTCGACCGAATCTGTTTCAGCAACTCGTTGCGCTGCTTGAGCGCAAATTGGTAATTTTGGAGAGAATTCAAGTATGCTGAATTAATCTGGGAAATCAGAATATCAATAAAACGCCGACGGTCTGCGGGGGAACCTTTAACTAAAGTGAGTGATTCAGGGGAGAAAAAAACAACGTTGAATTGGCCAATCCACTGAGAGAGTTTTTTCTGAAGCACTCCATTGAACTTGAAGCGCTTCTTGCCACTCAACTCGTTTGAGACTTCAACCGTCATCAAGTGTGATGGCTGTAGATTGTGGGGTTCTGGGTTGGTATGCACACCCTCCATAGCGGCAACCTGCCCTTTGAGGTAAAACCAGCTTTCGTTATGCCGTACCAGTTCATTATCTGGATAGGTTCGGTGTGATTTTGCCATGCTGAGGAAATAGATTGCTTCTAATAGTGTTGTTTTCCCCTGTGCGTTTTCCCCAACAATCAGGTTCACTCGATCGGTGAAATTAATTTCACAATCAGCATAACAACGAAAATTGCACAACACAAGTTGGTTTAGTCGCATTGTCGTGAGACATTCTTAGAATGCGCGGGGAGGTCCTGTTCAATTGCATCTTTTTTATACTTAGATTACGACGGTCAATGTTTTCGGGCAAAGCCATTGACCGGAGCCAGCCCACTGCTTTAGCTTTGGGAGCGATCAAGATTCTAGCCGCATCGGCATGATCAAGCAGAGATGTCCATCCTCACCGACAGGCTTTAAGACCGCGGCACTGAGAGAATCCTTGAGTTCCAAACGGAAATCTTCGGTTTCAATATGTCCGACAGCTTCCACGAGGAAACGCGCATCAAATGCGATTTGAATCTCTCCATCGCCGCTTTTGATATCTACCGTTTCATACGCCTCTCCAAGCTCGGGTGTTTTGGCAGAAATCCTCGCTTTGCCGTCCTGCATGTCTAAACGAATTGAGTAGGTTTTGGGGTTAGATAACAGTGAGACTCGCCTCAAGCCCCCCAGTGTTTGTTCAACGCTAAGCGTCAGATGAATTTCATTATCGCTAGGGATAATCTGTTGGTACTTGGGATACTCACCCTCCACCAATCGAGAGGTCAAGGTGGAGTCATCATCAGCAAAAATAATCTGGTTTTCCAGTAAACTGACCTTGACCTCCGCCGATTCTGCAAAGGTTTTGGTAATTTCCCGAACTGCCTTGAGTGGAATAATAACGCCCATCGGTTCCTCTGGTGGTGGCGTTAGTGTATCACTCGACGCGATAGCAAGGCGACGTCCGTCAGTGGCAACGATTTGAGTAATTTCGGGTGTCAGGTCAAAATAAAGTCCATTCAAGAAGTATCGCGTTTCTTCTGTGGAAGCAGAAAACTCTGTTTTATCAATCATAGAACAGAGCGTTTTACCATCAATCGTAAAGAACTCTCCGGCGATAGAGGGAAGCTCTGGGAATTCATCATCAGGTAATCCGATAATTTTATAAACCCCTTCCCCACAGGTAATTTCGATTCGATCGTTTGCCGTTGTTGAAAGTCTGATTTCTTGGTCAGGTAATTCACGTACAATTTCAGAAAATTTCTTCGCCGATACGGTAATGGCACCTTCATCAATGATAGTACCGGGAACAACAGTCTGAATGCTAACCTCAAGATCAGTGGCTGCAATTCCGATTTGTCCGTCCATTGCACGAATTAGAACATTCGACAATATTGGGAGTGTATTTCTGCCTGCAGCAATTCTTTGTAAAACTTGAATCCCCTTAAAGAGATCTTCTTTAGCGAATACCAATTGCATCTTCTCTCTCCTAAAAAATTATGTTTTTAAGGTTAAATTTTCATAAAGCTTTTTCAACGAATAACGGTTACATATTCTATTCTACTCTTTATCTTATTAATTTATATATTAATAATAGTAGTAGTAGGGGCTGTGGATATGTGGATAACCCCCTAAAACCCGCTTCGCCACTGGTTGGAAGGCTGTGGATAGATTGTGGATAAAATTAAAAGTTATCCACAATCTATCCACATGCCCATATTTATCCACATCTGTCCACAAACTATCCACAAGTTATCCACAGGTTTATCCACAAGTTATCCACATTAACAATTTGCGAAATACCTTTCTATTATTTAATATCTTCTGTCAAAAAATTAACTGTTTGGTAAAGTTCCGAATCGGTTCGGATTCTCTCTTCAATTCGATTGTTAGCGTGCAAAACGGTCGTGTGATCTTGTCTGCCGAAAGCCTCGGCGATTTCCATTAGGGAAAGGTTGGTCAGTTGACGGCAAAGATACATAGCGATTTGTCGGGGAACCACGACCGCTTTTGTGCGTGTAGAGGATTTGAGGTCGCTGATTTTGAGGCGAAAATAGCCTGCTACCGCTTT
The DNA here is from genome assembly GCA_047517405.1 of Candidatus Poribacteria bacterium. Taxonomy (GTDB): domain Bacteria; phylum Poribacteria; class WGA-4E; order WGA-4E; family PCPOR2b; genus PCPOR2b. The sequence goes on along the minus strand of JAKZSX010000249.1, from coordinate 2,716 downwards.
TTGAACATCTTCTGCCGTGATAGCTTGATAACTGATCCGGGGGGGCGGCTGGGCAACGTTGTCTAACACATTACGGGCAAAATCGACTGTCAATTCCTCGTTGAAAAGGCTCGCTTCTGCGACAACCCGAATGAGCGATCCCTCCAGATCCCGAATGTTTGTTTGAATCACTTCGGCAATGTAGCTCAAAACAGAATCAGGAACATCTTCCAAATTTTGGTCTTCGCACTTCTGGCGAAGTATAGCGATTCGTGTTTCAAATTGTGGTGGACTGATGTCTGCAACCAGGCCCCATTCAAAACGGGAGCGCAATCGTTCTTCGACTGTTTCCAGGTTTTTTGGTGGGCGGTCGCTCGTCATCACAATATGATTTGAGTTTTGGTGAAGTTCATTAAAAGTATGGAAAAATTCTTCCTGAGTCCCCTCTTTACGTTGTAAAAATTGGATGTCATCGATAAGGAGCACATCAACCGTCCGATATTTGCTTCGGAAGTCGAAGGCTGTTGTGCGGGTGATGATAGAGTCAATATATTCATTCATGAAGGTCTCGGAAGAGATGTAGAGGACTTTCTGCTTGGGATGAATCTCTTGGATTCGATTCCCGATTGCATGAAGAAGGTGGGTTTTACCCAATCCTACACCGCCATAGATGAAAAGCGGATTATAAATCTTCCCTGGGTTTTCCGACACAGCAAGTGAGGCGGCATGACTTAAACGATTACCTGTTCCTACAACAAACCGATTGAAGGTATATTCGGGGTTCAGACTTGCTTCAGTAGCGGGTGCCGCATCGGGTGTGGTAGGTGGTGGATCCGACGGTTCAGGGTGCCTTTTTCCGTCCGACTGTGCAGCAATGATTTTGAGTCGACAGCTTGAACTAATCTGTGTCCCTAAGAGCGTATTGATGTCAGACAGAAAACGGCTTGCAATTTGCTCCTGCGTATACACACTCGGAACAGAAACTGTCAGTTCACTTTCTGTGAGAGCCATTGGTTTGGCTTGGCGGAGGTAGACATCTTCACGAATGGTATCGCCTAGCTCGGATAGAATATGCAACCAGATTTGATCCGGGGTATACCGCATCATAGTAATTCCTATAGTCCTCCAGAGAAATTCAAGTGATATAGAAACAATTTTTTACGCTGATTAAGAATTGATGTGAAAAGGGAGGAAGTTATTTGCTCTAATCACAAGTTATCCACAGGTTATCCACAATTTATCCACAAAATCTTCACCTAAGAAAAGCGGGAATCGCTGGGGGTGTCATCCTTTGCCCGGTAGGTATTAGATTTAGTTTCTTTCCCAAACGAATTATGCTCTTTAGTATACCATGAAACGTGGTGTGAATCAAGTTGAAAATCCTGCTGTTCGCGGGAAAATGCTTGACAAATCCTAACCTGATAGACTATCATCCATTATGTTTTTTATTGGTTGTTTGAAATTCCAAAATTAGATTAGGAGCAGGTGCTGATGAAGCGTACATATCAACCCCACCGTCGCAAACGAAAAAATCAATTTGGTTTTCGTAAACGGATGTCTACACAGGACGGCCGAAAGATTCTCTCTCAACGTCGTGCGAGAGGTCGAAAGGTCCTCACCGCTTAACAGGACTCACACCAATGGTGTTGCCCCTCGGGAAGCTCAAGATCGATCTGTTACAGGAGCTGTTGCCTCAGTCGCATCGGGATGCTCGCGTTATTGTCGGGCCGAAAATCGGAGAGGACGCTGCTGTGATAGACTTCGGTGAATCGTATCTGGTTGCCAAGACGGATCCGATTACCTTCGCTACTGATGAAATTGGCTGGTATCTCATCTGCGTCAACAGCAACGATATTGCAACAATGGGGGCGGTTCCAAAATGGCTGTTGACGACGATTCTTCTACCGGAGAACCGGACGACCGAAGTATTGATACGCCGCATCATGGAACAGATCAATACTGCATGTGAGCATTTTGGCATTACGCTGTGCGGGGGACACACCGAGATTACTTACGGTCTAGATCGACCAATTGTCATTGGACAAATGCTCGGTGAAGTCGAGAAGGGCAAGCTAATTGTTTCATCAGGGGCGCAAGCGGGGGATGATCTAATATTGACGAAAGGGCTTGGCATTGAAGCCACCTCAATCATCGCCCGTGAGTGTGAATCCGATCTGTTGGAGAAGTTTTCTCCCACTTTTCTTAACCGAGCAAAAGGGTATTTGACCTCACCGGGAATTTCGGTTCTGGAAGAGGCACAGATTGCTGTTGAGACGGGTGGTGTCCATGCGATGCACGACCCAACGGAAGGTGGGGTCGCGACAGCCATCCACGAGCTTGCACATGCTGCGAACTTGGGAGTGGTCGTCTGGCAAGATGCGCTGCTCATATCGGAGGAGACAGAGCAGCTTTGTGGTGAATTGGATCTGAATCCGTTAGGAGTTATCTCCTCTGGGGCGCTGCTGATTGCGGCGGATCCGACAAAGAGCAGCGAGATTGTGTCGGCGATTACGGAACGCGATATTCCCTGTAAAATTATCGGTCAGTTGCTGCCGCCGGAGAGCGGTTGCTGGATCGAGGCGGATAGTCAACGCTTTCCACTCCCTATTTTCGAGACGGACGAGATTACGAAGGTCTTTGGTGAGTAACAGGGAGGTGTCGAAATGAAAACGTTGTTTATTACTTTTTTCATTGGTCTCTGTTGTTTTCTTTCTGCCTGTAATCTTCATATAAGTGA
>JAKZSX010000248.1:0-3442 GCA_047517405.1 Candidatus Poribacteria bacterium | reverse complement strand
GCCTTAGTAACGGGTGGGGCTTCAGGTATCGGTAGAGCAACGACAAACCGTTTGGCGGCTGAAGGCGCGCAGGTCATCATCGCAGACAACAACGCAGACATGGCAAATAAGGCTGTCACGGAAATAAATCAGTCCGGCGGCACTGCGATTTATATGGAAGTCGATTTGGCAGATGATGCCGCCGTTGAAACGGTTGGCCGTAATGTCGCCGAACAATTTCCTGCGCTTCACATTCTGGTGAACAATGCCGCTATCTTGAGACAGGGGCGCATCGAAGACGGTGAGTGGTTGGCAAACTGGGAACCGGAAACAGCGATCGGTTTAAGGGGCTGGGTCCTGATGACTCAGGTGCTACTGCCGATGTTAAAGAAGGAGGGCGCTGCTATCGTCAATCTCTCATCTGAAGGCGGTTTTCTCGGCAGACCGGGGCAATGGGTCTATGATGCGATAAAAGCCGGCTTGGTTTCAGCCACCAAGACGATGGCGTATGAGTTTGTGGACTACGGCATTCGGGTCAACGCCGTCGCACCGGGGTGGATTGTCACGGAGATGCACTTTGGCAACCACCCGGACCCGCAAGCGCGGAAAAAGGAATTGGAAGAAACACCGATAACCTCCTGCATCATGAAACGTCGTGCCTATCCAGAGGAGGTAGCCTCCGCCATCGCCTTCCTGCTCAGCGACGACGCCTCTTACATCACCGGTACGACCCTCCACGTCGATGGTGGACGCATGGGGATGTCCGTGAAGTAGTTCACGATAGGATCCTGTCGTTATTAACTGTTTGTCGCTGAACCTCGAACTGTTTCAGACCTTATCCCGAAAGGCACGAGAGATATGAGAATCGACACCCACACTCACTTTGGCGAACCTGCTCGACCTAAAGAAGTCCTCTATCGTACCGAACTGCCGGAAGTCTACAAAGCGGTGGCCATCCCCGAGGGCGTCACAGGGACTGTTGTTACTGAATCGTCGGAGGATATTGAGGACAATCAATGGACATTGGACCAGGCGGACAAGGACCCATTCATCGTCGGCCTGATCGGGCATCTAGATCCATTTTCCGAGGTATTCGACCGAGACCTGGACCGGTTCGCAGCGGATCCCAGATTTTGTGGATTCCGCCTCCACACCAATTGTTGCCATCAATACACCGGCCATCCGCATCAAGGAGTTGATGCTATCTCCGAGCGGCTGTTGGAAAGTCTCGCTAGACTGGTCGAAAAAGACCTTGCCCTCGATGTTCATGGCGGTTGCGAGTATTTCGACTATTTCGCCGAGTTGTACCGGCGTGCGGATGGGATCCGTATCGTGATTAACCATATGGGCGAGTGCGGTCCTCTGACCACCGGTCCTCCGAGAACGGAGTGGGTCGCAGGTATTCGGCGAATCGCGTCGCTGCCCAACGCCTACTGCAAAGTGTCCGCGCTTGTCCAGATGGCCGTCAATGTACCGGCACCAGCCGATCCAGCATTCTATCGTCCGGCCATCAATGTTGTGTGGAATGCGTTCGGTACTGAGCGGTTAATCTATGCTAGCAACTGGCCGCAGATCGAGCGTGTGAGTGATTTTGCTACGGCACATCGAATCGTCGCTGATTACTTCGCTGAAAAAGGTGCGGACGCGGAGGAAAATTTTTACTGGAAAAACGCCAAACGTATGTACAAATGGGGACGCGATTCTTGATTCAGTGACCAACTGCTATCTGCGTGGAGCATCACCCAAGGTATCAGAGTGCTTGAGGCAAAAGGTTTCATTGAGCAACCCAATGATTCAGAAAATTCCGATTAAGGCATAAAATCATAATCCGACTTCTCGGGGGCTTGTGTTTGCTTCCAGAATTTGAGGAGGGTGAACGGCCAGTTTTGCGTCACACGACCCTGGCTGTTCTTATACCAACTTCTCACATTCGGTGCGCCCCAAGCCATCTGCAGATTACCTTCGTCAACCCATTGGTTGTAGGCGTCATGGACGGACTGTTTGCAGTCGAGTGCCGTGCAACCGGTTTCAAGCAGCAGCTTGATACACCCCAGAATGTACCGCATTTCACATTCTGAAAAGAAAATGATACTGCCATTAGCAACGATATTCGTGTTGGGACCATACATGCAAAACAGGCTGGGAAATTTGGGAATGGTCATCCCTAAATATGCACGGGGATTGCCGTCCCAATGTTCTTGAAGATCAATTCCGCCCAAACCTTTGATTTTCATTGGCCAGAGCATGCGGCTGGGGTAAAACCCCGTGGCATAGATCAGCATATCCACTCCGTAAGTCTCACCGGATTTGGTCACAATCCCTGTCTCCGTAATTGCGGCAATCGGGTCAGTGACGAGATGGACGTTGTCCCGCTTCAGCGTTTTGAGCCATGTGCCGTTGTCCACCAGCATCCGCTTGCCCGCCGGCGGATATGCCGGAAGACATTTTTGTAGCAGATCCGCATCGTCTCCCACGATTGATTTAATACCTTTGGTGAAGTGAGCACGAAGTTCATCGTTGGCGGGGCTAATCGAGTAGGTCTGGTCTGTCCAGGACGCATCTTTTTTCACCCAATCGAGCACACCTTCAGCGATATGCCAGAACCTGAAAACACGAAACCATTTGGCATAGAACGGTACATGTTTCAAAAGCCAGTGTTTTCCCTCCGGAATGTCGTCATGGTATACGGGCTCGATTGCGATCCAGTTCGGAGTCCGCTGAAAGACAAAGACTTCACCGGCCTGTCTGGCAATCTCCGGGACAAACTGAAAGGCACTGGCACCCGTACCAATAACCGCAATCCGTTTATCGGTCAGATCGTGCCCATGTCCCCATCTTGCCGAATGAAACGAGATGCCGTTAAACGTCTCACGCCCTTCAATTTCGGGAAGTTTGGGACGATTGAGTTGACCCACGGCACTGATAACTGCCTGGGCTTCCAAGGTTTGGCTCGCACCGTCGGCACTCTTAACCCGTACTCTCCAAGTGTAAGTTTTTTCATCGAATTCTGCCAATTCAACCGACGTGTTGAAGCGTATATGAGGGCGAATTCCAAACTCATCGGCGCACTCGTTGAAGTACTTCAGAAGCACGTTCTGCGGAGAATAATACTTCGGCCAATCCTTGGGCTTAAATGAGTAGGAGTATACGTGGTTGGGAGTATCAACGCGGCACCCCGGATAGGTATTCTCAAACCAAGTTCCCCCAACCGACGCGTTTTTCTCAATGGCCGTGAAGGAAATACCCGCCTCCTTGAGACGGTATGCGGCAAGGATACCGGACATACCTGTGCCGATGATGATGACGTGAAACGCACGCTTTTTCTCTAGCGGGATATCTCCCATCCCCGGCTGGGCATAAGGGTCTCCACCGTCCAAGGACAACTCACCCATCAGGAATTGTCCATAATCGTCGGGTAAGGGCTCTCCGACGAGGAAGTCCATCATTTCGCGAACCTGGTCTA
>JAKZSX010000247.1:0-4357 GCA_047517405.1 Candidatus Poribacteria bacterium | reverse complement strand
TAAGCCAACTGGCGTTATGAACCCCGTCTCTGTTCCGAGAGTCCTCGACATGCATCCACGAATTGAACCCCAAAGCAGTATCAGCAACGAATCGATTTGAGTGTGAGCCAGATCGGCATAAGCTGATTTGACCCGAACCTTCGACGTTCCCGCTCCGAGAGTCTTCGACCTGATTGTATGGAGATTCAAAACGACTAGTAATCTGCTTTGCGATTAAGAACGGCTTGGATTTATCCAGCTTGTTGGCGTTGAGGATAGGACGGTCTGCGGATTTTAGGATTGTGCCTATATCGACCTCTAACGCTTTCGCCGTCGAGGGGAAATTAGTGGCAAGTTGCAGATTCCATTGGTGGGAGAATTCTTTCAGTCCTCCGACACAGATCTTCGCAAATTGTTGGGTCAGTCGCTCCCAAACGAGGCTGCGAATCGTCGCTGAGTCGTAGGTTTCATAATGGATTAATGGCAGGTGAGATAGCAGATCTGGGTCCAGAGTTTGCTCAAACGCATCGCTCCAAGGAATCGAGGTCGCTGGCACCTTGAGAGGAGAGAGAAACGTTGGAAATTCGCAGCAAAATCCCACAACGGTCGACTCTATCAGATCGTGAAATTCATGGATATATCTCTCCAAAATTTGGTGGGCGAGCGCACTTACACCTTGCGGGCTCAATAGGTCATACCCCCGCGTCTCCGTCTGATATAGTCGAAAGATTGTTCGGCCTTTCAACCTGTCTGCAACAGAGAGGTCCCCGTCCACACAACGCTGGATGTAATCGGTTATATCGTAGCAGGGCGCGTCCGCGTTTGCCTCCGCGAGGAGGTAGATACGGTCCGATGTTTGGGAGGTATGCCCCCATCCACGGAGGCGATTCTGGATGGCTTCTCTCCCTCCGGTTTGATGGAACACATGTTCGACAAAATTGAGCCAGAAACGGGTGCCAGCCGTCACGGTATCGAGCATAAGCCATGCGGCAATGTTCGCGCGCTTCAACTGCTGGAGCTCTACGCGATGGGCATCAACTTCTTTCTGGGTGGTAAGGCGAGGGAAGGGGAGCAAAACCTCTCCTCGAGGCCGCGCGGCAGCTCGATCTAACACCGATGGCGCAGCCCTATGGGATTTCCGTGAATCAGCGGCAGAACTATTGTCCACATTCTTGCTCATCAATAGAAATTTCCGATTCCGATCTTCCCCAGCGAGAAAGGGAAGTTAGAAGGGATTGCATTAAGTATCAGATTCGATGTTGAAAGCGGTAAGTACATCCGGCAGGGATCGAAAATCGAAAATCGTCTTGTACATCTTCCCGACCCTCATCTCATCCGACGATTCGTTAAACCAGATACCACAAATTCCCGACTGATTTGCTCCGAGCACATCCTTCTCAAAGCCATCTCCCACCATAACCATGCGACGCCTATCCATCAGGAGATCTTTAACAATGTAGTCAAAAAAGCCCGGTGCAGGCTTACTGTGACCGATACTTTGGAAACAGTATACTTTATCCAATAATGAGCGGAGCCCGACCCGATCCAGTGCCTTCCAGATGGCGGTCTCATCTGAGTCGATTGTATTTGTAGCAAGGGCGAGCGTCCATTGTGACCAAAGTTGGGCAAGTGTCTCTTTGACGTTGGGAAGAGCTTCGACATGGGGCCAATCAGCCATCGGACCGCTAAATGCCGGGAAGTCCCGCATTAGGGTATCGCCCCAATCCAAGAGGACACATCGGCTCTCTCTGACTATCCCTGACATTTTCTGATCTCTCTTACTGAGATTGATTTCTAAACATTGGCTGCCGAATAATCGTCTGAATAATGAAGAAACGGGGGCATACGTTATCCGAGTCAAACGCTCTCTGGGGTGGCTTCATTATCCACCAACATAGGATTTTGGAGACATATCATCTTGGACGCTAAATTGGTGGACATTCTACCACACAGGTTTAGACCTCGCAATAAAAAAGCGGTGCCATCTCCTCTTGACAACTCAGGGTTAAATCGGGTAGAGTTGAGTTTGGCTCAAACGGGTGATATGCTCTTGTTATTTGAAAAAGCGGACATTCATGGATTGGGCAAAACGTTTCTTGTAGATCCTCATGACAACCTTAGGTGAAATAAGAAAAGGAAATTAGATGAAACTGTTAGAAGGGGTAATCACAGCATTCTCAATTTTAGGGTCAAATAAGTTAAGGTCATTTTTGACGATGTTGGGCATCGTAATTGGGATTGCGGGTGTCATTGCGATGATGTCTTTCGGGGCCGGTGCGAAGACACTCCTGATGTGGGAGGTCGAAAAGGTCGGCGGACCGAGCATGTTCGGGGTATATCGGCGCGAATGGATTCGTAAGAACGAAAAGTGGATGCGGAATCCAAGTAAGCACTATCTGAAGATGGAGGATGTGCGCGCGATCCAAACCGAGTGCCCCTCCGTTGAGGTAGCAACCCCGGAGGCTGGGAGCAGTGCGACGGTTTCGGTTCAGGGGAAACGCAAGTTCTCTCGGATGCAAGCTACCGCACAGGAGTATCAGGTTGCACGCAAGTGGTATAGCGGATATGGCAGATTTCTGTCTGATGATGATCTCGGTCTCTGGAGCAAGGTCTGTGTAATTGGCGAGGAAATCTGGAGGGATCTGTTTGCAGAACTTGACCCAATCGGGAGAGAGATAAAAATTAACAACCAACGATTTACCGTCGTGGGGGTAATGGAGTCAAGGGGCAAGGGGCTCGATACCGAGAATAGTGAAGACAACCAAGTATTTATTCCAATTACCACAGCACAGACCTATTTTTGGGGGAATGATCATGTCGGACATATCCTGATCCGCGCAAAAGACCATCAATCTGTGGATCAGGCGGTGGAGGAAGTCAAGACGGTCTTGAAGCGAAATCACGGCGGCGAGGAGTTCTTTGAGACATGGGTGATGAAAGAAGAACTGAAATCTGCCAACCAAATTATCATGATTATTGAGCTCATCCTCGTCATTATCGCCTCTGTTGCTTTGATTGTTGGCGGAATTGGCATCCTGAATATCATGCTGGTGTCCGTCACCGAGCGCATCCCTGAAATTGGGCTGCGTAAAGCCGTTGGTGCGAAGAGCCGGGATATACGCACTCAGTTTCTTATCGAGTCGGTTATCCTGTGTCTTATCGGTAGTATTATCGGTATTGTTCTGGGAACGGCGTTGGGCAGCGGCTTTGCGTGGGCGGTCAGCAAGTTTATGCAGGATTTTATTGAGTGGCCCTCCGTCATCACCATTGAATCGGTGTTGACCGCTGTATGTGCTGGCGGGGGTGTTGGCGTATTTTTCGGATATTACCCGGCAAGTCGAGCCGCGAAGCTTACGCCGATTGAGGCATTGAGACATACATAATGCGTGAGATGTAAGGTGCCAGAGGTGGAGACTGATGGTATCAGGTATGGCTCATGTTAAGAAATCACGCAACAGCACAGCAAGCATGGGCGGGGAAACTCCGCCCCTACAGTTTCTCTTCGCGTTTTGCACTTTCTTTTGATATGAGCCTCAAGTAAAGATCGCGTTCACAATCAGTTGAAGGTCTGGGAGGACTTAACTCCGGATGGTTTCGCCGAGACCAAAATGCCCTAACGACTGGGATTGTTCTTTCGTTAATTGCAGCACCTCGACGGATCGGGCTTCACGACTGACCAGCCAGTACTCTTTGACACCAATCCGCTGATAATCTGACAACTTCCCTGACAGCACTTTTTCGGTGTCCGATGACGAAAGCACTTCGACGACCAAATCTGGCGCAATTTCAAGGATCTGTAGTTCTTCAATCGCATCAAAACCGGTGCCGGAGAGTTTGTTTTTGTGGATAAACAACACATCGGGTTGACGGGTACGCAGTGGGTGGCGTTGGAGGATAATATCAACTGGTGCAAACAGCGTTATGCCAAGGTCTTCTGCTTCCACATAGTTTGAGAGTGGCGTGAAAACATTCGCACTCATTCTTTGATGCACAGGTATCGGGACAGGAAACGGTATAAATTCTCCATCAATGATTTCATACGGGTTGTTGATTTCAGGCATCAGCAGGTAGTCTTCAAAGGAGATTTTCTTTTTGGTGGCATTGGTTGTGGGTACGGATATAACGTCCATGGGTCCCTCCTTTTACGTTTTATGAGTTTGTCTATTACAAGCTAAATGGTGCTAGCGACATTGATGGATTTCCTGTTGCAATTAATTCAGAGATTAGCTTCCCCGTAATTGGAGCGAGCAGAATGCCATTTTTGAAGTGTCCGGCGGCAACAAACACGTTGTCAAAGCCGGGAAGCTCTCCAAGATATGGGCCGCCCTTCGCGTAGGGACGCAGCCCCGCCCACGTCTGTACAAAGGATTTCTCGGCA
>JAKZSX010000246.1:0-11354 GCA_047517405.1 Candidatus Poribacteria bacterium | reverse complement strand
AAATTCTCTTTCGACGGGGATGGGCAAATTAAACTGCATGTTTTGCAGCGGGAATTTGAAAACCTTGGCTTAGTTGAAGGAACTGTATTTGACGAAGAGCGATTGTTGTTTGAATCTCGACGACGTTTGCTGACCGCAGGTCTTTTTCAAAAGGTTGAAATTAAGGCATCCGATCGACATGTTGTCAATACGGAAATTATTGATGTTGATGTGGGGGTTGCCCTAAAAAAACCGGGCTCAATTAGCGTTAGTGGGGGATATATTTCCTCCGAAGGTATTCGTGGTACATTGGAGCTTACTCATAACAATCTGTTCAAGCGTAACATGAGAGCGAGTGGGAAAATCAGTAAAGGTACAAGAGGTAATTTGTATGAAATAACGCTGATTGAGCCGTGGTTCAAACTAGCACTCCTTGAAAAACTCATCGGACCGACAATAGGCACTTTTCGCCTGTTCAACGATAATCTAGAGGAGTACGAGGATATACGGGCGCGGGGTGGCACGGCGAACCTCGCCAAACGCCTTGGACGATTCAGCAACCTGGCGATACAGTACAAATCTCAGGATCTGCGCGACAGTGATGATCCCCCTAAAGTTCAGACTACAGTCAGCAGTCTCGGCATCGAGTTCCATTGGGACAGCCGAGACCATTTCCTGAACCCAAAAAACGGTTGGTTTAATGAGGTCGCGATTGAATATGCAGGTGGGTTCCTCAAAGGAAAAACCAGTTTTTTCAAATTTACAACAGATCATCGATACTACCGGCAGTTTCGGGGCAATACTGTCTTTGCTAGTGCAATTCGTTTGGGGTATGAAAAAGGGCTTAGAGGAAACCGTGACCGAGAGATTATCTCCTTCGAGCGTTTCTATGCCGGGGGTTCAACAACAGTCAGAGGATACCCGGAACGGGGTTTGGGACCAGAAGACGAATTCGGGAATCATCGTGGGGATGTGTTGTTTATTTTAAATGTGGAACTTCGTTTTCCAATCTATAAGTTCATCGGTGGTGCCCTATTTTTAGACACAGGCAGTGTCTGGAATAAATTTTCGGATATTCAGGAGGTTCCACCACGTTTGGCAACAGGTATGGGCGTACGCTTCGATACCCCTCTCGGACCTGCCCGTGTCGACGTTGGAGTTCCATTAATGAGAGAGTTTAAACCCCTCTTTTACCTGCAGCTAGGTCAGGCATTTTAGGCACGAAGTTGACAATAGGACAAGACATCTTGATTCCGTACTACTTGTGATCTGCTTTGATGTACGCCCCTAACCATTTTAGTCAATATTGATAAAAGATAAAGGGAAAACTGGATGAAACTGACAGATGAGCAAATTGAAGAATTTAAAACGAATGGAGTATTAATCGTCAAGAATGTCTTACCTGAATTCGAGTTAAATCCCCTGATTGACGAGCTTGATGCTTGGGTGGATAGGCGTGCGTGCGAGCTACACGCCATGGGGAAAATTCAGAACCTGTATCCTGATGCTTCCTTCGACACACGCTTTGGGCTCCTTTTTAAGCAGTGCAAGGACATTGCCGAGGGGCTCGACATCAGTACATCTCGTGGTAAAGCGATGTTTGAGTTCTTGCATAACAAGAACCTACTCGATACAGTAGAATCGCTCGTTGGTCCAGAAATCACCTGCGATCCCATTCAACATGCACGCACCAAGCCACCGACGGCCTACGAAGGGCGCACCGGTCCATCATTCCATGTCGTTCCTTGGCATCAGGATGCCGGTGTAATGATGCCCGAAGCCGAAGTGTCGAACATCGTAACCTGTTGGCTGCCCTTAGGAGATGCGACAGTTGAAATGGGTTGTATGCAAGCACTTCCCGGCGTCTCCACCCTTGGCTATCTGAGCCACTTCAAAGAAGAAGCGGCAACCGTTACGATTCGGCCTGAGATCCTACCATCGGTTGAGCCGATAGATCTCGTCTGCTATAAAGGAGATGTGGTTCTGTTAAATAAGTTCACCCCGCATCGTTCCGTTCCCAACATCTCGGACAGATGCCGTTGGTCTCTGGATCTACGTTACCAGACCACCGGGCATCACACGGGCAGAACAGCATATCCAGCCTTCATTGTGCGCTCTCCGAGCAACCCTGAGAGCGTTTTACGTGATTATGATGAATGGTGCCGGCTTTGGATTGATGCCCTTGAGAATTCCAAGGGGGTATCGACGCACCGGACGGACTGATTACGGTGTGGGTTTCATGGGGGAATTTCTAATTTACGTCATAGCCAAAAACGGAGGGAGTTTATGTTCAGTTTTAGTGGTGCATGGCCCGCATTGGTCACACCCTTCACAGCCGAGGATAAAGTAAATGTGGTAGTGTTACGCGAGCTTGTAGAATATCTGCTCGATAAGCGGGTCGGGGGATTTTACGTCTGTGGTGGCACTGGAGAAGGGCTTTTCATGTTGCTAGAGGAACGCAAACTGGTCACTGAAACCGTGGTTGACCAAGTGAATGGACGCGTACCTGTCATTGCACACATCGGTAGCATGGTTGTAAGCGATGCGGTCGAGTTGGCGGAACATGCACAGGAGGTAGGGGCCGCAGGGATAAGCAGCGTCATCCCACCGATGTTTCAGGATGGCGAGAGTCTGTATACCTACTTTGCACGGGTTGGTGCTGGTGCCCCTGACCTACCACTGCTGACTTACATATTTGGTGGTCCCATGGATGCCGTTGCGCTGATGCGACGGTTGATGGAAATCCCTACCGTTGCTGGCACGAAGTACACGGGCCCAAATATGTACGAGTTTAGAGAGATTGTGGAGTTACGAGGGGATAACTGGAGTATTTTTTCGGGTATGGATGAGCAGTGTATTTACGCCGCGATGCAGGGTGCGTGCGGCAATATCGGTTCAACGCTCAATTATATGCCCGGAATCTATCGCGAGGTACACAACAGTTACAAGAAGGGGGATATTGCTCAAGGGCAGGAACTCCAAGTTCGCGCCAATCAAGTGACCCGTGTGCTGTTTTCCTTCGGTTTCTTTGGTGCCCTCAAAGAAGTAATGCGAATGCTGGGGTTCGACTGTGGAAAACCGCGTCTGCCCCATCTTCCCTTCGCCGAGGAGAAACGGAACGATTTACGAGCACAGTTGGAAGCCATTGATTTTTTTATAGTGGCGGAAATGTAACGCCTACCCTTGCCTTCGGAATCAGCTAATCCAGCATTCTGGCGTGTAGGCTTCTCGCACGAACATCTTTTTCCGGGCGGGCCCTGCGCGTTCAATCCACTCGGGCGGAATCTCCTGTGTGTGGCGATGCGGTGGCCCAGCCTCTTTGAAGATGTCAATTGCGAAAAGTCGAAACGCCTGTGGGGAATCCAAAGGCTTCGGTTCAACGCCGTGAAACATCCTCGCGTTCAGGTAGACCATGCTTCCCGGCGGCAGTTCTAGATGTCTCACCGCAAGTTCACGACCGGCAACCCCGTCAAATTCGCCCGATAACAGCTTTTCTGGTGTAACACCTTCCGTTGGTGGAACCCGATGGCTGCCCGGAATGACCGAGAGGCTTCTGTCTCTGCGCGTAAACCCGTTGGGATAGTAGAGTATCTGGATGTACCATTTGTCCCTCTCAGCGAGATTGATGGGGTGATCATGGCGCCAATGGTGGTGATCTTGATGAAAACCGACCCGCCCTGCACCGCGAGGGGCAATATTCAGCGCAGAATGGCAGAAGTGATAATCGGGACCTATCGTCGCTTGCAGCAGTGCTGTAACAAGGGGAGCGTCAATAAGTTGGTCAGCCCACGGTCCTCTGTCGTTCCATGGCCTAACAAAGTATGCGCTTGGTTTGCTCGGTTTGCCCTGCTCTTCGTCTAAAGCGTGGAGAAATTCACGGGCACCATCCATGTGAAGGATCTCATCGGTCAATCCCGACAGACCCTCCTCCGTAAAGACATTGGGTATGGCAACATAACCATCCCTGTGAAAAGCTTCGATGTCTTCCGGCGAGAGCGCGTCAATGCGAAATATCGGACTCATAATTGATTCCCCTGATTTCTTGCGTAAGTGTTTCCTTCAAGACGGATTGCTATTGGGTGCCTAAGTCGACGGCATTAAAAATCAACGTGCTGACGTCTCACCAAAAGACAGAGCAACCGGCGTATGCGTCTGTGCAGACTCGCGACAGGCTAAACATAACTCAATCACGCGCTGGGCATCCTCAATCGTCAAATCGGGATCTGTTTTGTTTTGACAGCTCTCCACCCAATGGGTCATTTCGTCGAGCAGGTTGTTATTTTGGAGGCGATAAAAATTGCTGGCTCCCTCTTTCGTGAAAAGCGTTCCTTCGTAAACGCTTTGCTGCGTCCGAATTGCACCCGCTGTGCCAACAAGTTCAACTTCATAACTGGGAAACCGAAAACCTTCGACGGAAAAATAGATGTCGATCGACCCTATGACCCGATTCTCAAATCGTAGGATAATCTTGCCATTGTCCATAAACGGCGATTGGTCTGAAAGGTAATTGTCATATTCGGCGTAAACCCTGGTCACTTCTGAACCGGCAAACCATCTAACCACGTCGGCGGCATACCAAATCAAAGAGAGCTCTGGACCCCCTTGCGCTTCCTCCCAATACCAATCGTCTTTTGGAAAACTGTTAATGCTCCCGTGTTGGTGCAATGCTCGAATCGAAATTAGTTCACCAATCGCTCCGTCTCTGAACTGTCGATATGCCTCGCGGATACCCCCATCGAAACGCTCCGTTGTGCCGGAGGTCGCAATCACTCCGTTCTCCCGCACCGCTTTTACGATGCGCTCCGCTGCTTCAGGGGTTGTCGCCATTGGTTTGGCGATGTAGATATCGACACCCAAAGGGGCAACCTGTTCGACAAGGTGGACAACTTCAGTGTTCTTAGCACAGATGCAAACAGCGCCCAATCCCTCCTTTTGAATCATCTCTACCGGGTCATGATACAATCGCAGGTCGTACGCTGCAGCATATTCCGCCGGTGTTTTACTGAGGGAGATAGAAATCAGATTCGGGGCGTAGTCTAGATCAGCACATGCAACAAGTTCGGCATTGGAAATAGTGCTCAAACAATTAGCGAAGGCGTTTGGCCAAAAAACACTCTGAAGACCGACGATGCCAGTTCTAACCCCCATTATTTTCTCCCGTTATGCCGCACACTGTTCATCAATTAAATTAGGTGCAGCCAATCATGCAGTAAGAAATCCACCCGTTGGATAAGGAGAGACACACGGCCCATCACCGTGTTGCCGAATGCTGAACCGAACCCAATCATCAGAAAGACAATGCCAATCTTTGAGACGCCACCAACCACCCCTCGATGTTCGACCGAGAAGAAAAAATAGGTCAACGTTGATATGACACCAATCAACATGAGAATGGCACCAAAGATTTGAAATGGATCTAACTCGCCTGCATGAATTTGTGCAAACGGAGTTAATGTGCCGTGCACCTGTTGAAAGATGTCCGCCCGCATCACATTGGGAATTGCCAAACCGGACCCCACCCCGATGAGGATAGCAATTGGATAGCGAATCAGCCAACCGTGCGTCGGGAAAAGACGAGCGAAGAATAATACACCAATACAGATCGGAATAATCTTCACTAAGCCAATCCACTGCTGCTGCGTAAAGGCTTGCGAAAGTGGTTTCCACGCGAATGGAATCAAGCCTTGATGGAAAGTAAGTACGATACCGTAACCCACCGAGACACCCACAAAAAGGTGCTCTGCAAATCGGTAAAATGGATTATCGCGATAGAGAAAACTGAAGATACAGAGAGTAAGTAGTGCAGCCACCCAGATGCCAATCAATTCCGCCATGTATGAAACCTCCTGTTTTATTCGGCTTGACGCCGTTGGATAAAGAAGGCGATATTGCCTAGAATAACGAGCCCGACAACTAGCAGATGCGCGAAGGACTGAATGCTCATGCCTTCGGTCCCTTTTCCGGGTCTCTCAATTAACTTTTCATATTCCGCAGCACCTAATAGTCCGGGCATCAAGCCGATTAACTGCTTTGTCTGTAAGTACGGGTACATCTGCGATACAATCACGCCGGTCACACCCGCGGCAATCTGCTGGTTATACCTTGTGTTCGTGTAAGTAATCCACCATTCTGTCGAACTCCCTGATGCTAGGTCGAGAACCAAATCGATCTGCTCATAATTTTTGATGTCCTCCATCATGGGAATTTCAGCGAGCGGAGTTTCGGCATAATCGGCTTCAAAAACGGAATCGATTGCTGTGCCCATTCCGAGAAGCACCTGCGTTGCTCCCGGTCGGAAGCCGAGGTAAACATAATCTTCACCATAAACCGCTTCCGCTTCTGCAGCGGCATCTGTCAGCATTTCGTCCCCCAATGTTGCCCCCTCCACTAGAAGCGTCATACCAATCACCCGAATCTTTTTCCGAAAACAGTGGTGTATCACTGCTTTTGCCATTGGGTGGAGCTCTGCTAGCGACGAGGGACCATAGTTAAATCCAATCATGAGGACTGAGCCGGGAGGCAGGGCTTCGATATAGTCGTAGGCGCTGCGTGTCGGTTGAGATACGGTGATAGGAAAACTGACTTTCAGCAGGGAGGGAATAATTACCGCCAACGCCACCAAAATAAAGACAATTCGCCGATCTATGTTCATTAGTTTTTCGATCATTTTTTAATCTCCTTCTACGCCTCCGAGATATGAACGCTCAATCCCCAAGATAATACGAATTGACTGAGAGATAACACCTAGGCTGATGCCGAGGATGATACCGCGTCGTGCAGAGAGATTCGGATTACCTAAAATCCACTGCCGTGCGGAAGAGGGGAAGTTATCTCCAAATGGCATCACGATATTCCAGATGAGGTCTCCAACGGGAGCATTCCCAATCATGACAATCAGTGCCGCGGCGAGTAGCAGGGTCGCCTCAAGGGTGCGAGTGCGAAAGGCACGGTAGGCTGCAGATGCAATAAAGAAAGCGAGCAGTGAAAACATGGTGGCGTCCATCGGGACTTGTACGTACCTAAACAACCACACAAATATAGGACTCTTCGGCCCAAACGATAGATCCATCTTTGAAAGGAAAGAAATCTTATTAAGAAAAGTAGGGATACCTGTCAGCACCATGATGATAATGCCAGCGAACACAACATAACTGTATTGCCAATGTTCTGCACGACGACGGATGCGGACCCAGTGGGTCTGTACCAACGTTGCGATAGCCAATACAAGCGCAAACGGACCGATAACCAGCACCCAATCGATGATTTCCTTGTTGAGCCATCGAGAAAATCGGTGCGGACTAAATTCGGTGAGAACCATTACAATACCAAATGCAAAGCAAAGAATTAACGGAACTTGTCGTCTCATAACACCTCCTGAAGCGTGAAACGTAGAACGCTAATTGACTCGCTGGAAGAACGTCGTCAACCAAGTAATCCCAAAGAGTTCAAGAATGACGCCAATCACGATGGCACCAAAAATCATCACCTTGCCGTAATCCTGACCCTTGAGGCTGCCAAGTAACATTGGTTCACGAGACAGATACGCGCTGGCAGCGTATAGCTCTTCACCAATCAGTGTATAGTCGCACGCAGCGATGAAGAACGGCAGTTGATGCTCCTTGTCAGTACCCGCAATCTGGATTGCCCCAATGGAATTGCCGGTTTCCGCCAAAATCAACGACTCGGCAAAAAACGAACCTTGCAGGAAAACCGCAGCCGGTTTTTCTCGCACCATCATCCCATCAACACCTGCAGCGTAAGCAAACTGGCTTTCGGTGAGAAAGAAGATATTCTCTTCATTGTAGGCATCAGGTCTTCCTGCATTTAAATAAGCGGTTCTCACCATCTCCCGAACTACATTCATCACAATCGGATCGTTGCACGGCACCCGTAGCGGCGTTTCGTAGTCCGCGGTTTTCTGCGCCACTTGGCTGAGGATGTTCATACTCGCGATGGTTGCGACGTTGCTGACACTTCCCAAGCCCAAGATGTACAGAATCGAACGCCCCATCTCGGTTGCACGGCCAATAGCCTCATCTACAGCTTCGAGACCAGGAATACGACGGATAAACAGCTCCTTACCACTCCGGGCATGGTATATACAATAGACCACTGTAGCCGAGTACAGGATTACGGCGAGAAAAATCCATTTTTTGCCTGTGTCAAACAATCGAGTATCTTCGGTTGTAGTTGCTTCTTGTGCAAAGGCATTGAGGCAACACCCAAGCACAAAAAGCAATATAACCAACCCTTGAACCGCCGGGGATGGACAAAAGATTTTTTGTCCCTTCATTTTGTAGCCTCCAGTCTTTTGGTTCGATGCGCCTATTTCCGTGGCTGAGAATATCATTACTAGCTGCGATTATAGCATCGTGTCGCCAGCCTGTCGAAAGGAAACAGGATGCAGCATCTTTTCTGAATGGATATTGATTCGTTAGTGACCTTCTGTTAAAATAAACGACAATTAGAATCCGCGCCGCTTACCGACAACGTTTCGTAGCGGTTCCCCTTTCAGGTAGCGCTCCAAGTTCTCGCAGAAAAACTCAAAGGTCTTGCGTGGGCGATGTTGGGAGGATCCAGCACGGTGTGGGGTGATAATAAGGTTAGGGGCATCCCATAGCGGACTATCCGGCGGGGGCGGTTCAATTTCGGTCACGTCCAAACCGGCACCGGCGATTTCGCCGTTCTTCAGTGCGTCTACGAGGGCATCCTCGTCAATAATGCCGCCGCGAGTGACGTTGACCAAGTAGGCGGTCTGCCTCATGATGGCGAGTTCTTCGCTTCCAATCAGATGATAGGTCTCCGGGGTTTTGGGGCAGGCGAGCATGACTGCATCGGAACGCCTAAGTAGGTCGTGCAGGTTTTCGCGCGTTGCAGGTTTTAGTTCAGCCACCTGGTCCGGCTTGTCTTGGCGCACCGGGTCAACAGCCAAGATGGTCATATCGTAACCACGCGCCCGCTGCACTATCTCCATGCCAAAGCCACCCAAACCGATGATTCCGAGAGTGCCGCCAGTCAGTTCAAGCACTGGCATCTGCCATGCCCTACGTCCCTCGCTTCCCATGACGTACGGGATACCTCGCGCTAGAGACAAAAGCAACGCCCAAGCGTGTTCACCGCCTTGGCTTGCGTAGAGTCCTGCCATGTTGGTAACCATTACATCATCCCTCTTGATGATTTCCGGAAACAGAAAATTATCCATGCCTGCGCTGTTAGATTGAATCCAGCGTAGATTTGGGGCAGCCACACAAACCGAAGGTAGAAAAAGCCCCAATATGACCTCTGTCTCTGATGCAAACTGGAGGGCTTCCTCCTCACTAGTAGCGTGGCAGACTTCGTGGGTGCCGTATTTGTACGCAATCTGTTGGAAGGCTTCGATCTGTGCTTCGTCAAAGGAAAAGTGGATCAGTATTCTCATGATTATTTCCTGAAAGACGGGCATCTCTGAAAATGGAGACCGTCGGAAGAAAATTAGTGATATTTCGTTCTAACTGCGATGCCATCTTATCATAGGTCAATTTTTAGAACAACAAAAAAGTAATGGGATGCAAGTATTTTATTCCATAACAATCACGAAAGGTGGAGGGGAACATGATTATCGATTCACACCAACACGCATACTATCACGGTATCAGCCCTGCCGGCGTCATTGCCGAAATGGATGAATACGGAATTGACGTAACGTGGCTGCTGACTTGGTATCTGCCGCCGGCAGAAGACGCGCCGGGAAGTTCCCGCGCCTTTAATCCCTGTAATATCCGACCGGACGGCACACATGCAGGCGCCACATTAGATGAATT
The DNA here is from genome assembly GCA_047517405.1 of Candidatus Poribacteria bacterium. GTDB lineage: Bacteria > Poribacteria > WGA-4E > WGA-4E > PCPOR2b > PCPOR2b. Next base: position 1,575 of record JAKZSX010000246.1, on the reverse strand, counting down.
ACTACAAGCGCGTGATCGATACCCGGATCGCTTTATCGCTGGATATTGTCCGTGCCCTTCTGAAGGAGATGCGCCGGTGCTTTTTGAAGCCGCCTATCACATGCACGGAGTACGGGTCTGCTGAGAGTGGAGCTACCGGATGCTGTTGGACGATCCACGCGCATTGGAACTGTTTCGCAAAGCAGGCGAACTCAAGTGTCCGGTTGTGTTACACTTAGATGTTCCTTATCTGCCGGACGAGAACGGCAAACAAATTTACCAAACCTACTGGTACGGCGGTGGCGCAGGTCCCCTGGAGCGTACCTTGCAAGCATGTCCCGAAACGGTTTTCGTTGGTCATGCCCCCGGCTTCTGGCGGTATATCAGCGGTGATGCTGATACCGATCCCACGACATATCCTCGTGGACCGATTAAGCCCGGAGGTCAGGTACAACGACTTCTCAATACCTATCCCAACCTCTGGGCAGATCTGTCTGCCGGATCCGGGTTGGGTGCATTGCAACGGGATATAGGACACGCACGGGAATTTCTCGCCTGCTATGCAGACCGCCTGCTTTTTGGTCGCGATCAACATGGTCAAGCACTGCAACTATTTCTGAAAGAGCTTGCACTTCCCGATGAGGTCATGAACAAGATTTTTTATCAAAATGCACTACGGTTGGTGCCTCTACAGAATGCCAATTGAAGTATAGAGACGAAAATATTAGTTGGTGTTGACCGCCTGCTTGCTTTCTGCTAAAATAGTTCACTGATTGGAAGCCCCTAAACGTAAACCCAATAGCAGATTTCTCATTCGCTGAAACAAAATCACTTACCTATCACGCTTTACGTTTCACGTTTCAAATCTAGGAGAATATAATCATGGCAACACACCCAATGGATAACATCGACCCGGGTATCAAAGTTACAGCACAGATGTCCCCTGAACCAACCGAGGAAGATCTGCAATTCACCAAGCAGATGGGAGTTGAATATGTGGTGCTCTGGACGGATGGCGAACATGCCAATTACGACTATTTTATGGGTCGGCGGGAGGTTTTCGAGAACGCCGGATTAAAAATCTACGGCTTCGGCAACAGTGATGTCCACAATCAGGACGCGATTGTGCTGAACTTGCCCAACCGCGATGAGAAGATCGAGCAGTACAAACGGTATATCCGCGACCTTGGTCGCGCCGGGATTCCATATACCACCTATGCCCACATGGGTAACGGCATCTGGAGCACAGAGCGTGAAACAACTCGCGGCGGCGCGAGTGCGAGAGGATTTGACCTAGACACAGCGCAAGAGGGCCATTGGCGGGAAAAAACCTATCAGATGCCGCTCTCGCATGGGCGTGAATATTCGGAACAGGAGATTTGGGACAACTACACCCATTTCATCAAAGAAGCCGCTCCGGTGGCGGAGGAAGCTGGAGTCATGATCGGTATCCACCCTGACGACCCCCCTGTGCCAAGACTAGCAGGCATCCCGCGCTGCATCTTCAGCAGCTTTGAAGGTTACAAGCGAGCGTTTGAAATCGCTGACAGTCCTAACGTCGGGATGTGTCTCTGTGTCGGTTGCTGGTTAGAGGGG
>JAKZSX010000245.1:0-2746 GCA_047517405.1 Candidatus Poribacteria bacterium | reverse complement strand
GCGCCATTGATTTTTCATAAGAGTTATCCTATTTACCTAGGATTGAGATAAAATATCGTCAGCATACGACGCGCTCAATATATCCACGGTCTCGCTTGTTTAATCGAGAGGTTGCCACTATCAGTAATCTTGAACTCAATTTCCATGGCAAACTCCCTGTTGCCCGCACCAGATTGGTATAAGCCACGGAATCTGCTGTATATTACGCCAAGATAGGTACGCAGCTCCCTCAAGTATTCGTCCGTCAGAATCCGTTTTCCATCTGTCAAGCGGCTTGATGTGGTTACAACTCTGTAGTCACGGCTATCCGACCGGTCTAAGAGAATCTCTTCTGGTATCGACTGCGTATCGGGGTTGGTCACGAGATCTTCACCGACCTGTGTGTTGAGATAGTAAGTTCCCTCAGTTTGGTAGAGGATGTCGTCGGTGACAGCCACGCCGTTAGCCAATTCGCCTGCGAAGTTGGGATGGAGCAGCACACCCATCGCGGTCACAAAGTGATCGATGCGATAGAATTCACGCGCCTCGAAGGCTCGGAAGTTCCAGAGGCTTGCGAACACCTGCTTAATCGACTTCGACAGGTGCCCCTCGTCCGGTTGGTGCGCGAACGAATCGTATAAACCCGCCCCGCTGAAGTTGGGCAGATCCTCGTTGTTCGTGCTAGAGCGGCATCGGATGGGGGTCCCTTCTGGAAAGGATTTCTGCGCATCGGCAAGGGCATTCATCATCCACGCAGGCATCTCACCGTCCTCAATGTGCTCCCGAAACTTTTTTAACTCAGCGGTCTTTGTGGCATAGTCATTCCGAAACGCGGAATCTTTGAGCAACGTCTCAACATACGCGTAGAAGTTGTTATGCTTCATGAATTCGTCATAGAAGTAGAACGGTATCCCGAATCCGTCTGGGACGGTCCCTTCCGGGAACCCGAACCCTCGCATAGTCGCTACGTTAGCCGTTTTCACTCCAAAACCCGATGAGTCGGAAAACTTGATGTCGTCGAGCGGGCGAATCTTTCGGACGGAAAGGTCGCGCTCCGGTATCTGAGTATCTGCTGGACGCAAGCCGACAAAATGAGCTTCAACCTCTTTGGGCTTCGCTTCCCTGATGTCAAAACCGTCTGCGTCCACCCTGTAGTAAACATACTTTCCGATAAGCGGGGCAATTTTACGGTTTTTCCACGCCTCGGAGATGAACGCGTTAGGAACTTGGTCCTGAATAGCACGGAGATTGACATGTGAAAGCGGGGTTTGGCGCACGCCGGTGATGATTCCCGCTACCCGCGGCATTTCGTTTGGTAGCGTTTTGTATAGGACGATATCGCGGGGTGTGGGACGTTCCTGTACATCCATCAATCGCAGACGACCAAATGACGCCGCCGGGTTCAGTGGGAGGTAGCCGATTTCAGCGTAAAGATCGTCTTCAAAATAGACCGGAAACGCCGCTGCATCATACAGTTTTTTCTCCTGTCCGTAAATGTCGATCGCCCCCCATAATGGGCAATACCCAAGCCGATCTTTTAGGATAGGCATCTTCGCAACGAGTAGATCATGGGCGATTTTAATCATCTCAAACGGGTATGAATCCGACGGTTCAAATTCAAAGGTGTAAACGCCCAATTCGCCGTTGGGTGCCTTCGAGAGTGGGCGGTAGATAAGCACACCCCGCATCTGACCGCCGCCTCGCGACAATCCAACAGCCGCCATGAACCGCATGTGGGCGCGATGGGTTTTGGTATTGATGAAGTAGATCTCCGGGTGTGCGGTGTTGACGTTCTCAACATTGAATTTCACGTATTCAAGCCCGGCGAGATGGGTGTCCCTAAGCACCTCTAACCCGTGGTAGGACAATTTCTTGAAGGTCTCGCGGTCGGGAATCGTGGCGGTGCCATCGCGAAATTCAACTTCCTCAGGATTCAGGCGTCTGCTCGATCCGCTGTCGGATCCTCGAAAGCCGCCCCTTCCACGCGATCCCCCACCTCTTCTATCAAACCCATCGGGCTGTGCACCATACATCTGGCGAATCTGGCTTTCACTGAGTTGGGTATCGGAGAAAGTTTCAAGCGCTATGACTTCGACGCGAATCGCACTCTCATCGGTGCTTAATTGACCGTCGTTATTAAGGTCAAACCGTTTCATCTCCTGAGATAAGGGCTGCTGCCTGTTCGGTCTGTTTTGCGATTGCACATTTGTGGTGATAAACACCCCAAACACTATCAGTAATCCAGCGACGAGAGTAAAGGTGTTTTTCATCGACTATTCTCCTTGACCGCTTAGATCCAGACAGGCTATCTCTTGGTGGTTTCGCAGGTAAAGTTTACCGTTAGATAGCGTGGGAGCAGTCCAGCACCGCCCAGAAAGGACTTGTGCCTGTGCAACTTCGCGGTACGCTTCCGGGGTCGCTTCAACGAGTGCGAGGTTCCCGTTTTCACCGAGGACAATAAGGTGGTTATCAGCATAGATGACCGAACCTTGACCGAATCCGCGAGTTTTCCATTTTTCCTCGCCTGTTTCAGCATTGACACACTTGAAGATGGTGTTCGAGAAACCGTAGATATAACCGTCATGAAGCACGGTTGTGGAAAAACCATTAATCATCGTATGGCTTCGCCACACCTCTTCGACGCGCATATCGTCACCTGTCCCGACAATCCGTAGGACAATCCCGGCATCACGGGTACTAGTGGAGATGAAAACCTTATCCGGTGAGATGAACACCGGCGTTACACGATTTTCGCTATTTCGCCCAC
>JAKZSX010000244.1:0-10439 GCA_047517405.1 Candidatus Poribacteria bacterium | reverse complement strand
AGGGCAACTCACGTTTCAGCGTGATGTGGTGGTTGGCGGTTCCCCTGGTCCGCTGGCAGTTGATCCTGAGAGCAAATTTCTTTATGCGGGGCTCCGCTCCACACAGGAAATCGCAAGTTACAGCATCGATCCAAACACAGGCGACCTGTCACCCATAGGATCGGTCTCGCTTGAGGCGGATCCTTGCTATATCTCTACGGATGGAAAAGGCAACTTCTTACTCTCCGCCTACTACGGTGCCGGAGTTGCGTCGGTTCATCCTATCGGCGAGGACGGAGTTGTGGGCGGACCCGCTATCGAATGGCGCACAACAGCGAACAAAGCGCACTGCATCATGACCGATGCGTCCAATAAATTCGCTTTTCTCCCTCACGTTGGTGAGTCTAACGTTATTTTTCAATTTCAGTTTGATGAAAACACCGGTGCATTGACCCCCAATGCCTCCGTTCCCACGCTTGCCGCTGGGGAAGGGGAGGGACCCCGTCACTATGTGTTCCATCCGAATAGAGATACTCTCTATTTCTCAAACGAGCAGGGGAGCAGCGTGACCGCCTACAATTTTGACTCGTCAGCGGGCACCTTGTCCGCCTTTCAGACAGTCTCGACGCTACCGGACAATTTTGATGAGGAGAATTCCTGTGCGCAAATCCATATCACGCCTAACGGGAAGTTTGTTTACGTTTCAAACCGGGGGCACGATAGTATTGCCGGGTTCGCAACCGATGATGAGACAGGATCGCTCACTGCGATTGGGCAACAGCCAACGGAGCCAACACCGAGAGCGTTCAACGTTGATTTGACGGGGAATTTTCTGTTTGCCGGCGGTCAGGGGTCGGGGAGACTCGCCACCTACCGGATTAATGCACAGAGCGGTGAACTCCAGCCTTTAGAAACATACACAGTTGGGAACAGCCCGATGTGGGTACTTTTTGTGCAGCTATCTGGCTAGTAGCCTACTATAACTCAAGTTGCTAGGCTTTGTTGACATTTGACAAATTGAACCCAGCTCCGTTCCTAGAGTTTTCAACCTGATACACCCCGATAAGATTGGGACTCAGAGCAGCTTGAGACGACTTCGGACCCCTGTAGGTCGATTTTCCAAAATCGACAGCTGGGTGTCGAGATATAAATCTCGACCTACGGGTATTGGATTGGACTGGGATAAGTATCGTAGGTTGGGTTGAACGGTTAAAACCGAGTCACTATCAACGACAATAGATGTTCTGCATTTCAACAACACCGCCTTGTAGATAGAGAGAGTGAAACCCAACATCTCAATCCGACAACGATCAAATGTTGGGTTTCACTATTTTTGTGAGATTTCAAGCAGAATCGCCCCTCCAAACCCAATTGTAATGCGTGGCATTTTTCACCGGCTCCGTTCAACCCAACCTACGGGCCGTCAAATGTCAACACGTCCTAGCTATGTGCGGCGTGATAAAAGTCAAACCCCTATACCCGTAGGTCGGGTTTCCTAGCCCGACCTACAAAGCCCCAACGGGGCGACAAGTGTATAGAAAATCAAACGCTGCACACCTAAAGCCCCAGCGAGGCGACAGGTAGCAACTTGCGTTTGGATATCGAGCAATGGGAGGGGTAAGTTTACCCATTTAGGCGGCGGTCAGCTCATCCGCTATGTCCTCTGCAGGGTAACTGAGCGCCTCTCCGAGGGTCGGATGCGGATACGGGATATTCAGAACATCAAACACTGTATCATTGTGATAGAGGTGGGGTAGCGCAATCTGCATAATATCGGTGGCATGGGGTCCGAGAACATGTAGACCGACGATGCGCCCTGAAGGCCGTTCGGCAACCATCTTTATGAAGCCATCTATTTCGCCGATTGCCACGGCTTTGCCAATATCTTCCATCGGCGTTTTCACGGTGATGACATCTAACCCCTGCGCCTTTGCCTCCGCTTCAGTAAGACCCACTGTGCCAATCTCCGGGTGAGAAAAAATGATGTTGGAGACAAGGTCATAGTTCATTTTGACGCCACGTTTCCCCGCCGCATGTAAGCCAGCAATTTTCCCTTCCATCGTAGCGGCATAAACCAGCGCTGCTTTGCCGGTAACATCTCCAACTGCATAGATGTGTGGCACATTGGTCTGCATGTAATCATTGACCTCAATCCTACCTTTTTCACCAAGGAGCAAACCTGTTTTTTCTAAGCCTAAATCATCTATCACGGGCCGGCGGCCTGTATTTACCATAATCTCCTCTGCACTAACGACCTTCTCTTCACCCTCTTGCACGAAGCGTACTTCCTTACCTTTCTCTGTGCGTGTGAACGATTTCAGCTGGGTCTCAGTCAGGATATTCATCCCTTCCCGCCGAAGCAAGTCCTGTAATTCAAAGCCGATATCTGGGTCAAGCCGTCTTAGAACCCGCGGACTGCGGACTAGCATCGTAATTTCGACCCCTACCTTGTGGAAAAGGTATCCCAACTCCAGAGCGATATACCCACTCCCGATGACAATCAAAGAGCTGGGCAGGTGTTCCAAATAGAGTGCCTCATCGCTGGTAATATATCCTGTCCCTTTTAACCCATGCAAAGGGGGAACATCTACCATAGATCCGGTGGCGATAACAATTTTCTCACCAGCGTAGCGGTTATCTCCAACCTGAATGGTATGTGGGTCAATGAAACGGGCACTGCCCTCTACGATATCGACCGATGCGTTGAGAATTGCCTCCCTACGTGCAGCAAAAAAATCATCTTCCACTAAAGTTCGGACACGTTTCTGCACGGTTGACCAATTGACCTGTAGGTCGCTGGCTGTGATACCGAAATTGGGGCTCTCCTCAAAGGTACGCTTCACGCTTGCGGAGGCGAGCAAGGTTTTAGATGGCATACAGCCTTCGTTCGTGCATAAGCTGTACCCGACGCGACGTTTTTCTACTAAGAGAATGTTCTTCAATCCTTCAGCTTTGGCAGCCATCGCCGCTGAAAACCCGCCGCTGCCGCTGCCAATACAAATAAGGTCGTAATGATTTATATCGGTATTGCTCATATTAATATTCTCTCCTAGGGTTCTAGTCCATTCCTAATTAGACAAAAAAAGACCCCGATCTTCGACCGGGGTCTGAGAATCTACGCGTTATCTTCTGAGTCATTAATTCGCAGGTAGAGGGTTGAGGCTCTCGCTCTCGGAACATTGCCAGAAGGGACCTCTAGCACTTCATACACAGCTGTCTCTTCTTCCCCAAAGTCAACTGACAATACATCGCCAACGGACAGTTCTTTGCCTGCCTTCGCTGGGTGTCCGTTGACTCGCACCCGCCCACGGGTACAAATCGAGTTGGCAACGGTACGACGTTTAATGAGGCGGCTCACCTGTAGGAATTTGTCGAGGCGCATCGGGTGTCCCCAGAGGTAAATTTAACACTTCAGCTATATCATCACCCTCTTGAGTAGCATCATTAGACGAATCGGATTTCTTCAGAGCAAGTGCTAAGACCTCACTCATATCACTGACCTTGTAAAATTGCAGAGAATTCCGAACTTCTTCGGGAATATCAGGGAGATCCTTATCGTTCGCTTGGGGGATAATAACGTTCTTGATATCGTTGCGGTGTGCTGCGAGCACCTTCTCTTTCAACCCACCGATCGGAAGGACATGCCCGCGCAAGGTGATCTCACCGGTCATCGCGATATCCTTACGGACCCGATGCCCCGTCATCGCAGAAACCATCGCGGTGGCGAGCGTAATGCCCGCCGATGGGCCCTCTACGGGAATCGCACCTTCAGGCACATGGATGTGGATATCGTGCTTATTGAACTCAAAATCAGGCGGCACCTCAAGAAATTCCGCTTGAGAGCGGATGTAACCGAGTGCCGTCTGAACAGATTCGCGCATAATTTCCTGAAGTCTGCCTGTCATGTTTAGCTTGCCATCTCCAGCCATTGTCGCAACTTCAATTGGAACGACATCTCCACCCGCCTGGGAAACGACCAAGCCCGTTGCGACACCGACCTCATCCTGTTTTTCCGCTTTTCCCTGTGAAAATTTCGGAGGACCGAGATATTCTGTCAAATTCTCAACATCGACCTCAATTTTCAGGTCGGCGTTGCCGCTCTTCACAACCTCCTTAGCGACCTTGCGACAGACGCTCGTAATTTCGCGCTCTAGGTTTCGGACACCCGCTTCACGGGTATACCTGTGGATGATGTCAAAAATTGCATCGTCCGAGAATTTGAGGCACTCTTCTTTGAGTCCGTGGGCTTCGATCTGCTTGGGAATCAAGAATAGGTTGGCGATTTTGTGCTTTTCATATTCCGTGTAGCCGGGGAGTTCAATAATCTCAAGGCGGTCTTCCAGAGCAGGTGGGATTGGCTCCCGTGTATTTGCAGTGGTTATAAACATAATCTCCGAGAGATCGAACGCTACATCCAAGTAGTGGTCACGAAAGGTCCCATTTTGCTCCGGGTCAAGCACTTCAAGCAGCGCCGACGCCGGATCGCCCCGAAAGTCCATACTCATCTTGTCGATTTCGTCCAAGAGGAAAAGTGGGTTCTTCGATTTTGCATCTCGAAGTCCTTGAAGAATTCTGCCCGGCAAAGATCCGATGTAAGTCCGGCGATGCCCACGGATTTCGGCTTCGTCCCGAACGCCTCCTAAGGACATGCGGACGAAGTTTCGCCCGGTTGCTCTGGCAATTGAATGACCTAACGAGGTCTTGCCGACCCCGGGAGGCCCTACAAAGCAGAGAATGGGCCCCTTGAGTTTCTCGACCAATTGCAGCACAGCAAGGTATTCAAGGATGCGTTCTTTCGGTTTTTCGAGACCATAGTGGTCATCGTCCAGTATTTTCTCCGACCCCTCTAAGTCAATTTCGTTCTTGGTCTGTTTGTCCCAAGGTAAGGCAAGGAGCCAGTCGATATAGGTGCGGATGACACCCGATTCTGCAGACATCGGCGGCATCTGCTGTAGTCGGTCAAGCTCTTTCAAAGCCTTTTCTTCCGCTTCCTCGGTCATGCCTGCCGCCTCAATCTGCTCCCGCAGCTCCTCAACGTCGCCCTGTTCATCTCCCCGACCGAGTTCCTTCTGGATAGCTTTCATCTTTTCCTGAAGGTAAAATTCTTTATGGGTTCGCTCAACGGACTTACGCACCTGCGTATTGATTTTATCGTCCAATTTGAAAAGTTCTAAATCTTCCTGAAGCAGGTCAATAACAATCTGAAGCCGCTTAATCGGGTTAATCTCGTCTAATACAGCCTGCAACCTCTCCGCCTCCATACTAGTGAAACCGGCAATTGCGTCGGCAACATGCCCCGGTTCAGTCTCTTTTTGGACGACCATCAGGGCTTCTTCAGGCGTTTGACGATTGCCTTTGGTATATTCTTCAAAGGCCGCAACTGCTGTTTTCATCAATGACGTTGCTTGCTTTGATTGATCCGATTCCTCGAGAACAATTTTAACCTCTGCTTTCAGAAAACCGTCCGTTTCAAAGCAGCGCAGCACAATTGCACGGCTATGTCCTTCAATCGCAATCCGAATGCTTCCATCGCGTGGATCATAAGAGTCCGCAATGCTTGCGGCTGTACCAACACGATAAAAGCCATCAGGACCCGGGTTCTCCTCGTCTTTGTCCTTTTGGTTGAGCAACAGTACATCCTGATTTGTTTGCACGGCATATTTTGTCGCCCGGACCCCCATCTTACGAATGACATTTAAAGGTGTACTTGTACGAGGAAAGAAAACCTTTCCGGGGGTAGGAATAACCGGAAATATCACAACTTCATCAGCCTGACGGTCTTTGCTTGCATCTTGATTCATAATGAACTCCTTGAACGTAAAACATAGTTCGTGATACGTAATTCGCCCATTTGTTAATTTGCTAGGCAGTTAGAGCTTCTCGTTCATCTTCATAGACTAATACAGGTGGTTCATTTTTCAAAACAGCATCCGCTGTGATGATACATTCTTTGACTAGTTTGGTAGAAGATGGTATCTCATACATGATATCTAGCATCAGGTTTTCCAAGATCGACCTTAACCCTCTTGCACCCGTTTCACGTTTTATTGCTTCTTGAGCGATTACTCTAATCGCATCTTCCGCGACATGAAGCGATACTTTGTCATAATCAAGCAGTTGGGTGTATTGTTTAAGCAGGGCATTTTGAGGCTCAGTCAAAATCTGGATTAACGCTGATTCGTCAAGGTCATGCAGCACCGCAGCGACGGGTAGACGTCCGACAAATTCTGGGATGAAGCCGTAGTTGACCAAATCCTTGGGGGCAGCTTGTGCGAGGGTTTCGTGAATCTTTCTTTCGCTCTTCGCTTGAACCGAGGATCCAAATCCCAACCCTTGGTGTCCAGTACGCTGCTCGATAATCTTATCCAGACCAACAAAGGTGCCGCCACATATAAACAGAACCCGTGAAGTATCCACTTCAATCAATTCTTGATGTGGGTGTTTACGTCCTCCCTGCGGGGGCACATTCGCTGTTTTTCCTTCCAGAATTTTCAATAGGGCTTGTTGAACACCTTCCCCTGAAACATCTCTTGTAATCGAAGGATTTTCGGATTTACGGCTAATCTTGTCAATCTCGTCAATATAAATAATTCCCTGCTCCGCGCGGGCAATATCACCTTCTGCAGCTTGTACTAGCTTCAGGATAATATTTTCAACATCTTCGCCCACATACCCCGCTTCCGTCAATGTCGTTGCATCGGTAATAGCGAAAGGCACATTTAAAATACGGGCTAAGGTCTGCGCCAGAAGGGTTTTACCCGTTCCTGTAGGACCAATTAACAGGATATTACTTTTTTCTAACTCGACATCTGAATCTCGGTGAAATTGTAGTTTTTTGTAGTGATTGTATACTGCAACGGAGAGAATTTTCTTGGCTTCATCCTGACCAATCACATATTTATCAAGCTGTGCCTTAATTTCAGCAGGACGCGGGAGGGATAAGGAATCTGAAACTTCCGTAAATTCGTCCTCTCCTTCTGGCTCATACAGATCAGCCAAGAGATCACTGCATACCTCAACACACTCATCACAGACGTAAACACTGGATCCTATGGGGCTTGCAATGAGTTTCCGCACCTCCTCCTGACTCTTATCACAAAAGGAACACCGTGAACTATCAATAATATCCCGCATGGAAGTCTCCAAATTTGTTTAATGAAAACTACAATATAACTTTAAGTTGAGGGGCATTCACCCTAGTGTAAAAACTGAAATAGAATCTCCAATTAAGGTTGTGTACGAGATTGTAGTGTCAACACCTTATCTATTTATGAACCGTTTGACGGCGTGCACACTAGGCATCACGCGCAACTTCTGCGGCAGGGCGGCGGGAGGCAATTGAATCAATAAGTCCATATTCAAGTGCCTCTTGGGCTGTCATGTAAAAGTCGCGATCTGCATCTACCTTAATTTTATCCGGCGGTTGTCCCGTGTGCTGTGCTAAGATGGTATATAGCTCTTCGCGAATCCGAAGAATCTCTTTAGCATGGATATCAATATCGGACGCCTGACCACTAATACCGCTGGTGATAGGTTGATGAATGAGGGTGGTAGAGTGTGGCAAGGCATACCGCTTTCCACTTTCGCCTCCGGCGAGCAAGATTGCCCCCATACTGTAGGCTTGACCGACACACCATGTTTGCACATCAGGTCTGATATAGTGCATTGTATCATAGATTGCTAACCCAGCTGGCACCGATCCACCCAGTGTGTTTAAGTAAAGCACAATATCCGCGTCAGGGTTATCACTCTCTAAAAAGAGCATCTGAGCCACAACACTGTTCGCAACATTATCATCAATTATCGAACCAACTATAATGATTCGATCTTTCAACAACCGCGAGTAAATGTCGTAAGAGCGTTCACCACGACTTGTTTGTTCCACAACAATCGGAACAAGGTTCATTGCTAAAAATTCTCCTAAAACCCTGACGGGATACGTTTTTCTTTTATCATGAAATAATCAAAGATTGTTTGGCAGAAACGCGTTGAATCAGAAGACGGTAAACCTTATCATTCCGCAACGTGTCTCGAAACTCCTCCAAACGATTGCTCTCCCTCAACAAACTCGCATATTTTTGAGGATCTCGATTTTGCTGGTCAGCGATGCGTCGAATCTCTATATCCAGTTCATCGTCTGTGACTCTAATATTTTCACGTTCAGCAATGACATCAAACATCCACGCCTGCTTCGTTTGTCTGATTGCATCTTCGCGCAATTCCGTCGGCAACCTCTCCATATCTATCCCTGCTTGCTCAGGAGTCTGTCCTTCTTGCCTTAGTCGTAGCAGAATATTTTGAACCGATTGTTGTACATGCTGATCAACAATCGATTCAGGGATTTCGATCTCCGTTTTTTCAATTAGCTGTTGAAGGATATCTTCTCGCTGACGCTGACTGTGAAGTGCCTTCTGCTCCTCGACAAGATTATTCCAGATTGCACCTGTCAGTTGATCGTAATTTTCGTATTCCAGATCTTTTGCGAACTCATCATCGAGGGGTGGCAGCTGCTTCTCCGTGATTGCTCGGAGCGTTACGTTAAACACAGCATGTTTACCGGCAAGCTCAGGGTTTTCGTGATTATCATCGAAGTCCATTTCAACCTGTCGAGTTTCATCAACACACATACCAATTATCTCAGACTCAACCGCTGGTAGGAGCATTCCCTTGCCCACGTCGATATCTGCATCCTGTTTACTCCCATCGGTGATTGGTGTTCCGTTGACAAGACACTCCCAGTCAACCCGCACGGAGTCGCTTTCCTGGACCGGTCGGTCCACTTCAAGCGGGATGTAGGTCGCGTACTGTTCCTGCAATCGCTGAATATACTCCTCAACCTCTTCACGGGGAACATTGGGCGGCGATTTATCAATGACTAAATCTTCATATGCTGGGAGCGCAAAATCGGGCTTGACATCAAGCGTCGCTTCAAAGACAAGTGGCTGACCTACCTTCAGTTCCATCCGGTTCATAGGCGGCGAAAGCTCAAGGTTGCCGAGGGGAATCAGCCGTTCGGAAATCAGAGCCTGTTCATAGGCGGGTGGGACGAGATTTTGGATGGCTTCAGCTTTGAGGTGGTCCGCAAAGCGTGACTTAAGAATACTCAGAGGAACTCTTCCTTTACGAAAGCCGGGAACTGATACCGTGGTTCGCAAAGCCTGGCAGTTACGTTCGAGCTCTTGGTCAACTTCTTCAGCGGAAATTTCAATGCGTAAACATACCTGACTGTTTCCCAGCCTTTCAACTTCAACCTTCAAGTAGACCTCCAGATTATATCAGAAAAGACGTTTGGTGGGCGAGGAGGGATTTGAACCCTCACGGGGAAAAACCCCAATAGATCCTAAATCTATCTTGTCTACCGGTTCCAACACCCGCCCGCATCACAATGGTGCGCCGTGAAGGAATCGAACCTTCAACCACCTGATTAAGAGTCAGATGCTCTGCCTGGTTGAGCTAACGGCGCAGAAGAAAAGTGCGCCCGGAGGGACTCGAACCCCCAACTTATAGATCCGAAGTCTATTGCTCTATCCAATTGAACTACGGACGCATGTTGCTGACTTCATTGCGGAATGATTAAGAGATAGGAAGAGATCATAGCCCACATCTAGTATGGTTGTCAACTTACGAATCAAAACGAGAGGATTTAAAACTCCGATTTCTACATCGGAGCGCGATAACCGGGCTATACTCACCCACGTTGCAAAAACGACTACATTCTCGCAATAAATCGGGGCGAGAGGATTCGAACCTCCGACCTTCTGCTCCCAAAGCAGACGCGCTAACCGGGCTGCGCTACGCCCCGAAAAAGGGTGGATGATGGGATTTGAACCCACGACCACTTGATCCACAGTCAAGCGCTCTACCTACTGAGCTACATCCACCATAAAAGGTTTGGTACGCCCGGCAGGGTTCGAACCTGCAACCACCTGATTAGAAGTCAGGTGCTCTATCCAGCTGAGCTACGGGCGCATACAAAAGGCAATAAAAAAACAGGCAGAAAGGATTTAAACCTCCGTCCTTCCCGATCTCTTAGATCGGAATACATTGACCGGGCCATGATACGTCCGTCTTTTTTCAGACTTGCCGCGAAAAAGCCCGGAAAATATACCACATTTTATAGGTAGTTGCAAGTCAAAATTCAGGATTGATAGAGAAGATCTATTATTGTAACAACCCTCAGACAACTCTGGTGTGAATGTCCTATCACTAAGTCGCAAAAAATTTCTTCATCTAGCCACTCGATGTCAGGATGTATGTAAAGGGTAGGCTGTTTCGCACTTCAGTCCTGTTAATCGATGTGGCGCGACTCCTTAAGAATAGCGTGATAGGACAAGAGGAATCTCTTACCTCCAAGACATTTGTCTGGCAGTTTAAGCGAGGGTCTGGTAAAATAGTGCATTGTCGCACCAACCGGTGACGCATTCAGTCGTTCTTGATCTGTTGATAAGGTGAAAAACCAA
>JAKZSX010000243.1:0-3714 GCA_047517405.1 Candidatus Poribacteria bacterium | reverse complement strand
ATAGATCGGATACGTGAAGCGTTCCTACCCCTTCTGGAAGAGGTGAAGACTCATAGCAATACACAAGGCGAAGATGTCAAGGTACGTGCACACACCGACGATCGGCTTGTCGTGGAAGGGCGTTTGCAGATCGTCAACCGTTATACGATGTATGTCCCTTGGGAGCAGCCCTTCGCTGACCCCCAGATTTTCGAGAACCCGGTGCTGCTCGCTTTTCTCGACCGGTATTGGGGCACCAGCGACTATCATATTACCTGCTACCACTCAAACAACCCGTACCCCGGCAGCGAGTACCAGCGATGGCATCGAGATGCAGGGATTTCCAGAATGGTTCCCCACGTCGGCTTAGAGGTTTGTCCCCATTTTGGTATTAAGTTTCCATTGGTGGATACCTATGAGGAAAATGGGAGTTTTGAAATCTTGCCCGCCACCCAATACCTTGCTGACCCGGAGTTGGAAAACCGCTACGACGAAGTGTTGACAAAAGGCGATTTCCCCACAGCACGCCGTCTCAACCTGAAGAAGGGGGCGTTATGGATTCAGGACCCACGGACGCTCCATCGTGGGACACCTAACCGCGCCGATCACGTCAGACCGGAGTTGGTGATCTGCTATTCCCTCCCTTGGTTCGCAATGCGTAACCCTATTGAGATGAATCAGACGGAATTTGATAAACTTTCTGAACGGGGCAAGGAGATGCTCTCTCGATGCGAGATAATTGAATAGCGGTGTCAAATCGTACCTCGTAGAAACTCGACAACCTTCAAGGAGGAGATAAAATGAAAACGCTTAGTAATTTAACCCGATTAACCGTGCCAATCATTGGTCTCGCGCTGATTGGTGGTTTGATGATGATTGACATTTACGCACATGCAGACAGCGCGAAAGAACAACTGGAGAATTCACCGCGGCATGGTGAGTGGGTGAAAATCTCCACAGAGAGCGGACGTGAAGTCAACGCCTTTATCGTTTTCCCAGAGATTAAGGAGAACGCGACTTCAGTGATTGTCATCCATGAGATCTTTGGTCTAACGGATTGGATAAGACAAGTCGGTGATGAACTTGCAAAAGCGGGCTTTGTCGCAATCTGTCCCGATTTCCTTTCCGGGATGGGACCAAACGGAGGCGGCACCGATAGCTTCGGGGGTGGTAATGTCCGACGGGCGATTCGTGACCTAGACCCAGACCAAATCACAGCCGATCTCAAAGCGGTGACAAAATACGTCCGCGATCTACCTGCGACGACAGATACGGTCGCCGTTAGTGGATTCTGCTGGGGTGGTGCACAATCGTTTCGCTTTGCCACCAATGACGATTCACTAAAGGCTGCTTTCGTTTTCTATGGCAGCCCCCCGGATACAGCGGCATTGGGAAAGATTACGTGTCCGGTCTACGGTTTTTACGGTGAGAATGACAACCGAATCAACTCGACTATTGAATCGACAAAGGAAGCCGCCAAATCCGCCGACGTCACCTATGAACCGGTGATTTATTCCGGTGTGGGTCACGGCTTCTTGAGGCGAGGAATGGCTGCGGATGCGAGTGAAGTTCAGAAGACTGTAACCAGTGAGGCTTGGGAACGATGGGTGAATTTACTAAATAAACACTAGGGCGTGTTGACATTTTGCTGTTGCCAATTCGAGATTGATTCAATCTGTCAAATCTCAACTGAACCCGTAGGTCGATCTTCATATCTCGACACAAGACTGTCGATTTTGGAAAATCGACCTACAGTAAGGCAATCTTTGTGCCTGCCCAAAATGCCCTCGGAACGGAGATTGGTTCAATTTGTCAAATGTCAACAGAACCTAAAGAATACAACCTTAACATAGGAGAAATTTTCAAATGAACAGGATAGTAACCTTCGTTATCTTTTTTTCTGTAGTTACGACTTTTTTGTGGGGGCTGGATTCACATTCAGATTCCGAGAAGTATTGGCACCAGTGGCGGGGACCTGAAGCTTCTGGCGTGGCGCCACACGGGAATCCACCTATAGAGTGGAACGAAAACAAAAATGTCCGATGGAAAACCGAAATTCCGGGCCAAGGTCATGCCACCCCAATAGTGTGGGACGATACCGTTTTTGTTACAAGTGCTATTAAAACCGACAAGCAGGTAGAACAAGAACCGGCCGAGGCACCGCAACAGCAAAGAGGGCGTCGAGGCAGATCCGCAGCTCTATCACCTATCCACCAGTTTGTAATTTTCGCTATCAACCGCTCCGACGGGAGCATTCGCTGGAAGCAAATCGCTCGTGAAGAACAACCCCATGAGGGAAGGCATCCGACCGGTAGTTGGGCGGCAAATTCCCCGGTCACCGATGGGGAACATGTTTACGCTTACTTCGGCTCTCGTGGGCTCTACTGTTATGATATGCAGGGGAATCTCCAATGGGAGAAAGACTTAGGAGACATGGCAATCAAGATGAGTTTCGGTGAAGGCAGTTCGCCGGTGCTCTATGGCGATGTCATCATTCTTAACTGGGATCACGAAGGGGATTCGTTCATTATTACGTTGGATAAACGGACGGGTGAAATGGTCTGGAGAACCGACCGAGATGAAAGCACGTCGTGGGCTACGCCAATCGTCGTTGAGCACAATGGGAATCCTCAAATTATTGTCAATGCAACTCACCGCACTCGTAGCTATGATCTGGCGACGGGGAAAATGCTCTGGGAATGCAGTGGCATGACAGCCAATACAATACCATCGCCCGTGACAGCAGATGGTATTGTCTACGTTACCAGCGGCTTTCGCGGCAACGCCCTGCAAGCAATCCGTCTCGCTGATGCGGAAGGAGACATCACCGGTGCGGCGGCGGTTGTCTGGGAGTATGATAGAGATACCCCTTATGTCCCCTCTCCGCTGCTCTATGGCGATACACTCTACTTCCTGAAACATAACAAGGGAGTCCTTTCCGCCTTCAACGCCAGCACAGGCGAGGCGTACTACGGGCCAGAGCGTCTGGAAGGCATCGCAGAGGTTTATGCGTCACCGGTTGGTGCGAGCGGGCGCATCTACATCGCAAGCAGAGATGGTGTTACGCTAGTGATCAAACACGGTTCCACGTTTGAAGTCCTCGCTGAAAATGTTCTTGATGACGGTTTCAATGCCTCACCCGCAATTGTAGACAAGGAGATATTCCTCCGTGGAAACAAATCTCTCTACTGCATTGCGTCGGATTAACTTAGCACCTGTTAAAAACCCCCGTAGGTGGGGCATCTTGCCCCACCACGATATGTCATGATCGCTTTTCAAACAGGCTCTTAACACCCAATACGCTAGAAAGAAGACTAAATAAAAATGTTTGATGATTATCGTCCCAATCGATTTGGGCCTGGGTGCTCCACCATCATGTACAAACAAAGCCCAGTTACCACAACCCTTCACAAAAGTACATCAACCAAAGTCAATCTCCATTGCCCCGATACATTGTTGACCTACTGACCCGATGAAAAGGGGACTGAAAGATGTCTACAGGGATTGGTGGAGATGTCTTTGCGTTGGTGTATCGTCCACAAGATGGCGTTATCCGTGGTTTGAACGGATGCACCGTATGCCGCAGAACTTGAGTTCTTTACGAAGCAGGGCTTGACCAGTATTCCAAGCACAGGGAGTCTATATCCTGTGACCGTTCCCGGCACAGTTGATGGGTGGGCAACAATTCTCGAAGCCTGTGGCACCATGACATTGGGCGATGTGCTCAAGCCCGCT
>JAKZSX010000242.1:0-16434 GCA_047517405.1 Candidatus Poribacteria bacterium | reverse complement strand
TTCGACATTGACCAAAGCCAAGCGCTCAGGGTTGCTGCGACAACCGGGGGTGCTGTTGGCAAAGCACTGACGCTGCTTCAAGACGGAGCAAGTTTCGAGGAAGAGATTCCTGAAATCATGATTGCCAACAATCGGCTAGATGCCTTTCGAATTGCGGAGAAATGGACGCAGCAACCAGAAGCACTTGATCACCTCGTGACATGGTATCGTGATCTAGTGCTGCTGCATCAAGGGGCCCCCGTAGATCTACTCACTCACGTCCATCATGTGGAACAACTCAAACAACTGACGGCGCGCTACTCACGGCTGCAGTTGCAGTCCGCAATCAAAGCAATTTTTGAAACGAAAGCTATGCTACAACGCAATGTCAATGCAACATTGGCTTTAGAGGTTTTGGCTTTGAAATTGTTGCGCCAAACGTAGCTAATTTTGTGAGAGGATAGCCATGGATTTGACGAAAACGATGGAACTTTTTGAAGAATTGAAACGGCGAATAGACGAACAGGGTGATTATCTTCGAGAATCTGAGTATAGGACTCGGATCCTGCTTATTGACCCGTTATTGCGGATGTTGGGTTGGAATGTGGAGGACTTCCATTGTGTGGAAATTGAGTACAGGACTTCACAATCCGTGAAAGAACGGGCTGACTACGTGCTGAAGAACGGTGAATCGAAAGTTGCTATTGTTGAAGCGAAAAAACTCGGAACCGATTATGAAGTCGGGCGAACGACGGCAAGCCAAGGAATATGCGGATTATGCTGATACGTCTCAATGCGTGCTAACTGATGGTGCGAGATGGATGCTCTACGACTTAAATCAAGGACGAAATCCAGATACGATGCAACCGTGGGTTGAGTTTGACATTGAAAATGACGTGCCAAAGCAGTTAGTTCTACGCTGTCTTGCTTTATGGCAACCACGTTTCACTACCGAAGTCAGTGCCTTACCCGTCAACAATCTTCTTCTCGACTCAAGTGTGAATAATGATAGATCAGAAACAAATAGGACTACCAATGAACCACCGGAACAGCAGTCGTCCGACAATTCACCAAAAGATAACGATGAGCGTTATCCCTTCGCATCGGAAGAAAGATTTTACCCGTCGGATCCCAAGCCAACCAAGGTGAAAATAGATAATCGCTGCCCAGAAACCGTTGAGAACTGGAAGGATGTTATTCATAAGGTAGCTGCTTGGTTAGCTGACGAGGGAATACTGAGTGTCAATGACTGTCCAATCGGCGGAAGGAAGTATACTTTCATCGGTCGCGCAGCGGTGAACCCTGATGGCACAGCGTTCATAAACCAGCAATCGCTGTCGAACGGCCTTATTTTGCAGCGCGGCTATTTAAATACCCAAGAACAATGGCGCAAATTAAAGCAGTTGCTAATTCAACTTAACGTAGATCGATATAAGATTGAAGTGTTTTATAGGTAACGGAAAAGCCAATCACTAAATGAAGTTAATCTATCCGATTTGGGTTGAGCGGAAGTAATGGCCCTCACCAAGACGCAATACGCAGTAAGTCAAAGAGGAATACAATCATGAGTACATTCTACATAACAACACCGATATACTACACCAACGCCGAGCCGCACGCCGGACACGCCTATACAACAATCGCCGCCGATGCGCTTGCCAGATACCATCGCCTCAAAGGGGATGAGGTCCTTTTTCTGACCGGCGTGGACGAACATGGGGAAAATATCCAAAAAATTGCTGACAAGAACAACATCTCTCCACAGGCTTACTGCGATCAGATCGCTCCTACGTTTACGACACTTTGGGAAAGGTTAAATGTATCTTATGACATCTTCCTGCGCACGACGAGCAAATTGCACAAAAGCGGTGTAAGAAAACTCCTTAACACGCTTTATGAAACAGGGGACATATACAAAGGCAAATACAAAGGATACTACTGTCGTCCATGCGAACGCTTTTTCACCGAAAAGGAGCAAACCGAGGACAGAATCTGTCCAATCCACAATTTACCGTTGGAATGGGTTGAGGAAGATAACTACTTCTTCGCGCTTTCAAAATATCAAGACCCGTTGATTAAACACATTCACGAAAACCCTGAATTCATTCAACCCGAGAGCCGTCGTAACGAGATGTTAAATGTGTTAGAGTCAGGATTGGAGGATGTGAGCATCTCACGGTCTTCTGTATCTTGGGGTATTCCTTTGCCGTTTGATACAGAGCACATCTCCTATGTGTGGATTGAAGCCTTGAGCAACTATGTTACTGCCCTAGATTATGCCCAAGACGGGGAGAGATTTCATAAATTCTGGCCCGCCAACGTTCACCTGATGGCGAAGGATATAGCGCGGTTTCACGCTATTATATGGCCTGCTATGTTAATGGCGGTCAAATTGCCAGTCCCCAAAAAAGTTGTCGCCCACGGGTTCCTAACAAAAGATGGTGAAGCCTTGAGCAAAACGCGCGGTATCTTCATTGATATGGATACCGACATCAGGGCCTACGGGTTGGATGCCTTCCGCTATTACCTGTTGCGGGAATTTAGCTTCGGAAACGATGGCGATTACCGACCGAGCCGTCTTGATGCCCGCTATAACGCTGACTTGGCAAACGACCTCGGAAACCTGCTCAACCGGACGCTCGGTCTTGTATCCAAAAACTTCGGTGGCATCCCTGAACCGACAACATCGGGAGAATTTGACGCCGAGATTCAGGGGATGGCGCGTGAAACGGTTGATAAGGTTGATGCCCTAATGGACCAACTCACCTTTGATATGGCGTTGGAAACAATCTGGGAGTTCGTACGACGGATTAACCGCTATATCCAGCAAACACAAGTGTGGACACTGGCAAAGTCGGAAGAAACAAAGGGGCGCATGGGCACAATCCTCTATAACAGCATGGAAGCCCTACGGGTCGTTGCCGTCCTGATCTCTCCCTTCATGCCCGATACCGCCAATCGCATCCGTCAACAGCTTGGGCTCGATGAGAGTTTCAACGACCAAGGATTGGATACAGTTGCTGAGTGGGGAGGTTTGCCGTCGGGCCTGACGATCGGAAAGCCTGAACCTATCTTCCCTCGAAAGGATACCAAAAAGTCGAAACAGGAAAGTAAACAGGAACCCGCCCAAGCGGAGCAGCCCGCAGATGATAATCTGATCTCAATTGATCAGTTTCAGGCACTGGATCTCCGTGTTGCTGAAGTAATCGCTGCCGAGCGCATTCCCAAGGCGGATCGCCTCCTGAAGTTACAGGTCGATCTCGGAAGTGAGAAACGTCAAGTCGTTGCCGGTATCGCAGCGCATTACGCGCCCGAAGATCTCATTGGGAAACAGATTATTATAGTCACCAATTTGCAACCCGCCAAGATCAGAGGCATCGAATCGCAGGGGATGCTGCTCGCAGCTGAAGGTGGGAAAGAGTTAGCAATAGTGACGCTTGAAAAGCAGATGCCGCCGGGGTCACAAGTTCGATAAGGGTCAAAGGGGCGTTAAAACAATCCAGAGATCGAAATCCGTTGCGAATTTCCGAGGTCATGTGCGTTGAAAGCGTAATCTGCGAAGAGCACAGTTTCGCCAAAACGGAGGCGTATGCCCGCACCGGTGGCGAGTTTAGTCCCCTCTGCGCCGATGCGAAGGGCAACCACGTCAAATAGCCAATACTCCCCACCAAAACGGAAAATCCTCTCAGCCTCCCCATCCGTTTGGAGGTCTTTCTGATCGGTTTCCAAGTCTACGCTAAACGTTCCCGTGCCGATTACTGGGAATGCCATGCGGTAGGACAAGCCGAATCGGAACCGGCGATCACGGGTGAATACCGGCGTGTCAGCGGTATCCCATCGGACCTGTGTGCCGGTGGCATCCGCCAACATAGCCCCAATATGAAGCCCATCGACAGGCTTGACCATCAATCCAATGTCAAGTCCAAAGCCGTTTCCACTGTTTTCAAAGAGTGATTGTCTGAGCAACTTCAGGTTACCACCGATTGAGAAATTTGGGTGGATCTGACGTGCGTAAGAGATTAACAGTGCATTGTCTGCGTTACTGAAATATCCCGCTACTTCGGGACGATCGATGTATAACTCACCGGGGTCTTTAACCCCATCACCATCCTTATCGTGAAAATCCCCTAAACGCCCATTGCCGTTAACATCCACGAAAGTGGTGTGTGGGATGTCGTCCACGCCGAGTCGAATCCAACTGATGCCCATGCTCCCGATGCCTTCGACCTGTTGAACATAGCTGGCAAAGTTGTACTCCACCAATCCTTTGCTAAGGAAGCCTCCCTGTGCCGTGCCAAAGGAATCGGAATACATCGTAGCAAAAGCATGTCTTTGAATCTGAACAAGCCCGGCGGGATTCCAGTACGCCGCTGTCGCATCGTCCGCGATTGACACGAAGCTACTTCCCATACCCAAAGCACGTGCGCCGACGCCGTGGCTGAGAAATTCCGCTGCATGGCTGCCCTCTTCGGCAAGTGCTAGCATCGACACGACGGTGAAACCTAGGATGACAGCGAACAAAAAGACAATGAGCCCTTTTTCACGCATATATTCTGTAACATAATTCAAGATCAAGTCAATCATCGCTCGCAGTGGATTGAAAAATCCACTGCGTACGTACGGAGGATATAAAGCGTGAAATGTAAAAAATTGTACGCTTCACGTTTCACGCTTCATGCAACTGGAAACACAAATACACATTATTCCGCGGCACTGACTGCAATCTTGATGACCATATCCCCTTCGAGCCGGTAGGTTCCGTTGAGCGCATCAAATCCATCGCGGACGCGGGAAAGCGGCAACTCATGGCTGACCATGTCGGCAAATGGGAATTCGTTCTTCTCAAGGATTGGCAATCCACGCACAAAGTGTTCGGGTCGGCTGCCCCAGATTGCTTCAAGGCGGATATTTTTACGCATCAGCAGTTGATTGATATTGAAATCAATTGAGCCCATGTCCACAAAATGCCCAACCTCAACGAAAGTTCCACTAGACTTCACATAACCCAAGCCTTCAGGGGTAGCGGGCAAAAATCCCGCGCATTCAAAGATGACATCCGCTCCTTCCCCTCGCGGTGTTTCTGATTTAACCAACTCCGTACGTTCCTCGACAGAGGTCACATCCTCAATGTCGATGGTAACATCGGCACCCATCCGCTTGGCAAGTTCCAGACGCCTTGCGGGCCCACCGACGACGATTAGTTTCGCTGCGCCGCTGATCTTCGCACAGATTAACGTCACCAACCCAATTGCCCCGGCACCCTGAACCACAACAGTATCACCAATCTGTACCTTGCCGCGCATCACCGCGTGCACGCCGATCGTGAACGGTTCTGTCATAACGGCAACTTCTGGAGAGGCATCAGTTTTGATGAAACAGGTGTTCGGATAGGAAAGGTAGATGTAATCGGCGAAACCACCACGAAAGTGGGGTGCTTCATCCGGATTCCATTGAAAGCCGTAGGCACCATAGCTCGTCCCCGGTGCGAGGATAACACGGTCTCCTTCACGAATCGGGTTTCCCACGTAGTCCGTCTTTACCCCTTCACCGATTGCGTCAATGATACCGACATTTTCATGACCGAGTAATACTTCCCGATCGAACCCGTTTTGCCAGTTGTGCAGGTCTGTTCCGCAGATACCTGCCAACTCCTGTCGTAGTAGCACCGTGTTTGGTGCAGGATCGGGCACAGGATATTCTCGAACATCAAAATCCTGTCCGCGTGCAACAACCGCTCTACCTGTTCTTGCCATGGTTATTTCTCCTTGTGCGATTTGACGAAAGGGTTTATAATACGCTTTATCGATACAGTTACGATTATACAAGAATCTATCTGAGAGAGCAACGGAAAACCGCTCAAATAAAACGCAATATCACTTAAGTTACTACCTGTCGTCCCGTTGGGGCTATGTCAAAAACTCGGTTTCTAAGATCTCTAGCTATACGGAATGAACCTCTGAACTGATGGTTGGTTTGTTTAATGAACTCTTGAACCAATGAATTAATGAATAAATTGTTTCCACGTTTTCATTCCTCTCCCCACTAGCGCGATAGATGGTAACCTACGTTACTTAGGAGAATTTGACACAATGTATAGTGCTGCAAAAATCTTTGAACAACAACCAAACTTCCCATCCTCTCACGCCTCAACAATCACCGAACTCCCTAACGGCGATCTACTCGCTGCATGGTATGCCGGATCGCGAGAGGGCGAGAAAGATGTCGCAATATTCACCTCGCGCCGTTTTTATGGCAGTGAAGGTTGGATCGATCCCGAAATGGTTGTGAACACTCTAGATTGCTCTGAAGGCAACCCTGTCCTGTTTGTCGATGCGGCTGATCAGATCTGGCTGTTCTACGTTACGATGTATGGCGACCGCTGGACACAGTGCAAGATGTATTACCAAAAGTCGAGTACGATGGGATATAGCTGGGATGATAGCCTCGTCCTCCGTGAGGAGTTGGGCTGGATGACGCGCAACAAACCGCTCTACCTGTCAAACGGCGAAATCTTGCTACCCGTCTATGATGAACGCAATTGGCATTCGATGGTGATGGTCTCCGGTAACGGCGGCGAGACGTGGGACACCTACGGAGATGTGTCGAGTCCGAAGGGGGTTATCCAGCCAACGGTTGTGCAGCGAGCCGACGGTAGCCTGCTGATGCTAATGCGCAGCCGGGATGGAGAGATCTGGCGTTCAACCTCCACAGATTTGGGAAGGACCTGGGAGGCAGCACACCCAACGGATCTGCCAAACCCCAACAGCGGAGTCGATATGGCCCGCTTGCACAACGGAAACATCGCACTTGTTTACAATGACACACAGCGTGGACGCACACCCCTGACGCTCGCGCTATCAACCGACGAAGGGGAGACATGGGAATACAAACAGCATCTCGAAATCGAGGATGGTGAATACTCCTATCCTGCTATTATTCAAGCCCACGATGGTGGCATCCATATCACCTACACCTACCGACGCACTAGCGTTATGCACGTTGAAGTCAATGAAGTGTGGATTCAAGAATAGGCTGAACAGTTGATTGCCTATTGAGAAAATCGATCCATCGTTTTTTTCCTGTTGCTTTAAATGTTAAATTGTGATAGAATTAACTGGTTCTATTAAATAAGTCCCCTAAATTACACACATAACTGGAGATTGATCCACATGCCAAATGCCCTTTTTGTTTATCCCGAGTTCCCGCCATCCTATTGGGGCTATAAATTTGCCTTGGATTTTGCGGGCAAAAAATCAGCCATGCCGCCGCTTGGACTGTTGACCATTGCTGGAATGTTCCCAAAAGATTATCAACTCAAAGTCGTTGATATGAATGTCAACTCTTTGACGGATGCAGACCTCAATTGGGCGGATGTCGTCTTAACCTCCACGATGATTGTCCAAAAAGAATCGTTGTATCAGGTCGTTCAGCGATGTAACCGGGCTGGAGTCCCTATTGTTGCCGGTGGACCACACCCAACTTCCTACCATGACAATATCAGAGAGGAAGCGGATGGAGAGGTTGACCACTTTCTCTTTGGCGAAGTGGAAGAAATATTTGATGATTTTCTCACAGATCTGAAAGCAGGAGTCGCCAAAGACGTATATCGGGAAAAGAGAAAACCGGATATAACAATAACACCCTTGCCCCGTTATGACCTCATCAACCTGCACGATTACGGTTCAATGGCACTTCAATTTTCTCGTGGATGCCCCTTTGACTGCGAGTTTTGTGACATCACTAAATTGTTTGGTCGTGTGCCGCGCACCAAGAGCAATGAGCAGATGATGGCGGAGTTCGACCTACTTCACCGGCTCGGCTGGAAGGGGTCCCTTTTTGTAGTTGATGACAATTTCATCGGGAATAAGCGGGATGCTATGCGTTTGCTCCCTGAAGTGGAAGCGTACCAGCAGGAAAGAAATTATCCGTTCGATCTGTTCACCGAAGCCAGCGTGAACCTCGTCGAAATTCCAGATATGTTGGATGCGATGAGCGATGCCGGCTTTAACATGGTATTTTTGGGGATCGAAAGCCCGAATGACGACGCGCTATTGATGACGAAAAAGAAGCAGAATACCACCAAAGAAGAAGATGCAAACAGCTATCTGCTCCGTGCCATTCGCACGATACAAGGCAGCGGCATAGAAGTGACCGGCGGTTTCATTATCGGAATGGATGGCGACAAAGAATTTGACTCGCATATTCGGTTCATTCAAGAAGCTGGTGTTCCTATGGCGATGGCAGGCTTGCTAACAGCTTTGAAAGAGACCAATCTTTATCATCGTCTCCAACGCGAAGGGCGTATGCTCGACGAATCTACAGGAAACAACACTGACATCACGTTGAATTTTGTGCCCGAACTCCCGCGTGAACACCTGATTTCCGAATACAGACGGGTCGTTTCCACGCTGTATGACCCGACCTTGAAGAACTATTTTGAACGATGCCTCACGTTGCTCAAGAATCTCAAGCCTGTCAACCATCCGGGGGGAAAGATTGGTAAGATGGAACTGATGGCTGTCGCTAAATCAATTAAGCGACAACTTTTCTCCAAACAGGGCCCAGCTTACCTCCAGTTTTTAATAAACGTGCTCAAAGATCATCCAAGTATGTTCGGTAAAGCGGTACGTCTCGCCATTCACGGATATCATTTTGAGAAAATGACCAGCCAGACGGTTGCTGTTGATAATTTCAAACAGTATCTGACGAAGGAATTTAACGCATTTGAGGAGATTGTGTCTCACTCCCAATGGCATCGAGATTCCGAGCAACTTGTGAAAGCCGGAGTGAACCGCATTGGAGAGATTCGTTCTCATTCGCAAGAGCTCTTGGCTCGTGTCCACGCACAATATGAGGAGATCCACGAGGATTTCAGATATAGTGTGCAGGACGCGCTCGATACCTTTCAGAAATCTGTGTTCAAACACTATCTGGATGCCGAGTTCAGTGCATTTAAGGAAACTGTTTCCCGGTTCGCCAAAGCGGGCGGCGATCGAATCAGTGAGGTTGGTGAGCACGCGCAAGACCTGTTAGCTCGTGTCCATGCACAATACGAGCGGATTCATCAGGATTTTAGATATGGTATCCGCGATTCGCTTATCTCTTTCCAAGAATCTGTGAAATCCCACTTGGATCAGCTTGTGGGTCCAGTCCCAATCGAAATCAAGAGTTTCGACTAGCATGTTCTGAGTGATACCTCTCGAAACCATGGGTGGCATCGAAATTGAAAATCTTCGCTTCACCTACCCGAGTCGCAGTACGCCAACGTTACGCGAAATAGATGCAAAGGTTGATTCCGAAGCGTTCATTTTGCTCACAGGTCCCACGGGCTGCGGCAAATCAACACTGCTACGGACGCTGAACGGCTTAATTCCTCACGCTTCAGGGGGAAAGTTGTCTGGCAGCGTCCGTGTCAACGGTGCAACCGTTGCTGAACAGCCGATCGCTGTGACGTGTCAACAGGTTGGACTGCTATTCCAGAATCCTGAAGAACAACTCTTTTGTATTATCGTAGAAGATGAGATCGCATTTGGATTAGAGAACCTCGGACTCCCCTCCCACGAAATTGATCGCCGGATCGATTCTGCATTGACGCAGGTTGGACTCGCCGGATTTAGGAATCGCCAAATCGCTTCGCTTTCAAGTGGACAGAAACAACGGGTTGCCCTTGCGTGCGTATGCGCCATGCAACCGCAGATTCTGTTGCTTGATGAACCGACCAGTTATCTCGACCCCCAAGCCACTCACGACATCCTTGAGATTATCCGTGATTTAAATAGGCAACTTGGTATTACCGTTATTATTGCGGGACATCAGGTCAATGAGATAGCACCGTTGTGTAGTCGTGTGTGGCTCATGGATGACGGCAAGCTCGTTTCCGACCTACCGATAGATCAAGCGTTCTCCAATCTCAAGCCGTACTCCCAGCTAGGTGTGCAGGTTCCCGAACTCGCGCAAATTGCGGAACAACTCGGCTATTCTGAGCGTCCACTGACCCTCGACCACGCCGCGCGGCTTTTTGCAAATCCAACTCAGGATTCAAAGCAACCTCAATCTCATGGCGATAAAGCACCCGACGGTCCTCTTAGCTCTGACGCTCCATCAAGCGAGGTTGGATTAGTAGAATTAACCCCTACCCTAACTCAAGCCACACCCGTCAATCCTGACCATATTTTGGTAGAGGTTCAAGAACTCTCTTTCCGTTATCCACAAACCTCTGCCGATGTATTGAAAGACATCTCTTTTCAGATTAAGCGTGGTGAGGTGGTTGCAATTATGGGGGCAAACGGATCAGGGAAGACGACGCTGCTCTTGCATCTGATCGCGCTCCTCCGCCCGTCAGCAGGACAGATCTGTATTAAAGGAAAGGATACCCGGCGATGCAAGCCGCGCCATCTCGCAGGTCAAGTGGGGATTGTTTTTCAGAATCCGGACCTGCTGTTGCAAGCAGCAACGGTAGCCGACGAGGTGGCTTTCGGTCCGAAGAACTTTAGGTTATCCCGTCAGCAAGTAGAAGAGCGGCTCCAAGAAATCTTGCCGATGTTTGACTTGGAAACCCTCAAAATGGAAGCCCCTTACGCACTTTCACGAGGGCAACGCCAACGCACCGCAGTCGCTGCCAGCTTTTCCCTCTACCCCGATCTCCTCCTCCTTGATGAACCGACAACAGGGCAGGATTACTATCACCTGCAACAGCTCATGCAGATACTTCACGACACCATGAGGACACAAGACAAAACGGCGATCTTCTGTACCCACGATGTTCACCTCACGCTGGAATACGCAAATCGGATATTGCTGCTTCATCGTGGAGAACTCATCTTCGATGGAACGCCTAACGCCGCTTTTGCGAACCCTGAACGCTTAGAACAGGCGTCGCTTATCCCACCGCTGACCATGCAACTACAAAGGCTACAAAATGACAAATCTCCATCCTCACACGAAAATCGTCCTCCTCGCAATCGTTAGCTGTCTGGTCATTTTACTCGATAGTCCAATCTCTCTGTTTGTGTGTTTTCTGGTAAGCCTCTGCTTCCAAGCTTCAATTCCGCCGTCATGGCGTCAGATGCGGCTGCTCATCCTCTTTATCGGATTAGGAACGTGGGGATTGATTTATAGCCAAGCAATTTTTTATAATCAGCTCCCTCGAACTGTTATCTTTACACTTATCCATGCAGACACCCCTGTAATCGGGGGATTGACGGGAGGGATTCATCTCTATCGTGAGGGTTTGTTTCACGGTGCCGTCCAATCGCTGCGATTTAACACAACACTGATAATCAGCTGTTTTATTATCTGGACGACCCAATCCCGGGACCTCCTACTTGCTCTGGTGAAACTGCGTGTCCCCTACAGTCTCGCATTTATGGTGACGACAGGGCTGCGCTACATTCCGCTCATCGGTTCGGAGGCAAAAACTGTAATTCGCTCACAGCGGTTACGCGGTTTTCGTTATTTGCAGTTAAATTTTTTTCATACCATCAGTGGTATCTTAAACAGTTTGCGCCCAATCTTGACCAACAACATCCGGCGGGCGACACACCTCAGTGAAGCTGTAGAGAGTCGTGCATTCTCTCCTGACACTGCTGCTGACCACCGGACTTCGCTGCGTGAGTTGAAAACGCGAGGACAGGATGTTATCCTAATTGCTGTCTTGCTGGTCTGTTTATTGAGCGTTATCGGTTTGAAAGGTCTTTACTTTCTCTATGCCAACGGCCTCTATTACGCCTCTTGGCTGAGAGGTGCGTACACCTTCGCGCGCGAAGTGCTATAGCACGGATTAAACTGTACAGGAGAGGTGAAATATGCCAGAACGTATCTTAGTTGTTGACGATCAAACGGCAATGCAAAATCTACTGATAGATCTGCTCCGACAGCGCGGCGCAGAGCCCGTGGCTGTCGGTACTGTGGAAGATGGGTTGGAGATGGTCTCTAAAAATCCCGATGCCTTTGATCTTGCTATCCTAGATCTCGACTTTGGTGAGGGAAAGACGAACGGACTCGCTGGTTTGGAAGAAATTAAGAAAATCAACCCGTCTCTACCAGTCGTTATCCTAACGGGCAAAGGCACTATCTCGACCGCTGTTGAAGCAATTAAAATGGGGGCTCAAGAATATGTCGAAAAAGATTTTTACATCGAAGAAAACATGGAACTCGCCCTCATACGGCTCAACCACCTCATCCGAGCCACAATCGATAACAAACGGCTGCGCCGAGAGCGTGAGTTTTATCGCGAAGAATTGAAGGGAAAATACAACATTGTCGGCAAAAGCCGAGCGATTCAACAGGTGCACCAACAAATCGCAGAAGTCGCTTCTATTCCACGGCCCGTCCTGATTCGTGGTGAACGTGGAACCGGTAAGGAACTCGTTGCTGCTGCAATTCATAATAACAGCAACCGCCAGAAAAGTGCGTTTATCACAATTAACTGTGCAGCATTGGCTGAGGGGCTTCTGGAATGTGAACTCTTTGGGCAGGAAGATAACGCTTTTACAAATTCATCGTTCCGAGAAGGGCGCTTTGTGTTGGCGGATAAAGGCACCCTCTTTCTCGATGAGATAGGTAATATGTCGGTTGAATTTCAGCAGAAGATTCTTCGTGTGCTCGAATACCAGCAGTTTGAGCGGGTTGGCGGTACAAAGAGAATAAAGGTTGATGTGCGGATCATCGCTGCAACCAATAGCGATATGGAGACGAATATAGAGGCGGGTAGATTTCGGGCAGACCTATACGACCGGCTCGCATTTGAAACCATTTGGCTGCCGCCGTTGCGTGATCGAAAAGAGGATATTGAGTTGTTATGCTACCATTTCATGGAGCGTCTCGCAGGCGAAGTGGCTAACATCAAACCTAAAAAACTGGCACCCGAGACTTTGGAGTGCCTGAACGCATACGATTGGCCCGGTAATGTCCGTGAACTCAAGTATGTTATCGAGCGTACCACGTATAAAGTCGATGGGGATACCATCTCGCCACACCACCTGCCCCAAGAGATTCTTACCGCCTATTCACACTCTGGCGATGGAGAACCCCTCGCGAATCGGATGGCGCAAGTTGAAAAACAGATCCTGATGGATGTGTACGAGCAGTGCCAAGGTGATCTGGAAGACATGTCCCACCAACTGAGTATCCCACTTGAGTCGCTGAAACAACTTATGCAGAAGCACCAAATCGACGAATAAAATTGGCAAAACAGTCGAACACCGGAATTCAAAAACTTGACTGTTCGATAACTTTATCCTGCTAAAGCCATCTTATAATAGGATCGCGCACTGAACTTGACGAAAATTAGAAAGGAGTCCCCGGAAATTATGTCTGACACCTACGAAAAAATATACGCACAGTCGCTAAACGAGCCGGATATTTTTTGGGCGAAAGCTGCCGAAGATGTCCACTGGTACAAAAAGTGGGACAAGGTTCTTGATGACTCACAAAAGCCTTTCTGCCGCTGGTTTACAGGCGGCTTGACCAACACCTGCTACAACGCCCTCGATCGGCATGTGGAAAATGGACGCGCAGATCAGCCGGCACTCATCTATGATAGTCCCGTCACCGGAACCATCAAAACCTTCACCTACCGAGAACTTCGAGACGAGGTTGCACGCTTTGCCGGTGTCCTTGTCGCTCAAGGCGTTCAGAAAGGCGATCGAGTAATAATCTACATGCCCATGGTGCCCGAGGCAGCTATCGCCATGCTCGCCTGCGCTCGGATTGGTGCCGTTCACTCGGTCGTCTTCGGCGGGTTTGCCGCCAACGAATTGGCGACTCGTATTGATGATGCGAAACCGAAACTTATCCTCTCCGCTTCGTGCGGGATCGAAGTAGACCGGATTGTGTCATATAAGCCCTTACTCGATAGCGCAATTGAACTCGCAGCGGCAAAGCCTTCGCGGTGCATTATCCTACAGCGGCCCCAAGAGATAGCATCCATGGTCGAGGGGCGAGATTTGGATTGGTCGGAACTCGTGGAGGGGGCAACCCCAGTCGATTGCGTACCGGTTGCCGCCACAGATCCCCTTTATATCCTCTACACCTCCGGCACAACGGGCGTGCCGAAAGGCGTTGTACGCGATAACGGCGGTCATCTAGTCGCACTCAATTGGAGCATAAAGAATGTCTACGGCGTGGATGCCGGTGAAGTATACTGGGCGGCTTCGGACATCGGCTGGGCTGTTGGACACTCCTATACCGTCTACGCGCCCCTCTTCAAAGGCTGCACGACCATTTTGTACGAAGGGAAGCCGGTTGGCACCCCCGATCCCGGTGCGTTCTGGCGAGTCATCTCTCAGCATGGGGTGATTACCCTCTTCACAGCACCTACCGTCTTCCGGGCAATTAAACGCGAGGATCCCAACGGCGACTATATCCGCAAATATAATCTGGGTGGTTTCCGCGCACTCTTTCTTGCCGGTGAGCGATGCGATCCCGACACACTGATCTGGGCACAGGGACAACTCAACGTCCCGGTGATCGACCATTGGTGGCAGACGGAGACCGGTTGGCCCGTAGGCGCAAACTGTATGGGCATTGAGGCGTTCCCCGTAAAGCCCGGCTCCTGCACAAAGACGGTTCCGGGCTATGATGTGCGTGTCCTAGACGAAGACGGTGCCGAAGTGCCAGCGAGTCAGATCGGCAATATCGTCATCAAATTACCTTTACCGCCCGGCTGCCTTCCAACGCTGTGGAACAACGATGATGGCTATCAGTCGTCTTATCTCAGCACCTATCCAGGCTATTACCTGACGGCGGATGCCGGCTACAAGGATGAGGACGCCTACCTCTGGATCATGAGTCGCACGGACGACATCATTAACGTGGCGGGGCATCGTCTGTCGACCGGGGCAATGGAGGAGGTTCTAGCTGCTCACCCCGACGTGGCTGAATGTGCTGTCGTGGGTATCGCTGACGAGATCAAAGGGGAAGTGCCAATGGGCTTTGTTGTGTTGAAAGCCGGCGTCAAGCGTGCCGAAGATGCGATCATTCAGGAGCTTATCCAGATGGTGCGCGGGGAGATTGGTCCCATCGCCTCCTTCCGGGTGGCAACTGTGGTGCAGCGGCTCCCCAAGACGCGGTCGGGCAAGATCCTGCGTGGAACCATGAAGCAGATCGCTGATGGCGTTGAATACCGCATGCCGGCGACAATCGATGACCCGGTCATCTTGGATGAAATCACTGAAGCCCTAGCTATCCTCGGCTATCCGCGCCAAAGCACATAGTAGTAGGCATACTCCGTATGCCGTAACCTACACACAGCCGTAGGTCGGGCATCTTGCCCGGCCCCAAAAGTAGTAGGCATACTCCGTATGCCTTAACTTACGCACATACCCGTAGATAGTCCATTTGCTTTGAATCCGAATCTTATCGGGGTGGGGTGATAGGTGTGTAGTATTAGAAGACCACTAGCAACTTAACTATAGGGACAAATAGATGACTGAATCCAAGCACAGCGACATTGATCCACGCCGCCTGAAACTAGCGTCTGACCCGTATCGTCCAGCATACCATTTTCTCGCGCCAATCAACTGGATGAACGATCCGAACGGAACCATTTTTTGGAAAGGCAGATACCACATCTTTTACCAGTACAATCCGAATGGGGCTTTTCACGGCACGATACATTGGGGACACGCCTCCACCGAGGACTTGGTTCACTGGACGGATCACCCCATTGCGCTGCCGCCCGGTCCCGAAGGGGCAGACCGGGACCAATGCTACAGCGGTGCAGCGTTCGTTAACAAAGAAGGGGTGCCCACATTCATCTATCACGGTTTACCGGATGGCATCTGTCTCGCCACGAGCGACGATGATATGCTCATTAATTGGGAAAAACATCCAGTGAACCCGATTATACCCAATCCGCAGCCGGGCGATGAATATCGGATCGCCGGGGCCCCATGTGCTTGGGTCGAAGAGGATACCTACTACGCGCTGACCGGAAACAGCGGTTCTGCCCCGCCAGATGCGGCGTATCTATTTACCTCCCAAGACCTCGCTCATTGGGAATATTTGCACCCCTTCTACGAGGGAGGCATCTTCACAGAGTGGGGCGAAGACTGCGGCTGCCCCGACTTTTTCTGTTTGGGAGATAAACATATACTCTCCTTCACCAGCCATCCGCGTGGCGCACAATTCTACATTGGAACCTACGAAAATCAACGGTTCACTCCGGAACGTCATAAACGATTGGCACTCGGCGACACGGGTCGTCCCGGTGTCTACAATGAGGGCTTAACATTGTTGGACGATAAGGGCAGACGCATTCTCTTCGGCCGCCTCCACGAAGGACGCTACAGCTATGTCCAGCGTGCCTCTGGTTGGGCGGGAATGTTTGCCCTCCCGATGGTGCTCTCGTTGTCCGATGATGGAGATCTACTCATGGAACCCGTTCCAGAATTGGAAGCGTTGCGAGGTGAGCACACGCGCTTTTCTGACATCCAATTGAACGCGGGCGAAGAG
>JAKZSX010000241.1:0-29429 GCA_047517405.1 Candidatus Poribacteria bacterium | reverse complement strand
CCCTTTATCCGGATGCTGTTTATCACATCTCCTTTACGAAGCTGATCGACTACATCCATCCCAGCGATGACGTTCCCAAAGGTGGTATACTGACCGTTGAGGCTAAAATAGCGCGATGATTTTGCGTCCAAGCAGATGTAGAATTGGCTACCTGCGGAATCCGGATCGTTCGCCCGTGCCATAGCGACTACCCCTTTTCGGTGTTGGGGCATCTTTGCTCGCAGCTTCGGGTTTTGAAACTCGCCCGGAATCGTCCATCCGGGTCCGCCTGAGCCATCGCCGTTTGGATCTCCGCCCTGAATCACAAAGTTTTCCACGTATCGATGAAAGATAAGCCCACTGTAGAATCCCATTTCAATTAGTTTGATAAAGTTAGCAACGGTTTTTGGGGCGACGTCTGGGTAGAATTCCATTTCGATGGAACCTTTGTCTGTTTCAAGCACAACAATAGGATGGACAATCCGTAACCGCGCAAGGATGGCGTGGTGATCCGACAGCTCACCAACATCGATAATTTCGCATCGCTCGCCCTTCTCAACATGGCGAAACTCATTCCGCAGACTGGGACTGAGGAGTATATGATCGAGCAGATTTTTCTGACCGTTGTAGATGTATGTATACCGATTATCTGCTTCAACTGTATTGGCGGTCTGGAGGAAATCACCCCAGATGTCATCGAATCCGCGGAGCAGGTTGATGACAGGCGTTGCCGGTGTATCGTTCATGTCCCCCATGACGATGACATTCTTCCCCTCCATCATTCCCTTGACAGCCTGTCGACGGACGACAGTAGCTTGTGCAAGCCGCTTGGCATCATTGGAACTGCGTCGAGAAATAAGGTGAGTAATCAGGACATAGAACGGTTGGTTGTCAATCTTTAATTCGACACCCAGAATCTTTGAAGGGTTCACATCGCGCTCTTGGTCATCGACAAAGAAGACCTCGCGTTCCTCCGGAAAGTTTGTCTCGCTTCCTGGCACAACACGAAATTTCGTGAGGATGGCGACATCTTGTCCGGTATAGGTATCTCTACCTTCATCAAAGGCAATTTGCCAATCGTCGGGATCTGCGAGGTAAGATTTGACTTTTTCGAGTACAGCTCGGTTCTCGACCTCAACGAGACCGACGATATTCACTCCGTGTGTATCAATAAGCTCAGCGATGGTTCTAGCTTTTGCCTCATATTGCTCTGCGGTTGGCACAGGCACCGATTTGCCGACTACCTGTCCATGCGGTTCCTCACTGTCGAAAAAGAACTCGGTGTTCAGTAAGAAGACATCAATTTCAATGTCCCCAATCGCCTGACCAAGCGAACACAACATCAGGCAGAATAGTACAACGATTGCAGAAACATGCCTATGGCGCATCTCACTTCCTTTCATCAAAATACGCATTTCGTTCAGGATTTTATTCTTCTATCTTTTCCCAATCAAGATTGCTTTCATTCCATTCAAACACATCAAGCTGACCAAATTTCAGGTTAATCGTCAAACTTCTGGGGGTTGGTGAGCTGTCAAAACGATTGAAGTCTCGGATGACCACATAGGTATGCTGACCGCCCGAAACCTCCGCACAGGCACTGATAAAATCGTCAAGATTCCTAATCGCCCGTCCATTAATTTCCAGAACGACTACTTTTGAGTTGCCGCTGCGCTCGCGGATGCCAACACGGGAAAAGCTGCTCCCTGCATCTGCATGTGGGAGATAGACCCCATCCGCCTCAAAGTAAAGTAGATGCCTGAGCTGTGGCGTTATATCGTGAAAGACCGATCCTGCGAATCGGACAAACCGGCGCACCTTCTTTAACTCGATATCTTCTACGAAAACTTCAACCGTCACAGCCTTTCCGTTGCGATAGATATCCAAGGTAACATTTCCCCCGGTATTTTCGTTCAGGATTGCGTCAAAAGTATACAGATCATCACGAATTAGTAGCCCATTAATCCTGTAGATAATATCGGAAGCAAGAAGGCTTGTCTGACCTGTCGTTTTGGGAATGATCGACTCAATCTGAATCACTTTTGGCGTTCCAGACTCTGAGGGACCAATCTCCGCGCGGGATGCTTCAGGTAGCCCAAAATGTTTAATCGCCTCTCCAATCGAGATCAATTCCAAATCCACACCAATCTCGCCACGTTGAATAGTCCCCCCATTTTGGATCTGTTTGAGGGCATCGATCACATAATTGATTGGTAGTTCAAAGCTAGAGGTATCAGTTCCGCGCGCATGGATGGCGACGATCTCACCCTTTGTATTCCACACCGGACTGCCACTTGAGCCACCTGTGCGATCGAATGTTGTATGGACGTAGCTGGAATGCCGATCGCCTTTGTTCACGTTAAGATTGGCAACCGTGCCAAATTTGATGGAATACTCTTCCTTCTCATTATTACCGATTAGGAGCAGTTCATCTCCCAGGGCAAGATTCCGCCACGAACCGAGTTGCACAGCTTGTAGCTCAAACAGCACTTCCTTGGGATCGATTTTATAAAAGCCGAAGTCGTGCGTTGGATCATAATAAAGCACCTGTGCTTCTGTAAAGCTGCCGTCATAGAAGTTAATCTTGACATAAGACGGGCTGCTGCCGGTGATATGCCGATTGGTTGCGATAATCCCTTGTGCTGCATCAACGATGACGCCGGTAGCGAAACTGGTCCCCTTCGCCTCTGCTTCAAACACGACTTCCGAAGAGGTCTCTACATTCACAACCATTGGCTTGAAAGCAGCAATCTGTTCTGTCCAATCGTGTTCTGCGGCACTTTCCAAAACAATTCCCCCGCCCCCCAGAACAACTACTAGAAGCCAGACGGCAACCTCTCTCTTAATTTGGGGTCGCTCCAATCTCAAATACATCGTTATTCCTCCATTATTATTACGCCAGAATGAGGGCAACTACAAGGGTTGCTCCTACATGCGCTCTGATGCGGTATCAATTATCCAAGTTTCTCCCTTACAACATGCGCTCCTTCATTAATTGCATCAAAGAAATTTCGGACATCAACACAGTCTCCCACTTCGTAAACCTCGCATCGTAGGTCAGCGGTTTCAATATCTTGCCTGAGCCCCTTTCGTGGTGTATAACCGCGACTGATTATCAGGCTGTCAATGGGATGGAACTCCTCCGTTCCATCGCTTGTGGCAAGGACAGCACCCGTCTTGTCAACCCGCTTAAGTTCACGGCTCGCCAGTATCTTCGTCCCTGAATCCCGAACGCCTTTTCTAAGCGCGGCCAAGTTGGTCCCGTGCTCCTTTAATTTGATTACATCCTCCTCATTTCGGCGTGAGACTAGAACGACAGCGCGTCCCTGCTGTGCGGCAAACCACGCGACCTCATATCCGACCAAGCCTGCGCCGAGCACCATGACTCGCTCCCCGACCTCCAGTTCGTCCCAGCGCACTATAGCGTCAATTGCGGTGATAACATTATCTCCATCAATTCCGGGGATATCCGGAATGATTGCCTCACCGCCTGTCGCAAGGATAACTACATCCGGGGCATCGGCTTTTAGTGTCTCCAGCGTTACAGTCGTCCCCGTCCGGACCTCCAAACCCACTTTCTGAACTTCGGTAGTATAATAGTGGAGCAGGCGTTTAATATCCCACTTAAAATCAGGGATCGATGCCGAAATCATCTCTCCACCAATTACATCCCGTTTTTCGCATACGACAACATCGTGTCCCATCCCCTTGGCACGCAAGCCCGCCTCCAGACCACCGGGACCCGCTCCGACAACAACCACCTTTTTGGGCGAATCTGTTGTGTTGAACGTTATCAGTTTTTCTCTGCCCACGATGGGATTTGTTGTACACTGCACCCCACCGCGATCCATGACCACAAACGTGTGGCAAAAATTACACCGAATACACGGAATAATATTCTCTCCTGCATATGCTTTCTTCGCCCAGTGCGGATCAGCAATCAGCGTGCGCCCAAGGGCAACCATATCAGCGCGTTCCTGCGAAATAATCTCCTCCGCATGTACGGGGTCAGTAATCCCACCTGTAGCAATGACGGGGATTTTAGCACCATTCTGCTTAACCTCTTCTGCCAAATCAACTAGTGTATTGGGTTTGATATAGAGCGGTGGCACAGATGGATGAGTACATTCCACGAATCCTTTGACCTGCATAATCGTCGCGGAAGTGGTTGCCACATGCAGATAGGCAACACCGAGATCTTCCATGTACTTTGCGATTTGTAGATGAAGGTCATCTTTTATTTCTTCATCGTACCGGTCATTCACGCCGCCGTGGAGATGTTCGTGTGCACTGAACTTGAAACCGACTGGAAAATCTTCACCGCAGACCTGTTTGATCCCCGTAACGACTTCGGTGCCAAACCGCATACGCCGTTCAAAATCACCACCGTAGGCATCGGTCCGCTGATTTGTGTGAGGGGATATAAACTGTCCACCGAGATAGGAATGTGCACAGTGATACTCCACCCCGTCAAAGCCTGCTCGTTTCGCCCGCGCTGCTCCCAAGATGAACGCTTCTATCACCCGTTTAATATCATCAACGGTCATTTCGCGGGGGACTTCGGTATAGAGCTCGCTTTCGATTGCCGAGGGTGCAAACGGTTCAACATAGGATTTTCCACCGAGTACAGCGATCTGCATGAATATCTTGGATCCGGCATCCTTGACCGCTTCTGCCATGCGCGTAAGCCCTGGGACGAATTTATCATCCCAAACCGCTGTGGTAATTACACGTTGTTCGGGCCACACGGAAGTGAATTCAGTGATAATCAAGCCGATTTCACCTTTTGCCCGTTCAACCAGAAAATCTATATAACGGTCGGTGACTTGCCCCTCCGGATCATGCAGCCCAACATCAAGCGGCGCCAAAACAACCCGATTTTTTAGTTCTAGTGAATCAATCTTTATTGGAGAAAAAAGATGGGGAAACGGCATACTGTGTCTCCTGTTGTATCAATGAGTACCTTGTCATATATAATCTAAATGTTACAAAGATTACTTCGATAGAGAACAGGCTCTCGGTTATACTCTTTATAGTTAACCACTGGCAATTTGGGTAATCACCAATCCTGAACAGAACCATCCTCTCGTCGCAAATGTGGGGGTTCACCCGGTGTGGGCGGATGGGCAGCTGCGGCTTCTTCGTTCAGATCGATTCCCAAACCCGGTGCGTCGGGGGATAGGAGATAGCCATCCTCTGTCCGCAGATCGTGTTGAATGACTTCGTTCATCCAACCTGACGATGGGGCGTACTCTTGCACCGCGCAGTTGGGAATTGACATATTCAGATGCAGCATCGCCGCGGAACTCACGGGACTTGAGGTGTAGTGGCAGGCGAGTTCCTGATAATGGACTTCTGCCATCGTCGCGATTTTCTTCCCTTCGGTGATTCCGCCGCTGTGACAGATGTCCACCCGAATGTAGTCAATTAATTCCCGCTCAATCAACTCTCGAAACATCCATTTCGTCGGGAGTTGTTCGCCGGTTCCGATGGGGACATTTGTGTGCTCGCGTAGCGTGGCAAACGACGCCGGATTCTCGGAACGGATGGGATCTTCAACGAAAAATGGGTGATACTCCTCAATCGCGTTGCACAACTCAATGGCACGGGTTGGCGTTAAGCGGGTATGCACCTCAAAGATGACTTCAACCTCATCACCGATTGCCTTTCGTAACGCGCTAAAATGCTCAACTCCGCGCATGACTGCGCGTTTTTGATCGAATCCGCCTTCAATGGTATCAATGGGCGAAATCCGTAAGACTTTCCAACCTTCTTCCAGCTGTCGCTGTGCTTGCTCAATGAGTTGTTCGGGTGTGCTTCCGCCGGTATGCCGATAGACCAAGACCTTATCCCGCGTGGCACCACCGAGTAGTCGGTAGGTCGGCACGCCAAGTGCCTTTCCGGCTAAATCCCACAGTGCAATGTCGATCCCAGCGAGCGCAGATTGCAGCACGGGTCCACCACGCCAGAACGTTCCGCGGAAGATGTCTTGCCATATATGCTCGATTCGGGTGGCATCCTGTCCAATCAGGAGCGGTTTAATATGGTGTTCCAATGCCCCGACAACCGCCAACGACCTGCCGCTTAATGAGGCCTCTCCGATGCCATATATTCCTTCATCAGTAATGATCTTAACGTATATGAA
This sequence comes from Candidatus Poribacteria bacterium, assembly GCA_047517405.1. Lineage (GTDB taxonomy): Bacteria > Poribacteria > WGA-4E > WGA-4E > PCPOR2b > PCPOR2b. Next base: position 23,305 of record JAKZSX010000241.1, on the reverse strand, counting down.
CTGACCTACTGGGAATACTTTGAGATCTGCGATTTTCACGGTTTTCTCCTTGATTAATTTGCTATTGGATTGACAAATCCGAGGAAGCGAGAAGAAGTTGACAGATTGCTCTCCCTATCTACAAACTCGAAGATAATGATAGCATGACTATATATGCCGGTCAAGCCCAAAAAGTGGTGTAGGTTGGGTTGAACGATTAAAAGGGAATCCTTATCAAGGACAATAGAGGTGCTGTTTTTCAACAGCACGGTCTTATAGGATAGGCACAGTGAAACCCAACACGGAATCGAACCGACGCGGTGATAATCAAGAGTTGGGTTTCACTCTATTTGCGAGATTTCAAGCAGAATCGAACCCCCAAATCCAAGTGGAATGCTTGGTATTTTTCATTGGTGCCGTTCAACCCAACCTACGTGCTAAGTCTCAAAACAACATTTGTCATTGAAAAACGGATTTCACTTTTACATCGAGATACCGAGCAATCCTCGTGTAAATTGGAAATCTGTGTTTCCCTTCCCATACAGCTTGGGTGTGTAGCGGCGTGAGGCGACATCCAAGATAACTTCTAGCATTTGTGCCGAAAAGTCTTCCGGAGTCCAATTCTCATCGGCGGGTAGGAGATCGAGATCTGCTTCATAGATCGACCCTGTGGTTTCCTCCGTAGTGGCTTGGATTAGCGGAATCATCCGGTGAGCTTGCAGGGGATGACCTACAACATGCGCGAACATCAGATCCACACCAGTTGCCCCCAATCCGGTTAATGTTTCTACGACGTGATCAGTGGGGGTCTCCATAATGTGAAATCCGGGTTCGGTGATAGATTGGCCGTAAGATAGGGTATTCCTTAACGGGATTTGAGTCTGATCGCCAAGGAGCTGCGCTACATAGGCAGGCAAGGTTAAGAAGGTAGCATTTGCCGGGACAACGACCGTGCCACCCGCACCGGCAATAGTTTGGGTAAGATGGGCTAGACTCTGTGCCACCCTTTCCGTCACTTTTCCACTCGACATCAATCCAATCCGAAGGTGTTCCAAGCCGACATCGGCATAATCGGGCTGAGGCATTGAGGCAACAGATTGCCTGAACCAATTCTCCACTTTTTGGAGTACGGCATCAATGCCACCATCCAGCTGCACACTCGCCCAACCGTATCGCTCAAGTGGGATAGCTTGTTCGGTGAGAGCGTGGCGCAGATAATCGTTATGGGTCTTTTCACATCCATGTTCTAAGGGCAAACCGAGGGCAACGATTGGATGTATCAGATGTCCGATGAGCGTACGTCTGTAGATGTCTTCGGAGTCACCACCCGATACACCACATCCTTCCGTATGTGCCAACGCAACATAGCGCGAGATGCCATGTTCGCGTCCGAGCTCTTTTTGATTAAGCCGGTCAGCAATCATCTGGGCAATCTGTCCGGAGCAGAGACTTGTGGGTAAGACCAACCCGATTCGATCGCTGCGGTAGCCGGTTTCGGTCTGTATGGCACTAAAAGTGTGTTCAGATCGCGGCGTATCAAGCTGGATTGGAATTGACTTGCCGGTTGGGACTTCGGCTGAAAGCACTGCTTCTGGATTGACAGGTCCTGTCTGCTTCCAATTTCGCCAGATTGACACCTGCGAATGCCCCGCCTTTTCCCCGACGGATCGTTCCCTAGCGGCGATATTGACGGTGAGATCGAGCATCTGCTGCCCTAATTCCGCCATCGGTGCGCCATCTTGGTAAGCACCGGCGTTGACATCCATGTCGTTCTTCAACATTTCGTACCGTCCGGTGGTGGTGACAATCTTGATTGTCGGTACAAAGGGAAAGTTCGTAATCGATCCGTTGCCGGTGACGAAGAAGATCATGTTTGAGCCTGAAGCCACCTGTCCTGCGATGCTCTCAAGGTCATTTCCGGGGCTGTCCATAAAGTAGTAACCGGGTGCAAGCATCCGTTCTCCGTAATCAATTACGTGATCGAGACAGACCTCCGGATCGCGTTTCATCGCGGCACCGATTGACTTAATGACAATGTTGTATAATCCTCGAAAATTATTTCCGCCGGAGGGATTAGCTTCGGCGGTATGACCATGCCAATGGGCTCGTTCCTTAAATCGCTCGATTGTATATAGAAATTTGCGAGCAGTCTCAAAATCTTTGGCGTTCTGAAGCACATACGACTCGGCACCGATCAATTCATCGGTCTCCGCGAGATTGGCGGCACCGCCGTAACGAATAACCTCTTTCGCAACATAGGCTGCCAGAGGATTGCCCGATACGCCGGAGAATGCGTCTGAGCCACCGCACTGGAGCGCAATCTTCAGGTTGGAGAGAGATTCATCGGTACGCTCCATTGCGTTTACCGGCTCTAACCACGCTTTGATGATTGTCTCCCCTGCGTCTAAACTGGCATCAAAGCCGCCCTGTATGCTCAGAAAGCGGTGTAGTACAGCCTCTAATGGATAATTATTTTCTGTCATATAACGCTGAAGCATCTGATTCGTCACCACCTCCGAACCGTAATCAACAGCTAGGACAGCCCCGATGTTGGGGTGGATGGTAAAGCCGGCGAGCGTCCGAAGCAACATCTCAAGGTTATTAGGCGTTGTGCTTTCCCCGCCTTCGGTGTGCGTTACAGCGACGACTCCGTCAATGTTTTCGTAATTTGTCCCAACCTCCTCAAATCGGGCCGCAAGTGCTTTCGCATAGCCGGAAGTTTGGGAGGTTGTCCCTATGATAACGATATAATTTCGTGTTCCGACGCCACGACCTCCGTCTCGCCGATAGCCGAGGAAAGACCTATCGTGGTCATATCGAGGGACTTGCGTCCCCGGCTGGAATGTGTCTTCGTCAAGGATGTAGGGAGCAATCTGATCTTTGAAGTTTGGATGGGACGGTAGCCCAAAGTCGATATCCCGTATCGCAAGCGCGTCAAGAATCTTCTGGTTACAGGCATAGTCACCGGGAGATAAATCTGTGATTGCGACTCCAAAAGGTAAGCCCCACGACAACAGCGTTTCCCCTTCGGGAATCGCCTGAATTGCGAATCGGTGTCCTTCTAAAATTGTATGAGATATAGTGAAACTATGACCATTGTAGTTAATCTCTGCCCCAGCGTCTATTCTTCGTGTGGCGATTGCCACGTTATCGTTTGACACTGGCAGTCTTCCAGCTTCTTGAAAATCGTATTGATTTACCATAAAACACTCCTTTGTAACATAATCTCAACAGTTACATAATATGATAACACATCACCCGCTTACACTGACACAAACTTTACACATTCTCCTGACTATTTTTGTATTGACTCAATCCGTGCATGTATGTTAGGATGGGATTTCATTAAGATTACCAACCATTGCGAAATCCCATCACATATTACCTATGATCGCATATATTATTGGAGCAGTCTATTTTACCCTTATCTTAGAAGTGCTGCTAATCATCAATTCATTCCGATACGCACGCCGGGAACGAAACACTAAAAGGCCAGATTATACCCCAAAAGCTGCTATCATCGCACCACATTATGGTTGGGACGATCAGACAGCAGAAAATGCAAAGCGGCTGCTGGATCAGGACTATGGGGGCGCGTATGAGGTGTTTTTCGTCACGCACGCAAAGGGGGAATCCGGCTACGATGAGTCCTACCCGCATCTGCTTGAGATTACCGAAGGGCACCCCAATGTGCATACGCTACTTGCACCGAACATTGTGGAGAACTCCCTGCCACGCTCGCAGAAAGTGCAGAATCTGATGACGGCAATCGCGGCATTTCCAGATGACGTTGAGATCATCGCTTTTGTTGATGCAGATGCGACAATTGAGCGGGATTGGTTGACGCTGCTCGTTCAACCGCTCCAAGACAAACAGGTCGGTGCGACAGTAGGGGCGAGATTTTATTTCCCACATACCTTGAATACGGCGTCTCTTGTTGAAGCCGTTTGGATCAACTTTCAGATCGCCTTCCAAGGTGATCATCCATTGACTATGGTTTGGGGCGGCTCCAATGCAATCCGTCGTGAATCTTTCGAGAAAAGTAAAGTATTGCAACGTTGGGACAACGCAACCATTGAAGATCACAATTTGACACATGCGGTGAGAGACCTTAAACGCAAGGTTCATTTTGTGCCGGATTGCATCGCGATTACCCACACTGAGAGACGGACATGGAAACAGGTCATAGAGTTTACTAACCGTCAAATAGTGATGACCTTTCGGATGGGACTTAAAGCGCAGTGGTGGAGCATTTTGCTGGTATTTCTGCCGAAAGCTTTGCTCGTGCTCGGTTCAATCCCGTTTATATTCTATTCCGAAAGGCTTCTCCTTGTCCTCCTTGTACCATTTATCGAAATTCAAAGTTATCGTGTTTTCACGCGAAACCTGCCCCCTTGGCTGAGAGATATGCCCAAAATACGTGAAACCCTCCGAATCGCCTCGCTTGTCACGCCGATAACCATGTTTCTTGCGGGGCTGAATGCGCTTTACGCACTATTTCAAAACAAGATTGTATGGGGTGGTGTTCGATACGAAATCCTTTCAGCCACCAAGTGCCGTGTTTTAGGACGGATTACGGAAGAGGATAGAACAAAGGTATCAAACGGAGGAAGATCAGTTTAGGCATTTACATTTTATGTTCTTTAACAGAGAGGAATGTTATGGCAATTCGAAGTCGTGTTTCACCCCGTTTTTTTGTGAATGAACTTGCAACCGCGATGTCAGATGATTGGGCAACTTCCTACGCGCTCATGAAATATCAGATGGCAAAGGAGAGTTTTAATTGGAGACACCCATTTGGCGCCAAGCACGGCAAAGGCGATGATGTCCAACTGGTGAGTTTACGAATTACGGATATGTGCAACCTACGCTGTCACTCCTGCGGACAGTGGGGAGATAACGGATATCTGCTTAGCGAATCTCTCAAATCTCTGAAGCAGCGGGAGGTTCCGGTTGAAATCTACAAGCAACTCGTTGATCAGGTTGTTGATGCCGGATGGTCGCCTATGTGGTACATCTGGGGCGGCGAACCGATGCTTTACCCCGGTTTGCTTGAGCTGCTGCATTACATCAAAGAGAGGGACATGCCAATTTCGCTCGTGACGAATGGGACACAGCTCGCCAGACGCGCCGACGACATTCTCGAAACATGCAAAATTCTTTATTTGAGCGTTGACGGGCCAACTGAGGAGATTCACAACAATCAGCGTCCCGGGGTCACGGAGAATTATGATAACTTCAAAGATGTAAAAGCGGCACTTGAGACACTAAGCGAAGAAAAGAAGCTTCGGAACGTTGCGTTTCCATATATCGTCCCGCTCAGTTGCATCACGATGTACAATATCGACGATGTTGTTGATCTCTACAAATTCACGAGCCAATATGCAGATGCACAGATTTTCTACCTGACATGGTGGATCGACGCGCATTCCGCGCAGGCACACACCGAAGATTTTGAGGACCGTTTCGGTTTCAAGCCCCAAACCCACTACGGCTGGATCGGGACGTGGAAAGATTTTGATCACGGTACCATCCTCGATAAGTTCGAGGAGATGGAGAACCTCTCGAACGAGACGCAGCGGTGCCCACCGATGATGATGCCGAAACTCAACACGAAAGAGGAGATCCAGCGATACTACACCGACCACACGGAGACTTTCGGTTACAATCAGTGTGTCAGCATTTACATGACGATGGAAATTGACAGCAACGGCGACGTTAGCCTCTGCCGTGATTATCATGACTACATCATCGGTAATATCAAAACGGATTCTGTCGAGGATATGTGGAATAACGCTGCCGCTCGCAAATTCCGCAATTCTATCAGCACCGACGGTCCGATGCCTGTTTGCCGCCGATGCTGTGGCTTGATGGGATTTTGAAACCCAACGAATGTTCTTATGAGCTCATTGTGATGCAGGAATGAGCCCTTTGCTTTCGAGGAGGGCAACGACACGCTCAGTGCACTCTTCCAGCGTCTGGCTGCCTGTATTCACAATCAGTTCCGGATGGGGTGGCACTTCGTAAGGCGCACTAATTCCCGTGAACTCTTTAATCTCGCCTGCCCGCGCCTTTTTATATAACCCCTTTGTATCTCGTGCTTCGCACACCTCTAACGGGCAATCGACGAAGATCTCTACAAAGCGCCCCTCGTCAAGCAGATCCCGCGCATTGTCTCGGTCCGCACGGTAAGGTGAAATGAAAGCTGTCATCGCGATAACACCGGCATCGGCAAACAGCTTGGCGACCTCTCCAATGCGGCGGATGTTTTCCTCCCGATCTTCAGGAGAAAAGCCGAGATTCTTATTCAAACCGTGTCGGATGTTATCACCATCAAGGACATAGGTGAGACGCTCACGCTGGTATAATGCGTTTTCCACTTCAAGGGCAAGTGTGGACTTGCCGGAACCTGACAGCCCTGTGAACCAGATGACACACCCTTTCTGATTGAGAAGTTTTTCTCTGTCTGTCTGGGTCACGTTCGCTTCGTGCCATGTGATATTCGTTGCCTTTTGTTCTGTCATATTATTCTCCTATGTTTTTAGAATCTGAAGGTGAGGGATTACTTGGTAGCGGTAGCCAAAGCGACATCGTTGTTCCCTGCCCAACAGCGCTTTTACTTTGTATATCCCCACCGTGTTGTTCAAGAACGCGTTTGGCATTTGCCAGCCCAAGTCCAGTTCCCTGTGATTTTGTTGTGAAGAAAGGTTCAAAAAGTCGATTTAAATCTTCCTGTGGGATGCCAATTCCCGTATCTACGACGTCAATACGGACTTTGTCTGAATCCCCTGAAGCAAATTCCCTCACCTCGTTCGTTTTATTTGTAGAGGCAATTTGCCTCATGGTTAGGATTTCTAATGTACCACCCTCCGGCATCGCCTCCATTGCATTTAATACGATATTCATAAACGCCTGTTTCAACTTATCGAGATCCAACGAAATCGGTGGGAGATTAGGGGTAAATTTTTTGATCAGCGAAATCTGATGATGGTTTAGGTTAGCGTCCATTAGGTCCAGTACCTCCTGTAAAACTTGACTCAGATCGTGGGGAGCAGATCTAAGGGAGGCAGGGCGGGCGAAATCCATGAACCCTTTGACAATAACATCGATCCGTTCAATTTCTTCAAGGATATATTGCATCGACTGCTTTCGCCTCGCTTCGGAGAGATCTTCCGTTCGCATTAGCATTTGCGCTAGCATCTGCATCGATGAGAGGGGATTTCGGATCTCATGGGCAAACGACGCTGCCATTTTTCCGGCTGTGGCGAGGCGTTCAGCACTTATCAGTTCATTCCGCGAATTTCGCAGGTCCCGTGTCATTTGATTAAACGCAACAGTGAGGTCACCAATTTCGTCGTGCGTTTTTACCTCGCACTGCTCGTTCAAGTCACCCCCCGCGACCTTCCGCGTGAATTGCACCAAATCCTTGATTGGATTGGCAAGATTCCGCCCAATAAGATGGCTGATGACTCCAACTAATAGGATAACAACCGCAGCGATTCCCAACATCAACAAAGTTACATCTCGTTTCGCATCAGCAATTTTATCCATAGGACGCATCAGGCAGTACAACCGATCGTACTCCTGCAAGTAATAGATGACTTTATAGTGTCTCCCATCAATCACCACATTTTGTGAAACTAAGTTACCGCTTGATTCCTTGATGCGTTTGCGGATTTCGTGCAGCTTCATCTCATCAGCAAAGCTCGCCCAATCCCCAGGAAGGGTAGTGTAATTTACGGTGTTATCGCTGCTCACAACCGTTACTTCTGCACCGTACGCTTCTTTAACTTTCTCAGGCTGGTGAATATAGCCGGTGTCCACAATCGCTTGAACCCACTTCTGGGTTTCCAAGCTATTCTGTTCATCGTATTTCTGATCAAAAAGCGCGATCGTGATGACCGGTACTATGAGCACCACCACCGCGAAGAGTAGAATGAATGGAAGAACAATTTTGTTTTGAATACTACATCGACGCATAAGAATTAAGGCTCATAGAAAAAGAAAGTACGGTTTCTGTTGTATGATTTCTTAACATGAGCCGAGCTTGAAGGCATTAGCGGCAATATACTTGCACCTTCAGTTCAAAGCAAAACTGGATTGATTGTCTTACTATTTTGAGCCGTCGCTGAATTGGCAGACCGATCCATTACTATAGCCGAGATTTAAGCCAGCTGTCAAGTCGAAAGCACAGACTATAGAAATTCAGGAAATTGGAACAATTTGATGTCAGTTAGTGTGTAGTAAAAAGATTGGCATCGGTTACTGCGTCTCTGTACGCATTGCCCGTTCCCTATCCCAAAGGAGATTGCTACATGATTCAATTTAATACTTTATCCGCGCCCTCAACATCCATGCTTCCACCGACTGACGAAAAAGAACTTGTTGAACGATTTCAGAACGGTGAAAAGGACGTTTTTAATGAGCTAGTTATCAAATATCAGGGGAAGATCTATAACTTGGTTTATAAATACGTTTCTAACTCTGAAACTGCGAGAGATCTTTCTCAAGAGATTTTCATCAAAGCCTTTCGAGCCTTGCCTCGTTTTAAACGGCAATCGGCATTCTATAGTTGGCTTTACCGGATTGCCATCAATCTGTGCATTGACTTCATCCGCCAACAGAAACGGGGGCAGACTTTATCGTTTGAGGATTTAACCACAGGGGGTAACGATGAGGTGGTATTTAACGATGTAAGTCCATTGCCGCCCGATCAGGTAGAGGCTAAAGAACTTGGGCACATCATCGGCAAGGCGGTAGAGCAACTTCCACCCAAACAACAGCGTGTCTTTAACCTTCGATATCACGATGGACTTCAATTGAAGGAGATTGCCGCACAATTGGATCGATCCGAAGGTACAATCAAAGCGCATCTCCACCATGCCCATAAACGTCTTCAGACGCTTCTAGTTCCGTACTTGAAAAATGAAAAGATGGAATGGGCACTGAATCCTTAACCAAGTTTTGTGAACACTCCTCCCAAATTCATCGTTATGATAAGAAACTAATCCCTGCCAAGACAAATCGAGACAACCAATATTACTCAGGCAGCTGCACGTAAGAGAGTGACAGGTACCTCCGTTGAAAGCCGATTGGAAGATACCTCTTTTCTATGAAAGATTTACAAGCACTCCTTCAAAATGTAGACAAACTTCTTAATACACCGGGCGAAGCCCCTCCAGTTTCAACGGAGGATACCCAAGATGAAGTCACAGATGAATTACTCGCAGCACTCCAAAAGTATTTTGGTTACGCTGTCTTCCGCGATGGACAGCGTGAGGTTGTAGAAAAGATTCTGAATGGAGAAAATATTCTTGCGTTGTTCCCAACCGGCTACGGGAAATCGCTCTGCTATCAGTTGCCGGCGTTGATGCTACCGGGGGTGACTGTGATCGTTTCACCGTTGATTTCTTTAATGAAAGACCAAGTCGATGCATTAGGTGAGCAAAGGATTTATTCAGTGGCACTGCTCAACAGCAGTCTGAGTTGGGAAGAGTACCGTGTGGAATTGGAACGTTTACAACGTGGCGACATCAAACTGCTCTATATCGCTCCAGAACGTTTTCGCAGTCGCCGGTTTCTGAACCTACTCGGTTCACACCAGATCTCCCTGTTTGTGATTGACGAAGCGCACTGTATCTCCCAGTGGGGACATGATTTTCGCCCTGACTACCTCGCGCTTCGCGATGCCATCCGTGAGTTACATCCGCGTCTACGGTCAATCGCCCTGTTCACAGCGACGGCAACCCTTGATGTGCGCGAAGACATCCTGGCGCAGTTAAAAATTCAACCACCCCAGACTTTCATCCGCGGTATTGAACGTAGCAACCTGAAATTTAGTGTTTGCGAAGCTTCGACGGATGCCGAGAAATATCCACTTCTCGAGGCACACTTGCAGCAGCTAACGGGCAAGGGGATTGTGTATGCTGGACGCCGGCGGGAGACTGAGGAGATTGCGTTGTACCTAAAGAAGCGTGGGCACCGCGTTGATTTTTATCATGCCGGGCGCGAAAATCTTGAGCGCAAACGGGTGCAAGATCGGTTCTTCGACGATGGACCTGATGGACTCGATTTGGTTGTTGCGACCAATGCGTTCGGGATGGGAATTGACAAATCCAACATCCGATATATCATTCATTGGACAATAACGGGGACACTGGAACAGTACTATCAAGAAGCCGGGCGCGCCGGCCGTGATAGTGAAATTGCTCACTGTGTCCTGTTTTATTGCTCGGACGATCGAAAGTTGCATGAGTGGTTCATCAAGGAGAGTGCGCCGAATAAACCGGATCTCCTCAAACTCCTGAAACTCATCGAAACCTTCCCCTCAGTTGGTAACTTCCGGATGTTTGCAGCGGAAGATTTAGAATCGAGCAATTTCAACGAATGGAAAATTCGAGTTGGGATTAGCCACTTGGAGAAACTCGGTTACCTACGGAGATTGTATAATGTACCTTCAAAACTGTCGGTGAGAACGCGGCAGCCCAAGCCTAACGAGAACGCAGAGATTGTTGACGAATCACAACAGATCCTACTAAGCCACTTGCGCTCCCGATCGGAATTACAGGTCCTAGATTTTTGTCGAGAACTGGATCTACGTCCCGACCGATTCATGGAGCAGCTAATTGACTTGCAGGGCGAAGGATATTTGAGGTATTGGGGTGCGGAGGATCTGGTATTGATTGAGTTGCTTGAAGACAGCGATCTGTTCGCCTCGATGTCCGCGGATCAGATGGGGTTCGAGGACTACCTTCGCAGAAAACACCGTCAGATTGATCAGATCGTTTTCTACGCGCTCGCAGAAGGATGTCGTGGGCGATTGGTACAAGAGTATTTCGGAGAAACCGTCGAGGCGGATTACCGTTGCGAAAGCTGTGATCGCTGCGATTCAAGCCTGCGACTCGTCCCTCTGAATGAGGAAAATAATGATGTCAATATCTAGTGATTCTATTGAGCAAAAGCCGAATCTCGTCTTTGTCATCACTGATGACCAAGGCTACGGGGATTTCAGTTGTCATGGGAACCCGATAATCGAGACGCCGAATCTGGACAGTTTGCATAGCGAAAGCCTTCGTTTGACCAATCTGCATGTTGGTCCCACGTGTGCCCCAACGCGAGCGGGCATTATGACCGGACGTTACTGTAACTGCACCGGCGTGTGGCACACCATCGGCGGTCGCTCGCTCCTCCGCAACGATGAACGCACGATGGCGGATATTTTTCGGGCAAACGGTTACAAAACAGGCATGTTCGGCAAGTGGCACCTAGGGGACAATTATCCCTATAGACCGCATGACCGTGGGTTTGAAGAAGCGCTCTATCACGGTGGCGGTGGGATTAGCCAAACACCCGACCACTGGGGAAATGACTACTTCGACGACACCTATGCCCGCAATGGAGTCAAAGAATCGTTCGATGGCTATTGCACCGATGTCTGGTTCGATGAGGCGATGAAGTTTATCGAAACAAACAGAGAGCGTCCGTTCTTCTGCTATCTGCCAACCAATGCTCCACACGGTCCCTACCGCGTCCCGAACGCCTATAGTGAACCGTATCGTGGACGCGTTCCCGATGCAAGGTCAAACTTCTACGGTATGATTGTCAATATCGACGAGAATCTGGCGCGACTCAGGAATCATCTCCGGGAGCTTGGGATTGAAGACAACACGATTCTTATTTTTATGACCGACAACGGTTCCGCCGAAGGTTGCACACTCGACCAGAATCAATTCGTTAGAGAAGGCTTCAATGCTGGAAGGCGCGGGAAGAAGGGTTCGGAATATGAAGGGGGGCACCGTGTACCGCTGTTTATGTATTGGCCCAACGGTGGATTCACAGAAGGCAAGGATATTGACCAACTGACTGCAAATATCGATCTACTTCCAACGTTGATTGATCTCTGTCAGCTAGAGGTTTCGCAGGTTGGTTTCGGAGCGGGTAGTTTTCATGGCATGAGTCTCGCGCCACTTCTCAGGGAAGAAACGGAGACGACCCCCGAACGCGTTATCGTGACGGACTCTCAGCGTGTTGAACACCCGATCAAGTGGAAACAGAGTGCGACTATGACGCAACGCTGGCGTCTGATTAATGGCGTTGAGCTCTATGATGTAGAGACAGATCCAGAACAACGCAACGATATCGCCGCTGAACATCCGGAGGTTGCCGAGGAATTGCGGGGGCATTACGAAGCGTGGTGGGAACTAGTATCGCCGCGTTTTGGTGAAGACCCTCCGATTGTGTTGGGCACGAAGGACGAAAAAGTGTCCGTCTTGACAAGTCACGATTGGCATGGTGAACAACATGCCTGGAACCAAGGACAAGTTCGTCAGGGGCTTGTGTGCAACGGATATTGGGCGATCGAAATCGCCGAGGCTGGGGAGTATGCCTTTGAGCTGCAACGGTGGCCCAAGGAGGAAGATAAGCCGCTTACCGCAGGGATTCCCGGTGAAATCATTGATTTGTATCACGGCGGGAAAGCCCTCAACCTGAAAACCGCCCGTTTATGTGTCGGAGATCGGGAAGCAACACAGTCAATCGACCCGGACGCAAAAGGCGTTACATTTACGTTTCGTCTGACTGCCGGTGAGATGCAGCTACGAACATTTTTGACTGATGATGCGGGGGATTCGATCGGTGCTTACTACGTTTATGTGACAAAAGTGGCTTAACCGCGGAACGATCTTTGCGTTCTCGATAAAGGAGTTGAAAAATGCCAGTTACTGTGAACCCCGATACCGGCGGAGAGGAACTGATAACAGTCGCTAAGTATAGTCACCCCACCGAGGCAGATCCGGTTGTAGCGTGTTTGGAATCAGAAGGAATTGAATGTTTTCTGACCAATGAGCATACCGTTACTATGAATTGGCTCTGGTCAAACGCCATTGGTGGTGTTGGGGTGCGGGTAAAGGCAGCAGATATCGAGCGAGCGAGCGAAATCCTCCAAGTTGTTTTGAATCCCGATCTGACTGGGGGTGAGTCGACCCCAGCGGATTCTGAGACGGATCAGGGAAATGACGATAATAGCGAGATTAGTTGTCCGCAATGTGGTTCAGAAAATGTGTATTACGAGAAATTCTCACGCCGTTTGGTATTTGCTTCTTGGGCACTTTTAAGTGTTCCCCTTCCATTTTTTAAGAGAAAATGGAAGTGTCGGGAATGTGAACACCTGTTTCGATAATTTTCAACAGGTTAAGAATCGGGCTATTCCCCACGGATTAGGTTCTCCAGTGCACGAATTTCATCTTCTCCCTCTAGAAGACCGATTTCTAGATGAAACTCTCGAATTTCACCGGGCTGGATATATTGCAAATACCCGTGCTTGCGATTCCATGCGCGTCCTAGCATACTGACATTGCCGGGTTCGATGCCGGTTACATAAGTGCCCCTGTGGAAGTGTTGCCAATGGTTGACGATAGGCATCTCTTCAATAGGAAATTTCCAGTAAAGCCCGAGTTGTAGATTGTCGTTGATAAGCCCTACATGTACGTTGCCTTCCTCGTCTGCGATGGGGCGGTGCACGTATACATCGTCGTGTGCTTCCTGCTGCGGTCCAAGCGCCACAGTGTAGTCTTCAGGGCTGACCTCCCGATCCTCCAACCATTCCGTGCTTTTCTCGCTGTTGATTAGTACGCGGCTGCCGGCATCCAAGATTGGAAATCCGGGGTTCGTGTGGTAGACAAACATCAACGGTGAGCGATCCACACTGAGATTCTCGATGCGGTCATAAATCCGCAGACATTTTTCGCCTAGCACAGTAGAGATTTCTCGGGTCAGTTCGAGATTAGTGCCAAAGACCACTGCCTCACGCATCTTTCCGCGGATACGTACCACGTAATCCTCTCCTTCCCATCCACAATCAGCGACAACACCCTTGGCTGGAATAAAAGAAAGACGACCGTGAAGTCCGAGTTCCTCGTTTTCCTCTTCGGGATCCACTTCAGGATGGCCAGTGAAGGTCATACCACAACTGGTCACCAATCCGCCAAAAAAGCCGCGCATCCACCCATAGCCTTGGGGCTCGTAAAAGGCAGGACCCACATCACCGGTGTTGCCACGAAAACCCAGGGACATCCCCTTATAGTGGGCGGACGCGATATCAAGGGAACGACCCGGCAGAATCGAAAAGCAGAGTCCGGAGGCGTTGAAAACCTCAACCAAATCAGATCCCCGTTCGTTGCCTTCGACCAATTCTGCTCGACGAGCCCCTGCCAGTTGGGTCATATCCCCAACCAATTCCAAGAGTTGCTGTTTAGTGTATTGATGTCCGAAAAGCTGCGGCATGTTTATCCTCCTTATGATGATTTAGGCTATAGAGAAGTTTGATCTCAAAAGTCGAAACATGAAATATCATACCTGCGGAAGCGACCATGCAAACTCGCTCGGCAATTACACGAAATTCTCAAAGATTTCTGTCAGTTCTCTTAGAGATGATATTTCAAAATCGGGTTGCTGTCCCGTTTCATTATCTTCGCGCTGACGATTCAGCCAAACAGACCTCACGCCAGCCCGTTTCGCACCGATGATATCGTTTTGGAAAGAGTCACCTATATGTAGCAACTGACGTTTCGTGCACCCTGCACGCCCGATAGCAATCTCAAAAAGCCGCGGATCGGGTTTTCGGATGCCGTAGTCTTGAGCGAGCACCACGAATTGGAAGTAACCTGCCAACCCACAACGCTCTGGATAGGTATTACCATTGGACAAAACGCCCATAATATAATGCCCTTGCAGCGCATTCAGGACAGGGAGCACATCGTCGAAAAACTGAATATCCTCAAATCGATGTTTCAGATACAGTGCGTTGAGGTAAGCGGCGAGGTCATCGTTAGGCATTTCGATAAACTGAAGTGTTCGCTTGAACGCTTCGAGGGTCAACCCGTTGTCTTTTTGTTCTTCCGCAACTTGATTCCGAATGGCAATCAGCGTGTGAATGGAGAGGGAATCGGGAACGGAAGGAACAAGGCGGCGGAGTTCAGTCAACGCACACCCTAGTGCGTGATGCATTACCCCTTCAAAATCCCACAATGTATCGTCTGCGTCAAATGAGATAGTTGTAATTTTATCTATCATCCAGCCATTTCCTTAACATTTTCGCTCTCTCAATTCTTCCGAATTTTAAATAGGCTTGATACTCGTATTCTAAAGATAGAACAGGTATAATCAATCCCGCAATCTCTACCATTCGCTTATAATGTACTAAGTCTACAATATCTTCCCAGACGCCATCCACATCCCGTTTCTGAATGTCCCCCATGATCTCCACCTCGATGCCATCAATTTTCAGTGCACCAAAGTGTGATCTAATCCGCTCTGTATCAGAAAATTTGACCTTCCTAATCACCATATCTGAAAACAGGCTTTCAATTTCATAAGCACCCGCTTTGTCGGTTTGGATGTCAATATCATTGGGTTGGACGGGGACACCTTGAAGTGCAAAACCGAGACTCCCTGTGACGACCCAATTCACATCTGTGTTGCATAACCGTGCATGGATCTGGCGCAGAACGTTAAAGTAGACCGGATCAATCATCGCTTTTTCCACCGTAGCGTTTATTTTCGCCACAACTCTGGAGCGAATAAAACCAAGACTGTATATAGCTCAAGGCGTCCCAACAACATGCAAAAACAGAGAATAAACTTGCCGAGTGTAGGAACATGTGTGTAATTGTCAATGGGACCAACGGACCCAAGTCCGGGACCTATATTCCCCATTGTTGCGATAGTGGCGGCAGCAGCACTGATTAGATCTAACCCTAGTGCCGCCATGATGCAGGTAACCATCGCGAAGATACCGATGAAAAGGAAGAAAAAGCCGAGAATGTTTGTCATAACCTCTTGCGGGACAACCCGGTCACCAAGCTTAACAGGAAGCACCGCATGTAGCAGTATCAATCGCTTAATTTCGACATACCCTTGTTTAATCAGTAGCAGAAGGCGGACATGTTTCATCCCGCCCCCTGTTGATCCTGCACATCCGCCGAAAAACATCAAGATGAGCAAAATAAACTGTGATAAGGCGGGCCACTGCTCAAAGTCGAAAGTCCCGTAACCAGTCGTTGTGATAATTGATACGACCTGAAAGGCGGCGTAACGTAAAGCTGTTCCAAATGAGTCAAAAACGACCTGCTCACCGACCCTTGCGGTCATTGTGTTCCAGACAATTAGACTGATACACAAGAACAACATCAAGGCGTAGAAACGGAACTCAGGATCTCTACCGTAGCTTTTGAAATCGCCGCGTAGGGCACGGTAGTGTAGAGAAAAGTTCGTCCCGGCAAGGAACATAAAGATGATAATAACCACATCGAAATAGACACTGTTATATTGACCGATACTCAAATTTTGGGTGGAAAAACCGCCGGTTGCCATCGTCCCGAAGGTATGGCAAAGGGCATCGAACCATGTCATCCCACCGAGCCAGAGCAGCAGCATTTCGACGGCCGAGATAAGGACATACACACCCCAGAGCAGCTTGGCAGTCTGTGTGATGCGTGGTGTTAGGCGGTTTTTTTGGGGACCAGGCACCTCCGCACGATAAAGCTGCATCCCGCCAACCCCCAACATCGGTAAGATTGCCACGGCGAGCACAACAATACCCATGCCACCGAGCCAATGGGTTAGGCTTCTCCAGAACAGGATAGCATAGGTCAGATGCTCGATTTCAGAGAGAACGGTTGCCCCCGTCGTCGAGAAGCCGGACATGGATTCAAAATAGCAGAACGAAAACTCAACGAGCCAATTTCTCCCGGCTTCCGCAAATACACGGTCGAAAAGATAGGGAAGCGATCCAAACAGCGCCATAACTGTCCAACCCAACGAGACAACCGCGAATCCTTCTTTGTTTCCAAGTCCTTGGTTCGATTTGGCGGTCAGACGGAGTATCAATCCGACAATAAACGTGAAGCAAAAAGAGAGAATAAACGCTTGCAGGTCAGATCCGCCATCCGCCGTTTTACGGTAAAAGGCAATCAGCGACGGACACAACATTGCCGCAGAAAGGCAAATCAACAAATTACCGAGTGTATACAGAACTAGTCTTAAATTCACGGCATCATGAGGGGTTCATTTTCTTTTCCGACCAAGGAAACGCTTCATCTTTGGTTCCACAAAAAGTTTTTCAACGACAGGAATAGAATCGGGCATGGTGAAGATTATCACGCGATCTCCGGCTTGAATGACGCTTTGTCCGGTCGGGATAAGGACCCGATCTTGCCGCACAATAGCACCTATCAATGCGTCTTCGGGCAGCATTCCACCCAAGTTTTGAATCTCGTTGTAGGTGATTTGCGACTTTGGTCCGGCAACAAGCTCTATTACTTCGGCATCAATCTCACTCAGTGATGCTGCTGAGACAATTTGCCCCCGGCGGACAAGACGGAGAATGTTGCTGACTACTGTCAGATGACGGCTCACGACGGCATCAAGTGTTGGAATACTTTCCAGAATTGGCAGGTAACGCGGTTTTTGAACTAGGGCAAGGACGCGCGCAGCCCCATGCTGCTTGGCGGTTACGCAAGCCATCACGTCATTTTCATCGTCACCTGTTACAGACACGAATCCGTCTACCCCATCAACTCCAGCCTCTTCCAAGAAGCCAGGATTAAGGTAGTCGCCGTGTAAAACGGTTGTTTTTCTCAGAATTATTGATGCGGCTTCAGCCCTCTCCCGATCGGCTTCAATTAATTTCACCTGAGTACCGTTTTTCTCAAGAGCTTGTGCAAGGGATATCCCAATCCGTTGTGCACCGACGATAATGACACGATGGATTTTTTGATTTAATGAAACTCCCGACAGCTCAAGCAGCTGCGATGTTGATTCACGGCTGCCGATGACAAAGACTTCATCCCCTTCGACAATGAAATCCCGACCTTTGGGCACGATCGTCGTGCCATCCTTACGCTTAATTGCTGTAACACGCAAGTCGGAGGAGATACCGTGATCCGCTAGACGGGTAAGGGGTGTGCCTCGAAGCGGGTTGGTCGGCATCACTTGGAATGCAATTAATTGTACCTTGCCGTCTTCAAATTCGACGATTTCACGGGCTTGGGGAATATTCAGCAGACGATAGAATTCTTCTGCACAAAGTTGTTCGGGATTAATCAACAAATCAATCCCAATATCTTTTGGGGATAAATCTGTTTCGTTGGCGAAGTAGTCGGGATTGGATACACGTACGACCTTTGTTTTAACACCGTGTCGAGCGGCAATCACACACGCTAGCATGTTGATCTCATCGGAGTTTGTTACTGCCATCAGGAGTTCTGCTTCTTTAATTCCGGCTTCTACTAATAAAGCGGGTGAAGCCCCTGATCCTTCAAGGGTTATTAGATCCAACTGCTCCTGAATACGTTGACAAGCTTCTTTCGATTGATCAATGAGGATGACATCGTTATTGTCTTCCACCAAAAGTTTTGCTGTATGAAGTCCAACCTCTCCTGCGCCAATAATAATCGCTTTCATTGATTTATTTACTTACGTGAAACGTGATGGGTATTAGAATTATAGGATTTACGTACTTTGCTTACAAAAATCGCGTCGCTCTGCACAATGCACAACGCATAATATCAGTAACTAAAACATATCAACTGTGTGACTTTGAAACTAATAAGAGTCAATCGGTGGGCAAGCACAAATAAGATTTCGGTCTCCCTGAACTTCATTAATCCGTGCAACGGGGGGCCAATATTTCCGCTCGCGTGTCCACGGTGCAGGAAACGCTGCTTTTTCTCGGGAATACTCGTGAACCCACTCGTTCTGTGCAACTTGGGCTGCGGTATGTGGCGCATTTTTGAGGACATTATCTAAATCATCGGCTTGACCGCTCTCAATTTCGGTAATTTCTTTCCGGATAGAGATCATCGCCTCGCAGAAGCGATCTAGCTCCACCTTCGATTCGCTTTCGGTCGGCTCAATCATCATTGTTTCTGCAACCGGAAACGATACAGTAGGTGCGTGGAAGCCGTAGTCCATCAAGCGTTTAGCAACATCACCCACCCCGATGCCAGCAGTTTTCTTAAAATCACGGAGGTCAATGATACACTCGTGCGCGACGAGTCCGTTGTTCCCTTTATACAGGACCGAATAGTAGGGTTCTAAGCACTTGGCAATGTAATTCGCATTCAAAATTGCGGTTTCAGTTGCGCGCTTGAGTCCCTCTGCTCCCATCATTGCGATGTATGCCCAAGAAATTGGGAGGATGCTCGGACTGCCCCAAGGTGCTGCTGAAACTGGATCAATTCCATCTTTCCTACCGACCGGCACGACTGGGTGGGTCGGAAGAAAGGGAACAAGGTGTGTTTTAACACCAATGGGTCCCATTCCAGGGCCGCCGCCACCATGTGGAATGCAGAAGGTTTTATGTAGGTTTAGATGGCATACATCTGGACCAAAATCCCCCGGACGGCATAATCCGACCATTGCGTTCATATTCGCGCCATCTATGTAGACCTGTCCGCCGTGCTGATGAACGATTTCGCAAATTTCCTGAATCTTTTCCTCAAACACCCCGTGTGTCGAAGGATAGGTAATCATTGCTGCTGCAAGTTCTTGACTGTGCTGTTCTGCCTTTGTCCGAAGGTCTAGGAGGTCAACATTCCCTTCATCATCGCAGTCGACCACCACCACTCGCATACCCACCATCACCGCGCTAGCAGGATTCGTACCGTGAGCAGAGCGTGGAATTAGGCAAACATCCCGATGCTTTTCACCACAGGACCGATGGTATTTCCGGATGACCAGAAGTCCTGCATACTCCCCCTGCGATCCGGCATTGGGTTGTAAAGAGATGCCTGGAAATCCTGTCAATTCCGACAACCATGTTTCGAGTTGCTCAAAAAGAATTTGGTATCCCTGTGTCTGCTCAAGGGGTGCAAACGGATGGGGCTGACTGAATTCGTGCCAAGTGACAGCTAGCATTTCGGCGGTGGCGTTTAACTTCATCGTGCAAGATCCGAGCGGAATCATCGATGTGGTCAGGGATAGGTCTTTTTCTTCGAGCTTGTGGATGTATCGCAGCATCTCCGTCTCGGAGTGGTAGGTGTTGAAGACAGGATGGGTGAGATAAGAGCTCTTTCGTTGTAACGGCTCAGAAATTGCCGATTGAACCTGAAGGATTAGATCTTCGATTTTGAAAGGAAGAGGTTGCCCTAACGCAAAAATATCAAGGAGATCTTGGATATCCTGAATGGAGGTCGCCTCATCAAGTGAGATCCCGACGCGGGAGGGGTTGAAAATCCTGAAGTTAATCCTATGTGTGTAGGCAATAGCCAAGAGATCATCGGAAGTAGGCGGCTTCGCTGACTGTTGATTAGCCCCATTATCACGGATGTAACTCGATTCCTTGAGTAAATCTAGATCGATGCTGAATGTATCAAAGTAGCAGTTATCATCAATCACATACCCCATTCGCTTCAATCCTTCACGGAGGACACCTGTGAGCAGATGTACGCGTTCTGCAATTTGGCGAAGCCCTTTAGGGCCGTGATAAACTGCATACATGCTCGCCATTACCGCCAAGAGCACCTGTGCTGTACAGATGTTACTCGTTGCTTGTTCTCTGCGAATATGCTGTTCTCGCGTCTGGAGTGCGAGGCGAATTGCGGGCTGCCCTTCTATATCCTGCGAAAGTCCCGCAATTCTGCCCGGCATCTTACGCTTAAATTTCTCTCGCGTTGAAAGGAAAGCGGCGTGGGGACCACCATATCCCACTGGCACCCCAAACCGTTGGGTAGATCCAACCGCAATATCAGCATCAAATTCGCCGGGTGGCTTCAAAAGTGTCAGGCTCAAAAGATCAGCGGCGACCGCTAATAATCCCCCGGCATTGTGAACCTTTTCAGCGAAATCGTTATAGTCATAAACAGCACCATCACTCGCCGGATATTGGACAAGGGCACCCAAAAGAGGTGTGTCAAACACAGCAGTGCGATGGTCACCAATCAATAACTCAATCTCCAGTGGTTCTGCACGGGTTTTCAAGACTCCGATTGTCTGGGGATGACACGTTTCCGAGACAAAAAAAGTCTTGCTAGCACCACGCTTACTTAGGGCAAGGCACATGCCCATCGCTTCAGCCGCCGCCGTGCTTTCGTCGAGCAATGAGGCATTGGCAATCGGCAGCCCGGTCAGATCAATAATCATTGTTTGAAAATTCAACAGCGCTTCAAGCCGCCCTTGCGCAATCTCCGCCTGATACGGGGTATATGCAGTATACCATCCAGGGTTCTCAAGAATGTTTCTCTGAATAACAGGCGGCGTGATGCAGCCGTAATAACCCATTCCGATAAATGAACGAACAATCTGATTCTGAGATGCAATCTGCCTCAAGTCTGCAAGCATTTCGGACTCTGTCCGGGGCTTACCGAGATTTAGCGACTGACTGTGCCGGATGCTCGCTGGAACGACGTCTCCGATCAATTCATCGAGCGACATATACCCAATTTTTTCTAGCATCAACTCGACATCTTCCGACCGAGGACCGATATGGCGGTCAGCAAAAGTATCTGTGAAATTGAGGCATTGAAGGGTTTTACTCATTTTCTTCTGCCTCGATCGTTGCTTGGTATTCACTTGCAGACATGAGCCCCTCCAATTCGCTTGGATCACTTATACGGATTTTCACCATCCAACCACCATCGTAAGGAGCTTCGTTCACTAACTCCGGTGTATCTTCAAGTTCTTCATTAATTTCAACAACTTCTCCACTAACCGGGGAATAGAGATCAAATGCTGCTTTAACAGATTCAATGACGCCAAACATTTTGTGCTGCTCAAGAGTTGTACCCACCTCTGGTAGCTCAACGTAGACCACATCTTGGATTTCTGTTTGCGCGTAGTCGCTGACACCAACGTCAACGATGTCATCTTCACATCTTGCCCATTCGTGGCTTTTCATATACTTTAAATCTGCGGGAAACATCTAACTTCCTCTCCTAAATCGGTGCATGATAAAACGGCGTTCTGACCACCTTTGCGGGATGAAGTTTCCCACGAATTTCGATCTCGATTTTGGCGTTAATCTTGCTCATTTCGATTGGAAGGTAGGCGAGACCGATATTACACTTTAGGCTCGGTGCTGGCGCGCCACTCGTGACTTCTCCGATACACTGATCTTTACGATAAACCGCATGATGGGGCCGCGCGATGCTGCGACATAGCATGTGGAAACCTATCAAGCGGCGTTTGATGCCCTCTTCATCTTGCCGAACCAAAGCCTCTCGACCAATGAAACACTCTTTGTCAAAAGCTATCGTCCATCGTAATCCGGCTTCCAACGGCGTCGTCGTCTCGTCAATGTCGTTGCCGTACAGGTACAGTCGCGCTTCTAGTCGGAGGGTGTCCCTCGCGCCAAGTCCAATCGGCTTCCCACCGACAGCGTTTGTTGCCTCATAGACGGCATTCCATAAATCCGCGCTGCGTTCAGCTTCGACATAAAGCTCAAAACCGATTTCTCCGGTGTAGCCCGTCCGTGAGATAATTGTTGGAATCCCAGCAACTTCTCCCACCATAAACCGGTAATAATCGATGGCTGTTAGATCAACATCGGTTACCGTTTGAAGGCATTGGAGGGTGCTTCGCCCTTGGAGCGCGATGAGGGCAGTTTCGTCACTCCGATTTTCGATCTCTACCCCCACCTTACTGTGAGCGAGTATCCATTCCAAATCCTTTTCGATATTCGATGCGTTGACAACAAGCATATATCGGTCGGCTGCAAACCGGTAGACGAGTAGGTCATCTACAATTCCGCCCGTTTCTGTGCACATTGGTGTATAGAGCACCTGTCCATCAACCAGCTTGCCGGCATCGTTGGTAATAAGTTTTTGGATTAACGAGAGGGATTCGGGACCTCGAATCTCAACCTCTCCCATATGTGAGAGGTCAAATATCCCTACGTTCGATCTGACGGTTAGGTGTTCGTCAATGATGCTGCTATACTGCACGGGCATCTCCCAACCACCAAATTCAATCAGCTTTGCACCAAGTTGTTTATGAATATGATAAAGGGGTGTACGCTTAAGTTTTTCTGTCACGTCTGATTTTACGCCAACCCGTAAATCCGAGCCAAATTATCTCCAAAAATCAAAGCTTCAGCGTCGTCTCCCAATTCAAGGCGACGAATGGCGTTGATAACTTGGATTGGACGATATTCGGGTGTATTCGATCCGAAAACAATCTGCTCAGGTCCCAATTCGTCAACCGCTTTCTTCACCTCGGTGGGAACGACTTGGTCCGGATCGGTGCCCCAACGGCGATGAAAGCGGAGGATAGTTGTGCCTAAAGAGATATTTTTGTTTGCTTTTGCGGCTTCGATTCCAGCGTCAAGGTCATC
>JAKZSX010000240.1:0-6583 GCA_047517405.1 Candidatus Poribacteria bacterium | reverse complement strand
ATCTATCGAAAAGATCTTCAGTTTGACCGATTCACCATAGGTTGCGGCGGAACGGGTGTAATAGGTTACGAGGGCTTCATTGTCAACGAAGGTCACCGCAGCATAGGCACTGTCGTATCCCAAATGGTTCTCGATGTCCTTGATATTTTCCCATGTCTTCCCTTCGTCTTTGGAAATGGCTGCTGTCAACGGGTTTCTGTCACCTTGATGGGGGTGGCCGAGGTCGGCGTTATGGTTCCAGATGAGGAGCAGATCGCCTGTGGTGGGAATCTGCTTTAACAGCGGTGGGGATGCCGGTGCGGCTAATCCCGTTGATTCGGGAGGTGCCCAACTCTCCCCACCATCGTCGGAATGGGACTTGTAAACTGCGCCCAGACTATTCCTGATGACTGCGAGGAGAGAACCGTCTTGCAACTCCACGATGGAAGGTTCTTCGGCACCCCGTTTCGGTAGGTCCATCCTTACCTCGCTCGGTTTCCATGTCTGACCATCGTCATCGGAGTAGTAACAGAGTGCCTGATAATGATCTCCCCTGCCGTGGAATACACCGTGATGCGCGGGAAGCAGGATTCTGCCGGAACGGAGTTGGAGGATGTGGTCACAGTTGGTGAAATTCATCCCTGACAACGAGGAGATTTGACGTGAATCGCTCCACGTTTCGCATTCATCGGTAGAACGCTTCATGTAAATCCTTAAATCGGAGACGGAATTACGCACAGTATAGGTGAATAGAATCTCGTTTGATGGGAGGCGGATCAGGTTGGGATGTTTCACGTTCATTTTACCAATGTTGTCTTGAAAGGTAAATGTGTCACTCCAACTCCGACCGACATCGGCGGATATTTTAGCTGAAATCCGGCATGGCATATTATCACCAATCCGTCGGTGGCTATATGGTACATACGTGACAAGTGAGGGACTGTCGGCATAGTACTCACACCAAACCAACATCAGCCGACCATCTGTCATCGGGAAGATAAGTTGGTGGTCATTCCGTGGATGTCCGGACGTCCATTGACAAACGGTTAGCTCGTAGATTTCGTTCATCTGTGTGCCTTTAATAGTTTTCCCACCACGGGATTTTCATGACTAGGGGAGAGCAACGGATTACAACTGGCTTCCTTCAAGTGCGGAACGAAAAGCAGCGAACAGCGTCTCAACATCCTGCTTCAGTATAGTGGTATTCACTCTGAGCGTGCTCCGTCTCGGATCCGGATCGCCCAGAGAAATAGACACCGACTGCTCTCGAAGAATCTTCACAAACTTGTCTAAATCGAGATCTCGGGATAAATCCATCGGGAAGATGTTGGAGCCGTTCTCGATACGCCTGACGTGGATGCCCGCCAACGTGTTAAGTTTGTCAAAGAGTGCTGTGGCACGTTTTATGGCAGTGTTGAAGCGTTCTTCAAACCCTTCTGCACCCTTCAACGCCAGTGCTGCCGCAAAATTAGCGGACGCCAGGCCTCCTCCGAACATACGACGGTCATGGTATAGTCCATCACAGAATTGAGCAGTCCCTGCCAACACTGATCCGAAGGGAGCACCGAAATACTTGTATAGGGATACATACACTGTATCGAACAGCGAGGCGTATGTCTTCGCTGAAATACCCGTTGCGCCCGACATCATGTAGAGACGTGCCCCATCGAGATGGGTGCCAATCCCCCGTTCCCGGCAATAGTCAGTTATCGCCTGCATTTCGTTGAAGGGTACGACCTTACCATCTTGACGGCGGACAGGACTCTCGATCATTAGCGCGCCGACCGGGGTTAGGACTCGCCCCTGTTCTGATCCCTCGACCGCCTGTTTCAGCTCTTCGACTGTAAAATGAGGGCGATCTTTCGCTAGCGGTAGCAGGTTAATGTTGCTGAGGCGGGAGACGCAGTCGCCACTGTCTTGATACAGATGGCTCTGCTCCTGTACGATTGCACGTGGCTTGTCTCCGCAGAGCATCCGAACCGCAAGATGGTTAGCGAGGGTGCCGGTCGGCATAAAGACCGCCGCTTCCTTTCCCAGCATCTCCGCCAATTTTTCCTCAATCTGTTGAACATTGCCACCTAGCGAATAGCTGTCTGAATCAAGACCAACCTCCTCCTCAAATTCGATTAAAGTTTGAAGCATGGTGCGAGGCGATTTGGGTTCGCCGTCACCGCCGAAACTAACGAGTTTGTCCGGGAGCGGAGCTTCAGTGGGCATCTGAGTTGTTGGTTGAGTAGTATCTGTAGGAATTGTGCGCATGAAGGTTTACCCCTTGTGCTGAAAATTTATTTGGACGCGGATCTCATTTTCAGACACACAGGCATCGGCACGTTAGCCACATGCCCCGTTGCCGTGAGCTTTCCTGTGTCTGAATCAATCCGGAATGTGACGATGGTATCCGTCCCTTGGTTCTCGGCAAGTAGGAAGGTTCCTGTTGAATCAATGGCAAAGTTCCGAGGTGTTTCACCCTGTGTTGACTCATGATCGACGTAGGTGAGAGTTCCCGTTTCCGGATCAATAGCGAAAATTACGATGCTGTCATGACCTCGATTAGAGCCGTAGAGAAACTTCCCCGATGGGGAGACATGGACATCAGCGGTATGACTCGTGCCATCAAAACCGTCAGGCAGCGTTGGAATCGTTTGGATCTGCGAGAGCGATCCGTTTGTTTCATCATAAGTGAAGGCAGTCACTGTATTGCCCATCTCGTTGATGACATAGGCATATTTGCGGCTGGGATGGAAATCGAAATGACGCGGACCTCCTCCCGGTGCGACCTCCGCCCACGGTGGATCATTCGGGACGAGCTTCCCGTTTGTCAGGTCGATCTTGTAAATCAAGATTTTATCAAGCCCCAGATCCGGTGTGAAGGCATACCGATTGGCTGGATCAATCATTATTGAATGCGCGTGTGGTCCCTGCTGCCGTGCCGGGTCGACACTCGAACCTTCGTGTTGAATGAAGTCGGTTGCCTCCCCCAACGTTCCGTCTTCCTGTATGGGGAGCATACAAACGCTTCCGCCGCCGTAGTTTGCCACAAGCACAAATTTTCCTGTTGCATCAACACTCAGGTGGCACGGTCCCAAACCAATCGTTGATTGCTGATTTAAGAGGGTTAGCTGCCCAGTCTCCTCATCGATAGAAAATGCGGTGATAGCCCCGCTAGACTCCCCATCAAACTCCGAAATTTCGTTTATCGCGTAGAGGTACGGTTTCTGGGGATGTAGGTCTAGAAAAGAGGGGTTGTCCACGCCTGTTGCCACACTGACGTATTCAAGAGCACCGGAGGAGGTGTCCAGACGGTAAACATAAATCCCTTCACTATCCCCCTGCGTGTAAGTTCCGATATAAACGAGCATTTTTTTATTCTCCTATGTCATGGTTTGTTGGTTATAAGTATATAGACTTTAGTGATGAAGATGCGATTCCTCCTCAATCGATCCGATTCCGGTAAATCTCCTGAACCAATTCCATTGTTTTGACTGCATCTGCGAAACAGGTATCCGGCTGGCGGTCTTCCTGAATGCAATCCACGAAATGACGATTTTCGCCATAGAATCCGTAAGCCTTGTGGTTGGCATCCGTTCCAGCCGCCTCAACGGTCGTGATCTCTTTGATACCCTCGCTACTATGAATAACAGCACTGCCCCCTACGTCCGGATTAATATATGCGGAGATACCGGGAGCGTGCATCTCAAAAATATGGATTCGTCCACCGACCGCCCAGTTGGTGCAAAGATACCCTGACGCACCGCTGTCAAATTTCACGATGGCGTTGAAACTGTTCTCCCGATCCGAACCGAAACTGTTAATATCGCTCGCCACAGCCTTGACTAACCCGCCCCCCATCCAACGAAGGACATCAACGGCGTGTATAGCATCACAGGTCAACACGTCAATGATCCCATCGTAGTATAGTGCGTCCGGAGTATTTTTGTGGAATGTGGACATACATTGGATGATAGGTCCTTTTTCTTCGACGATTGCCTTGACTTGACACATGAGCGGAATGAACCGTCGATTGAATCCAACCATCGTCTTGCAGTTATGCCGCTCGGCAGCCAGCGTCATCTCTTTAGTCTGATGAAGTGTTACACCGGGAGGCTTTTCGATAAAAACGTGGTGTCCTTGGGACAGGCAATGAATCACAGGGGCAAATAGATGCTGGGGCGGCATCAGGACGTACACAGCGTCCGGGCTTGTTGCTTCCAACATCTGTTTGTAGTCCGTGAAGGTCCTTTCGATCTGAAACCGCTCGGCTGTCGCACCCAGTTTCGATGGGACTAGATCGCACAAGCCTACCAGTTCCACATCTTCAAACGCTGCGAGGGAGGGGTAGTGCACCCCATTTGCCATCCCACCACCACCGATGAGCGCAATTTTGATTTTGTTCATAGTTTCTCCTGAATTGATACCGATTTCATCTCTGTGATACACATAGTGCTCCTCTGGAGCGAAAGGCAGTGCATTTCAGCTTTAACAGAAAAACGATAGATTTTCAATACCTATCAACTCGGATTATCGGTTGTCCGCTATGGCAATTTTTCGACCATCTGCATTAGTGCCCTCATGTATCCCAGCGCGAATGTTACGCCTTGACGTCGATGGTCGCTGTCGCCCGCCACACGAGGGGCGTGGTCGGGGATGATGACTCCATCGAAGCCCACCTCTTTGTAGACACGCATGGCTTCAAGCATATCGACATCCCCTTCGTCAATAAACACTTCATCGAATTTTGGAAACTGCCCTCGAACGTTGCGGAAATGAACATAGAAAATTTTGCCCTGCCCACCGAAGTAGCGGATGGCGTCCACTGCCCGGTCAGGTCCCATCTCCGCGACTGTCCCTTGGCAAAATTCCAGCCCGTTGTTCGGACTCGGCACCGTTTCAATCAACCGCTTCATTCCCTCGTGGCTCGTTAGGAGTCTGCCTGTTCCGCGTAACTCTTCCGCGGGCGGATCATCCTGATGTGCTGCCAGTTTGACGCCAGCACGCTCCGCGACGGGTACGACGTGCTCCAGAAAGTAAGCCAATCGTTCCCACATCTCCTCAACGCTCACTCTTCCTGTCTCCACAACCGGCGCATCTTTCACAAGGTCGTAATCGAAGCTCTTGAGCCCGGCATCACCGCGTCCACCGCCACTATCGTAGGCACGCCAATGTCCCCATACCCCTGCGATGCTGAAATAGTAGCCGAGGATTGGAATGCCTGCTTTGCCCATGTTTTCAATCGTCTCACAAATCTTTTCGATCTGTTCATCGCGCCCGGGCGCGCCGCGGAGGACTTTGTCCCAGTGATCCCGTGGTAGATTTTCAATACCAGCGACCTCCAGACCGTGTGATTCGATAAATTTTCGGACTCTCAGTAATTCGATGAACTCCAAGACACCCTGTTCCCCAAAGCGAGGGCCGTGTATGATGACATGGGTAACACCGAGCTGTTTGGCGTATTGAAGATTCTCCTCCGTCAAAGCAGCCTGACTGAACCCAATTCCGAGTTTCATGGTTACATTCTCCTCATTTTCAGTTCAAAGATAACGGCTTTATCGCAGTTCAGACAAGGTATTCGCTCGGTTCTCGCGTCGCTTCGTATTGGGCATTTGGATCTCGGTTTTTGATGACTTCAGGCACGTCGCCGCTCCAATAGTCCGGTGTCGTCGGTGGCCGATTGTGCCAACCGAGCAACAGCGTGCGCCGTTGGTCGCTCTGATTTCCCCGCGCCGCGTGCAGCACGCGTCCTTCCGCAATCACGAGAGATCCCGCTTTCACCGGTAGGTCGATCGCATCGGGATGGTCACAGAACATATCCGGATCATCATCCTCTACATAGTATCCGCCCTGTGCATGAGCTTGCACCAACCGATCGTGCAATGGGAGGCGCTTCAGGTGTGTGCCGGGGATAATCCGAAAACAACCGTTTTCAAGACTGGTATCGATCAGGTAGTAGGAGAAAAATAGATATTGGGGCCAAGGGGCGGTGCTGATTGGGTCGTTCCACCCCATCCAATCTTGATGCCAGTAGAGGGGTGGTCCCCCCGCCGGTTTACTCAGGATGATGAATCCGCCGCTCGACTTGAAATCACCCAAGCCCAACTCCTCCAAGGCGTCGCGCGTCGGCTGCCAGTGGATTAGCCGATCAATCACTGACTCATCGTCACCTTTCACATGAATGTCTGAGCCTTGATACTTCCAATGTGGTGGATGTTCCACAGCGTCCAGCATCCGATCTGACTTTCGCCGTAGTTCTTCGAGAAAGTCTTGGGTCAAGATGTTATCAACGACACAATATCCGTCTTTAATCAACTGATTCCGTTTCTCAAGTGCTACATCGGGTGTCATGATTTTAACGCCTCCTGTTAGTGTCCTATATTGTGTATTGTGCACTACAATAACCCAAGTTGCTAGTTGCCAAACCCGCTCGGCTGGGATAGGCATATCCAAGCTATCTCTATGTGCGGGTGCGGTGGATTTGCCAATCCACTGCGAGCGGTGATTGGCTCACTTTGGTTCTCATTCACCCAAACTACGACATACCCCATACCTGGCAACTTGAGTTACAATAAAATAAAGTACGTGAGAGATTAATGCGTGTGTCATCTTGAGT
>JAKZSX010000239.1:0-3080 GCA_047517405.1 Candidatus Poribacteria bacterium | reverse complement strand
TCCGCTCTTTAACACCCATCGCTTTACCCTTGATTTACATAGTGATTTAACTTAACACTGTTAATTATATCAAGTATATTCCCTTTTGTCAAGATTTTTTGCAGCCATCTATTTTTTTTCTCCTCAAAAGGCGAGGCTTGTTAAGCAGGAATCTTGGACATTGGTGGAGTATCGGCACAATGACACACTCCCTCAATCAAGAGAGCACACCCATTTCAGTCCGCATCTTCACAGTGCTTCGATGCGCTATACCTCCTCGCTCAGTTCAGGAAGGTAGGTGTTGTTTTTCCTGTGCGTGCAAAGGCAGCCTCGTAAGAATTATAGCCACCGCAATAACAGTCCCGCCAACACCGATCGTCCAGAACCCACCAACCAGATCGACCGTCCAGCCGAGTAGTGGTGCCAGAACAATCGTTGCCACCGATTGGGACTGCGATTCAATTGAAAGCACCGTCGCGCTCATCTCTGGCGTGGAGTGTGTGTTGAATCGACTGATCTGCACGGGCCGCCAGAAATTCACAAGGATTGCTAATCCAACGAACAGAGCAATCATGGCTGGATACCACCCGAACCATAGTGCGGGAATCAAGAGGACGAATATTGCACCGTTGACCCACCATATAAAACGGGCTGCACCGTCATTGCCACCCCGCCAATCGGCGATTTTGTGCGAATGACGTGAGGCAAAGGCAGAGAGAAAGTATAGTAGAAAGTAAACGCCTGCTACTAGTAACGCCGCACGCTTTTCTGCATTGAATGCCAAAAGTATCGGTAATGCAATTGCGGTCTGTTTTAGGATAGGTTGGAGGTAGTCCTTACTGGCTTTGTACATCCCATCAAATCCCATTGATTCGATGATCAGTCGTCGGAGCGGGGAGAATTGGAGGGACTGTTTCACAGCTTTTCCGAGGAATGCCGTAACCGCTTTAAATGAGGCCTCATTTTTTCGATCTCCATCCAATCGCGCAGGATAGCCGAGAAAATTGATGATATTGAGCGCGTACGGAATGATTGAGAACCAGAAGATGTCCGTGAAGTTACCGCGATAGAAGACCAATGCACCGGCAATCAGCACAGAAATCGCAGATCCTATCTGGGACCATGAGCGGGTGTAACCGTAAATCTTCGTTTTCTCGTCCGATCGTCCCTCGAACCGGAGCCAATCGAAAATCATCGCCTTGTGCGTTCCACTACGAAACGCTTCCCCCAAGCCGAAGAAAAACATCCCCCCAAAGAGCAGTAAGAGTGAATTACTCAGGGCAAAGGTCACGAAAGAGGCAATGTATGTTGAGAACGAGAAAATCATCGAACGGCGACGACCATACAGGTCTGCCACCGCACCGGACGGGACTTCAAACAGATTCATCACGATTTCCCGAAACCCAATGAGGATACCAATCTGCAAAAATGAGAGCCCTTTCTCACGGAATGCGAGAATCAGGAACGGGTCGTAGTAGCGTTGATTCTTGAGCATACCGTAGAGTGAAAAACGGAAGAGCATCGGTATTTTCATAGCAAAATCCTTTTGTAATGATATATCGATAATCGGTCACATTCTGTGCTTAGTCTACCTATGGTGTCAAGTGCGTTCCTGCTCGGAAATGTAGTCATTCTCATTCTGTTTTTCATAAATTGAGCACACGCTTATTCTATTCGAACTTACGCACTTCAGATTACCTGATCCATAGAAAGGGACGAAGTCGTAATTAGTAGGGATTAACAATCTCTACCAATTATGACTGATGAATTACTATTACGAGGGATTGAGGGATTCGACTGGGTAGTGTCTATCTTTTTAATGGTGGTGGGTAGACTGCAAACCTGCCTTAACAGTTGCTTGCTTCAAAGTTCCCCAGAGCGTTGCCCGCGTGTGTGTGCGGGACGAAACGGATAACCCGGCTGGGACCCATGCAGGTGAAAATTCTAAGCCCGGATCTTGCGTCAATTGTTGGATTTCCCCATCCGCAACACGGATTAGATGGATGTCTTTGTTATTGCCCTGAGTTGACACATAGGCAATCCACTGTCCATCAGGTGATTCGGCGGGTTCTTCGCAAGCTTGTGCAGCATTCACCAACTTCCGAACATTTTCCCCGTTAAAGTCTATGGCAAACAGGCTGGGCACCTCTACACCATCGAGCATCTCGCTAGAGAAGTAAATCTGTTTGCCGTTAGCTGCCCAAGACGGGTTGGTCGCGGATACCTGCGTGAGAGCGCGCTGTTTTTTGCCATCTGCGTTCATCAGATGGATGCCACCGATTCCGTCTAGTGTGGAGCGAAACGCGATCCACTGCCCGTCCGGCGACCATGTCGGTGCTGAATTGTGCCCGCCCTTGTTTGTCAGCTGTTGGGCCTTCTTGCCGTTCACATCCATTATGTAGATGTCAGTATCTGCTGCGTGCTCCCGGTGTTGGTTGGACGCAAACGCAATCCAGCGTCCATCAGGCGACCAAACGGGATCGATGTCAGTTGCGCGATTATTCGTCAGCCGCCGAGATTCCTTGTTATTCATATCCATTACGTAAATCTCTGGATTCCCATCCCTGTGTGAAACATAAGCGAAAGCACTGCCGTCCGGTGCCCACGTCGGAGAAGAGTCATCCGCTGGATGGTTGGTTAGGTTGACAGGATTCTTGCGATTTATATCCATGAGGTAGATATCGAGATTTCCGGTGAGATCAGCGGTGAAGGAAATTGTCTTACTACCCCAAGCGTTTATCGTCAGCAAAGTGCTTCCTAACAGCAACATTTTCCAAACTAATTTTCGTTTCATGGATAAATCTTTCCTAATCGAGTCTTTTATCTTCAAAGTCTTCCTTTATTTCACATTAAATTTCTCCACGACTGTGTAAAACTGAATCGTATTGATGTTACCTTTCTTCTTGCACTTTTTGGTCAATCAAGACATACTGCTGCTTTGTTAAAACGCGACCGAAATACCCAATGTCGGGAGAATCGGCAGCATCGGTTCTTCATCAATCTCGCACCCGAGCAGCATACCCGTCTCCTCATCTCGCCTCTCACTAAACGCATATTGGTCAATGTTAGAACGATTGTATAGATTTAAGATTTGGAAATAC
>JAKZSX010000238.1:0-4117 GCA_047517405.1 Candidatus Poribacteria bacterium | reverse complement strand
TTTT
Source organism: Candidatus Poribacteria bacterium (assembly GCA_047517405.1). Lineage (GTDB taxonomy): Bacteria > Poribacteria > WGA-4E > WGA-4E > PCPOR2b > PCPOR2b. Next base: position 4,113 of record JAKZSX010000238.1, on the reverse strand, counting down.
TTCAGGTGATTAATCGTGGCGTGATGCCAATCCTCGGTGACGCAGAGAAACTGTTGAGTTTGGTGCATGTCAAGGACTTGGTAGCGGGCATTTATACTGCTGCTGTGTCTGAGCGTGCAATCGGTGAAACCTATTTTCTGACGGATGGGGAGATTCATACATGGATGGGGATTGAACGCATAATCGCTGATGCGTTGGAAAAGTATACGTTTAAGGTGAAAGTACCGTTTTTCCTTCTGGACTTTCTTTCGATCGTTACGGAAGCTGCGGCGAAGATTACGCGCCAAACCCCAACCTTGAATCGCCAAAAAGTGCGAGATCTAAAGCAACGGTTTTGGATCTGTGACAGCACAAAGGCGCAAGAGGAGCTCGGCTATTGCCCAACATATTCCCTTCAAAAAGGGATTCAGCAAACAGCAGACTGGTATCGGGCGAATGGCTGGCTGTAATACGCATTGTGTTTTACACAATTGTATAATTGCATTTACAACCTACAATTAATTTAAGGAGAAAATTTATGGCGACTACAATTGATCCAAAGGAAACGAAAATTGGCTGGGTTGGAACAGGCGTAATGGGACGCTGGATGTGTCAACACATTATGGATCTCGGGTATTCGGCAATGGTCTATAATCGAACCAAAGCAAAAGCGGAACCGTTGATTGATGCCGGTGCATCTTGGGCAGATTCGCCAAGCGAAGTAGCCGCAGCGTCAGATGTTATCTTCAGCATCGTCGGGTTCCCGCCCGATGTGCGTGAGGTCTACCTCGGCGACAATGGCGTTTTGAAAAGCGCGAAGTCCGGCAGTATCATTGTTGATATGACGACCACCGAACCTTCGTTAGCACAAGAGATTTATGCAGCAGCGAAACCCCAAGGCGTCTCTTCCATCGATGCGCCCGTCTCCGGCGGTGACGTTGGTGCGCGGGAAGCACGGCTTTCGATTATGGTGGGCGGCGATGCCAATGCCGTTGAAGCGGTCATGCCGCTCTTTGACGCGATGGGACAGAATATCGTGCATCAAGGTGGCGCAGGTGCTGGGCAGCACACAAAGATGTGCAACCAGATCACGATTGCTGGAACGATGGTTGGGGTTTGCGAAGCACTGCTTTACGGCTACAAAGCGGGGTTGGATCTGGAGGTAATGCTCTCGTCAATCAGTGGAGGCGCAGCCGCCTGTTGGTCACTCGATAACCTTGCACCACGTATTCTCCAACGTAATTTCGATCCCGGCTTCTTCGTCGAGCACTTCATCAAAGATATGGGCATCGCACTTGATGAAGCCAAAAAGATGAACCTTAGCTTGCCCGGACTCGCACTTGCGCATCAGCTGTATCTCGCCGTCCAAGCGCAGGGACACGGGCGTTTAGGGACTCAGGCACTGATGTTGGCTCTGGAGCAGATGTCGAGCACAGAACTGAGTTAGTCTATCAATATGCCGCACATACACAGGAGAATCAGATGGCAAGGCAATTGAGAATGGTTCGACCGGACTTGGATGGATTACCCCAACTTGAGATTCCAGAGGGGTATGAAATTCGCACCTACCAGGAGGGGGACGATGTACACTGGGCAAATGTGATCGGCGACTCGTTTGGTGGTGAGCGCACGGCTGAAGACACGCGCCGTGATATTATGGATCGCGATGTGTTTGACCCGAAGGGACTTTATTTTGCGACCCATCAAGGCACACCGGTCGGCACGACGTGCGCGTGGAAAGATACGCCTGATGAAACAGAGGTTGGCATTGTTCACATGGTTGGCGTCCATTCTGCCCACACAGGACATAGAATTGGTAAATGTGTAACGCTCTGTGTGCTATTGTACCTTCGGGAACAGGGTTTCAAGTGCGCGAAGCTAGGCACCGACGATTTTCGGCTGCCGGCGATTAAGACCTATCTGAATCTTGGCTTTTTGCCGGTCTATGTCGATGTCGCTCAACCAGAGCGTTGGCGTCAGATTTTCAAGAAGCTCGGACTGTCCTCCATGCCGGATCAATCGGAAAAGATTAAAGCCGTTATCTCTGACGAAATGTGGGCGAATGTTTGTAGATAAGCTGCTGACAATTGGAAGTTGAGATGCCTGTGTACTCTCTGAAGGATGAAATACTTCTGCCGGATTGATCTGGTTCTCATTCCTATCCTCGCGATCGGTTTTGGTCTACGAATTGTTGGACTTGGTGTAGGCTTGCCCGACTACCCTGATCCGCGTGAGCCGCTGATTGCACAGGACATTCTCAATCTCATCCATCTGGAATCTCCACCCCAGATCTATAATTGGCCTGGAACAGCTTGGTTCTACTTAATTGCAGTGATTGGGTTGGTTTTAGAGGCGTTCGGATTAGATCTCACAGTTGCTCAAGTCATCTGGCTGGGCCGCTTTACGAATGTCTTGCTGTCAACGGCGACAATTTGGCTGACGTATCAGATTGGGCGCGAACTTTACAGCCGCTCGGTTGGACTGATCAGCGGTGGATTGCTCGCCGTAGCAATGCTGCATGCAACGAATGAATCTCGCTTCGCACTAGTCGATATTCCTGCGACCTTCTGTGTAACGTTGCTGCTCTGGCTCTGTGCAAAGACACAATCCGTTTCATTTCGTCGAGCCGTTTGGCTGGGCGTTATCGCGGGAATCGGTTTCGCCCTCAAGTTCACAACGATTTTCGCAGGTTTATCCGTCCTTGCCCTGCTATTCACCCAAGAGGAACGTTTTCGGTCTTCGGAGTTCTTTCTGAAATTGGCGACGGTTGTCGGGGTCGCGGGAGCGGCATTCACGATAATCTGTCCGTATTGGCTGATCGATCTCTTTTCTCCAACGTGGAACTTATTCTTCGATGCCTTTTTTTATGAGTCGTCGCACTACCAAAAAGGGCACTTTGGATTGTTTGCGAGCGGTGAAATCAATTGGTTAAATCGATTTACCTATCTGTGGACGCTTCTGCGGTGGGGTATGGGCGCGCCGTTGGCGGTGCTTGCAATTGCCGGAACTTTGTTGGCAATAATCCAACGGAAAGATGGGGATAAAATTCTCCTCGCCTTTGTGATACCCTACCTGCTGTTTATCGGTTCACACAAGCTGAAATTTGTCCGTCATCTGCTGTTAATTTATCCGGCGTTGATACTATTTGCAGCGGCGTGCATAGGTAGGGTGAGCACAACGCTCTCCCAATGGAATTGGGGTCCCCGAAATTCGATTCTAAAACAGTGGGCAACCCCCACCCTATCGGTCCTCATTTTGGGCGGGGTGGGTGTGTATTCGCTGATTTATACCGCGGCATTTGCCAGCGTTATGAGATCAGTGCCGACAACAGTTGAGGCGGCTGAATGGATAGAATCGAATATTCCGCCGGATAAAGCGGTTGAACACGAGCCTGAAATCTTATTTGATTGGCTGCTGCCAAGATTGGACCGAGCAGAGGCTGAAGAGAGAGCAGAGTGGGCCCTTGTCTTGATGCCAAATGCGGAGGTTTTTCTGAACTACGCCGCGAAACCAACGCACTATTCCGCAATCGATTGGTATCCCCTGGAGTCGGTTGATACAGAGGCGGCGGTGAAATTCTACGAGCGAGTGTTCGGGCAGTCGAGCCGATATACCCTGGCACAGTGCTTTCAACGTCAACCGCGTTTTCTCGGTATTCCGATGTCAGATCGAGGCGCACCATTTCCGATGCGGGCATTGACACATCCAGAAATACGGGTTTACCGGTTACGGGAGTAACACTAATCAGCGAACGGTTCAGTAACTCGTATGGAAGGGAGTTTTCGTTGTGAAATTTACCCTTACCCCCAAGTGGGTTATCGGCGGTGCTTGTCTAATCGGTGCCCTAATTGTTATGGGTATCTATTTCGGAAGCCACTGGTACTATGGCGAGGTTGAACCAGTGTCAGAAGAACTATTGCACTATACTCCCTCCCCCGCTGTGAGCCGTGGGACCCCTGAGGTATCTAAGGGAAGATTGTCATGGAACGCGGACTCGGCAACAGGGAGCGTATCCTCCAGTAGTGAGGGGGCGGGTCAAGCTGCCGATGGGATGGACGATTTAGATGATTTGGAATATACCCCGGTGTACTATTTCCCAGACGGGACACCGGTGCCGGAGCATCTACTTTGTCC
>JAKZSX010000237.1:0-4165 GCA_047517405.1 Candidatus Poribacteria bacterium | reverse complement strand
TTCGTCATACGCATTCAGGTCGTCCAGATAAGCTGTCCATGCGGGGTCATGGCGCAACTGTTCACGTTCTTCCAAGACAAGACGACGGAATTCTTCAATGCCGAGTTTTGCTACGACGAACTTCATCCGTGCTTTGTTACGGTTTTTACGCTCGCCCAAGCGAGTGAACACCTTTGCAATCGCTTGCGAAATCGGTAGCAGTTCCTCTTCAGGTACAAACTCGTCAAAGACTTTTGCCTGATGTGGCACGGCGCCAAGACCGCCCCCCACAAGCAACTTAAACCCACGCTTCGGTTTTCCATCGACCTCTTTAATCGCCGCAACCGCACCGATATCGTGCATATATCCTAAGCCACAAGCGTGTTCATGGCATCCGGAAAACGCGATCTTGAACTTACGTCCGAAATCTTGTGTATCTTGATGTCCTAACAGAAAAGCGGACAGTGCCTTGGAGTGAGGCGTTACATCAAATGGCTCGTCGTTGAACACGCCGGAAAGTGGGCAAGCAGTGACGTTCCGAACCACATTGCCACACGCTTCCTTGGTTGTTATGCCAACCGACGCCAATCGCCGCATGAGCTCTGGCGTATTGTTAATGTCGACATAGTGATATTGCACATCTTGACGGGTCGTGATGTGAATAATATTATCTGAGAATTCCTCAGCAACATCGGCAAGCATTTCAGTTTGTGCCGCGCTTAGACCGCCGAATGGAATTTTTACGCGAATCATCTGTGAACCTTCATCGCGCTGTCCATAGACACCGTGGCGCAGTCTAAATTCGAGGAAAATCTCCTCTGGCATCTGACCCGCTTGAACGCGGCCCAGTTGCATCTCATAAATTTCGATTGCGCGAGCCTCGTCCGGAGGTATTGCATCCGCGCTAAAAGGTGCTAAACTTTCTGTCGCCATTATTGGCTCCTTCCGAATTGGGGTTGAAAGGTTCGTATGAGCGACGCTATCGCTGATGGGACTTGATTTCTAATCTATTGCGTTGCTCTCAATGCTGATACTCTGGTAAGTTGTTATGGTCCAATGGGTCGGATTTTCTTCCCAATCTTGCCTATTAGCCGTAAAAAATCGGTTTCTGCGCCTTTTCTAATCAAGGTCATAGAACTATATTATAACAAAAAAGAAAGCAGAGATCAAGTGCTTATGCTTATGTCAGGTAACAAAATTAATTCTCTACTCAGACAACACCACATGGTTACTTCGTTGATAATTATGATTATATCTCAATCCTTATGAATTTTACAAAAAGAATCTGCCGGTTTCAGAGAACTTTAGGCTATTACTTTCCAACATGGAATTTGACTATGAATGTGGACATAAAGTATAATAACCGTAACCGAAACTTGAAGAAAGTTGCCCTCGCGTTTTAGGCTTCATACCCCACGCTGTAGGCTTTGTCCCTTCAAGATCCTCTTTAGGGGTTAATGATAGAATTATTCTCAACAGCGCATGCCTACAGCATCAACTCAGAAAATCATAAACCTATAGATGATTCCAAGGCGAGCAATTATAATGAAAACTTATAAAATCCTAGTTGTCGATGATGAAGTAGATATCGTTGATTTTATCGATGATTATCTGACGGGAGAAGGATATGAGGTTATTAAAGCCTATGATGGAGTCGAAGCCCTTGATAAAATGCGACAAAACCTCCCCGATCTCGTTGTCCTCGACATTATGTTGCCGGGATTGGATGGCTTTGAGGTCTGTAAGCAAATACGGACAGAATCCACGGTCCCAATTTTAATGGTTACCGCGAAGGATAGCGATGTGGATAAAATCGTCGGACTGGAAATTGGTGCGGATGATTATATACCGAAGCCTTTCAATCCGCGTGAGTTGGTGGCACGGGTCAAAGCGATCTTACGAAGAACCTATCGCCAAGATTATCAACCCCATAGTCAGACGGTAACAATTAAATATAAAGATTTGTCCATTGATACCGAACGCCGAAGGGCAACCATCGGGAATAGGATGTTGAAACTTACAATGAAGGAATTTGATCTCCTGCTATTTCTGGTACGAAATCCAGGGCACGTCTATTCGCGCGATCACTTACTCGATTTCGTGTGGGGTCAAGATAGCTTCGTGGGAGCACGTACTGTTGATGTACACATCCGCCGATTGCGAGAACAAATTGAGACAGATGCGAGCCAACCCCAGTACATTAAAACCGTCTGGGGGGTTGGCTACAAATTTACCGATGAGTAGCTTTTCAATTGGAAAGCAGAATGGAAACGCAGAAAGATTGTGGAGTTCCGGCACCTATCGCTGTTGTAATCTTCCAATCTCAGATTCTGTCCGCTCTCGTGCCTTGACTTTCCGTCCTGTTCCTTTTAAGCTGACTCTTTTTCTCACATTGATTGGAGTTGGCGTGCTAGGACTCACTGTACAGACATATGCCGCATTTGAAGATGGATTTATCGGTGCACGTGCTTTCGCGATGGGGGGAGCATTTACAGCAATTGGAGATGAATCGGATGGACTGTTGGTTAATCCCGCATCAACTGCAAACTTGAGGCATCAACCGGAATCGCGTCAATCCACGCAACAGCTATCAACGACAGCAGCAAGATTACATGTCGGGTTGAGCGATGAAACGTCAATCACGCAAAATCTAATCAGCTATGCTTATTCCCGCCCCACGATAGGGGCTTTGGGACTTCTCTGGAAACGGTTGAATGTCGGGCAACTGTATTCGGAAAATTACATTCTCGTCGGGTTGAGTAAAAGTTACGACTTCGGAGCGGACGATATACATCGCATCTCACTCGGAGGTGCCGTCAAATTCTTAAATTGGGACACGGCACCCACAATTGGGGCAGATGGTTTAGTGGTGGAAGACTTGCGGGGGAGGAGTCGGCTGGCTCTGGATGTTGGCATGATTTTTCGCCCATCTCCGAACATTCCGATAGCCCTATCCCTCCAGAACCTAAACACTCCTAATATCGCTTCAACCAATTCGATTGTCACGGAGCAGCTCCCGCTACAGGTGATGCTCGGAATTGGTATTGTTAATCAGAACTCCACATGGGGCATGGATCTCGTCTTCAGAGAGAATGAAGTCGATGTCAAGGTCGGTATCGAGTCTCAGTTTTATGGGGATAGCCTAACCTTGCGCGGCGGATTCCGATTGGAAAATCTAGCATGGGGAACAAACCTGACGCTCGGTGGTGGCTACCGTCCATTCAAAAACTTCCGAATCGACTACGGTTTCCTATTCCCTATCGGCGGGATCAGGGACACATCGGGCAGCCATCGGGTTAGCATCGTTTACGATTTCTGAAACACTATATTAGATCCAGAAGGTGTATGCTGGGTGACCAATGATCGCGCAGAACAGACTCCAGAAACTGCCGACGATAAACCCTCCGAGTATCAAGCCCAGAAAGAAGGGAACCGCCTGTTGGTGCATTTTGAGCCCACCATACCGCAGCAGCGTGGCTTTGATTAACCAACTGAAAAAGAGTGGGAGCCAAAGCATGTTCATTGTCCAAGCTCCAGAGAGTGCATAGCCTGCTGGATGAAGGGGCCACCAGAGAAAGCGGGTTCTCAGAACCATCAGGCAAAAACTGAGGATTAATCCAAACCCTGCAAAGGCGACGGCAGGGTAATCCGTTTCCGCGGGACGCAACAACCACATCTGCAATTGAGTAAAAGTCTGTGGACCTGTTCCTGACGCTGTCACACCTCCAGGTGTCTGGTAGGCGATATGCAAAAACGCCCAAAAGGATGAAAGGGTCCCCAAGACAGTGGCGAAGAGTAGTGCAAACACTAACCTTTTATACGGCATCCCCACCCGCTCAGCCAGCTTGAATCCCTCAAGTTGGTGGGGCATGGGATGGGCCCTGTAAAAGCCTTGATTAAGACCGTAGAGCAGGGAGAACGTCGTCAAATCTTTGGGCGTAAATCGCCTGGCACCTAACGCAGTAACCAGTACCGCATGTGGGCTTATCCGACCCGAAACATAATAAAGATCGTTCACAGGCGAGCCCAATTCCGCTCGGATGCGTGTGATGGCAAGGGAAAGAATCCCGAAATAGATGAGGAAATAGGCTAACGCCACCCAAAGTGCCATTCCGCTCGCACACCAAAAAAACACGATGAAAGCCAGGCCACAGACACTCCCCCAAAAGGCTGATTGATAGCGCAA
>JAKZSX010000236.1:0-7204 GCA_047517405.1 Candidatus Poribacteria bacterium | reverse complement strand
GCGACGGGTGAGCGAAAGCAACAGGGCAAATGCGTGTTCCGCAATCTGTGAACCGTGCATCCGTCGGCTATTGGTCAGTATTATATCGCTGGCTTTGAAGGCGGGATACATCATCCCTTCGACACCGGCGGAAGCGACCTGCACCCAACGCAGTGACTCGGCTTTGGCGAGATCTGCTGTACCTATATGCCCATAGATGATATCTACATCGGAAACGTGGTCGCCGATCGCCTCGCCCCGCGGCAAAAAACGAATCTCTACCTCAGATGGAGCGTCTTCGCTTATCGCTTCGACCTCTGGACTGTACCGTCCCGTAATCAAGGCTCTGAATTTTGCCATTGTAGGTTCCTTTCTGTTTGTTAAGATAACCGAAGTTGTTACCTACTCATCTAAAATTAACAAAATCTAATACGCTGTATCAATCGGTGGCTCAGACCTGTTCCTATGCCTCACACCCAAAAACCGTAGGTTGACATCCTCCCTAGAATGCCGACGAGTGTCCACAGACTACCAACGGTGAATTCACCGAGAATAAGCCCCAAGAAGAAAGGGGCAACGCGACGATGCAGCCCAATTCCACCGTGTCGCAACAGCAGCCACTTGATAAGCCAACTCACAAAAAGACAACTCCACGTTACGTTCATCCCCCAACTCGTCGAAATAGCAAAACCGGCGGGATGGAAGGGCCACCACACAAATCGCATCCGAAAGAGCATCAGGAAACCGGCAATGATGAAGCCACCGACCATAAAGCCACTCTCGGCAATCAATGTGTCTGTCGGTGTACTCAGCCAACGGTCGAGCCGCCTATACGGCTCGATGCCAAAAGCGCTCAACGAAGGACTGTAGGCACGAGCCTCCATCCCCAGTTGGTATCCACGGTCAATCAGTGCCCAAAAGCCAGAGAGCGAACCGAGCAATGCAGCGAGCATCAGCGCGAATGTGAGGTGCCGTAGATTCATGTGTGTCCGCTCTGCCATCTTGAAACCCTCCAGTTGGTGCGGCATCGGGTGGCTGCGGTAGGCACGGTTGATGAACCAGAACATTGAAAACATCACCAGATTCCCGCGTCCCAGCTTTCGTGTGCCGATTGTTCGCGTGAGGATTTCGTCGGGACCGGAATAGTGTAGATCATGAACAGGTGTCCCTAGCTCTGCTCGCATCCGGGTAATGGCTATGGAGATAGCGTAATAGAGGACAAAGAAACTGACTGTGATAGGAACCGTTGCGCCACCGCGATAACAGAAGCAGATAAAGAACACCATCGTACCGATTAGCCCTAACACCGCTGTGCGATACCTCATCGGCTCATCTATGTCGTCAAGATCCACCGCTCCACCGAACACTTTTCTGATGACCGCAATCAGGTGCTTTCGACTCGCCCAGAGTGCAATGACAGCAAGTGCGATGTAGCCTCCTGATGCTTGTTCGTTCATGTAGGGGAAGCGTGGTAGGCTTTGTAAACCCATCGCGGCACCGGCAACGCGCATCAACCGCCAGAACCAGAAGAAAAACCAGCATGAGAATGATAGATCGAGCGGCATAAAAAATCCGAGTCCGATGGCAAATGGATAGAACGAGAGCGGAATTCGTCCCATTGCGTTCCATGGCTCATCGGTGAAAAACTGGAAACTCTGAATCCGCGTCCGTAGCCCCGGGACAACGGGGAAGATAAAGTGCAGCCCATTCAGCAGTGCTAGCGTTCCCGCGATGACGAATCCAAGCCACATCATCCGATTCCGAAAGAATGCTTGCCGTTGCGTCTCCGTCATCTGGAGTGGGAGTTGAATTATCGGGTAGCTCAGCTTCTCGTGTTCAATCCACCGTTTGCGGACAATGACGTTGATGCAAAACATCCCGAACACAAGCACAAAGATAAACGTTGTCCACCACAGAACAGGCGAAACCCAGCCAATTAATTGTTCAGCACTGTAGAGACTTAATTCGCCTTCGTAATACCCTCGTGCGACCTTGTTATCGCTGACAGTCAGCCACTCCGGGAGATATGGCAGTAATAGCTCCCGCCATTCGTTCTCCGGCGTGGCAAAACGAAAGGCATGTCCCAACATCGGCACCAGAATTTCGAGCATATCGTGCCCCGTGATGCCGGACGCGATGGAGAGCATCAGGTAGATGATGATAAGCTCTCCCTGATTCAGTGCAGAACGAGGCGAAAACCACTTGAGAAACTGGTTGACACCGACAATCACGAAAAGGGTGAAAATGACGTTAAAAAAGAGGGAGATGGTGACCGGGTGACCGGAGTACCGGATGACTTCCATCTCGATGACCCAATAGCAGTTAATCGGGATGAGAAAGGAGGCGATAAGAAGGGATTTGACCGTGACACCTTCGACCGGTTGTTGCTCCATTTTTGAGCGGAGTGGATTTGTCGTTGCCATGAAGGGTATGGATTATATCACGCGGGGACGGGGATTTCTAGTGATTCTACTTGTGCACATTCTGCTGATCTTCCTATCCTTTCGTTTCCGAAGCAGTCCAGACACCATTTGGAGCGAGCGCCAAAGCCTGCTCAAGATGCACCAGCCGCTCCGGCCCCGCCGTTTCTATCATCTTATCCCCATAGACTTTTCCCTCTCCGAAACGCGACACAAGGTCAATTTCCTTGCGTAGAAGGTCTATCTCATCTTCTTTGTATCGATAGCCACAATTAATCGTGAACATGCGTCGTTGTGTGCCACCACCCCAAGAACTGTGCTTCAAGCCTTGGTTGAATATGACCAGATCCCCTGGCTGCGATTCGAGGGCAACCGCAGGGACCGATGGACCATCGAGTGCGTAGGTCTCTTCCAAACTGGAGATGTTCTGTTGTACCGTTTCGGCGTATAGCTCCCTATATCTGTGGCTGCCGGGGATGAAGCGCACTGCCCCGGTGTCCGCGGTCAGTGGGTCAAGATAAAGTGCCAGCTTGTAGAAACGGATGGGACGGGGCCAACCGCCGTCGGAATGCCAACCGGTGTCCCCGCTGTAGAAATTACCGTCGCTGCCGAGATAGGTGTAATCGTCGCCCAGCAGACTCGCGAAGATGCCATCGATTCGGTCATCGTCGAGGAGCGAACTGAGGTATTCGCTTTGACCGATGAACGGCACGAGGAATGTGCGTTGTGTTTCGGGGTGATCTATGTTCAGGTCAACCCAGACCTGTTCAAACGCCTCAATGATCTGATCGATGCAGTCATTGAGGAAGCCGGGGAAGTGAAGATATCCGAATGTGTCCATGAAACGGTGTTGTGCCGGAGTGAGTTGAAATTTCGGCATGAGGTGCCTCCTTTGGGGTAAAATGTGAATACTCGTTTGCCGATTAGGCGTTGTCCCAACTAGCGATAAAATCCGCAACCTCAAAATCCGTGGGCATGTTATCGGAATCGTATTTTGACATGCTCCGTTGAAAACCGGGATGGTCTTCCTGATCGGAGTTCTTCAGTTTTTGGTTAAGGGTGCCAAACCGTTTCCACAGGATCTCTGTCTGTTCAGGGGTGAAATGTGTCCCAAGGTAGACCATGTCTCGACCATTGCCCCCGAGTGAAGCGGGTGGGGTATCCGTGTGCTTGAGTCGGTACAACGCCCGGCTCAATTTTGAGAGCATAACGATGCAGACCATTTGTTCTTGTGGCGATGGGTGTAGTTGGTCTAGCCCTGCCTGAAATACGTCAGTGCCTTTGTTTATGATCGCATGGAAAATCTTTGCAATCAGATCAAATTCTGCAAAGAAGAGAGCATCCCACGCCTCAAATTGCGCCCTCGCGGCGTCGGAAAGGTAATGATAGAATCCCGGCTCCCAATGTCGCCAGTGAACGTTGGGGAAGGAGGGAAAACGCAAAGGACGATAGCCGGGATGCAGTGTGCGCCGCATTTTGCTACTGTAGTAACTTCCCCAGTGCAGCAATAGGTGGGTGTACACGACCCCATCGCCGGCGTTGAGCTCGACGGGCATACCGCCGGGCAGCGGGACCGATGCGTTCTCAGTTAATTGCTGATTCTCTGCATCGGTGTTGACGCGGCGGTGGCTGCCGGGAACAATCCACAATACACTGTCGTCGTAGAGGGCGATGTTCCATTGGAGGTAGCTGGGACCGTGGTGCTGCATATTGGAAATCATGCCGCGCAGCGGGGCAGGTTCGCCCGGACCAATATCGCGGTGCCACTTCGCCGGACCGGACTCACCGGCGGTCGCACTACAGATGCAGGCAAATTGGTGTGGTACGACATCTTCGGTATCTATCAGTTGCTGGGCAACGCCCAAGGTATTCTCATGGAGCAAGAATTCGATGGCGTTGGCAGATTCACTGTCGCAATCCGTGGAGAACTGCAATCGCGGTTGACCACTTGCTGCCCATTCGCCCCCCGGCGGTTGGTCGGGGGTACGCCGTTGGGCGGAGAGTTCCTTTCTCCGATCGACCATGTGCTCGATACTATTGCGCAGCGGTTGGAGCTGATCCGGAGGAACTACGTTGCGCAAGATGTTGTAACCCTCGTCCATAAGCTGTTGCCGGTTGACTTGCATGATAATGCCTCGTCGGAAATGTTGGGTGTGGCAATAGAAATTCACAGGTTTCAGAGAGAATTATACAAACGCCTCTCACATTTGTCAATAGCCGAGGGAGAGGGGCTATTGACTCATCCGTGCCTCCGCCCATGCTTGGAGTGGAATGTCATCACTCTCCGGTCGCCAATGTTTGGAAATCGGATGTACCCCAGCATCATCTCCCAGGTAGTTGGCTTCGCCGGTCCCTAACTCTCCGAGCAGCTGCCGCTGAATTGGTGTGCAGCGAGCAATCAGATCCGAGGCTTGGTGGAGGTAGTCAGCGGGTCGAATCCAGCGATAGTGATAGCCGTAGTACAAACACTTCCGGGCACGGTTTGACAGATTTGGGGTGACGCAGTGCCAGAGCGCAGTCCGCCAGAGCATCGCTGTGCCGGGACGCACGTTCACTTCTACGATCCGGTCGGGATCGACCTCATAGCCGTTTTGATGTAGCAGTGCCGGTGACATCTTATGGCTGCCCCGCACGACACAAATTGCGCCGCTGTTATGTTCCGTCAGATCCGTCAAGTAGTAGCCGACCTTGACCTCCACGAACGGCACCTGCCCGTTGGTAATTGGATACCCGAAATTCGGAGCGTCCGAGTGCCAAGGGAAGAAGCTATCCTTTGCCCCCAACTTCTGATCTGCGTATTCAGGCGGACAGGGGGGACGTACATCGAGGTGTGATGTGCGGATCTGGATATTGACCCCGAGGACATCTACCACGAGCGGCAGTAATATCGGGTGGTCGATTAAACGCAACAATTCCGCATGGTGAGCGAGAACGTTCCGGATCTGGAACGGTTCATTTGGTCCGATTCCCTTCTCACTCCGGTATTGCGTATCTAACTCGTTCGCTACTTCGATTAATGTTTCAACCTCTGTGGGGCTGAGTGCATCTTCAATTAAAATAAACCCATCCTCATCAAACTGTCGTCGTTGTTCCTCAGTGATAGCAATGGATTGGGACATTAAAATTATCCTCCGAGTCGTTTTTAACGGTGGTCTTCTGCTGCATCCTGTGGCTCAAATCCAACCACCTCACGGGCGTGTGAGAAGTCGCGATAACTCCATTTGTTATCCGACACTGCGAAGAAGATATCGAATTTCACGCTGTCAGGCGCTTCGACGCACTTTTCGACCATCTGTGCGATGTCTCGATGGCTGCACCAAACGGAGAAGGTACGCGGCTGTGTTGGACGGTTTTCGCGGGTGACCGCACCGATGCGTAGGCAGATTATCGAGATATCGTGGGTATCCGTAAAATGTCTCGCTAACGCTTCGCCGAACACCTTGGTACACCCGTAGAGCCCGCTTGGTCGTGTCAGCGATTGGTGGTCCAGCTTATCCCACGTTTCAGGCACCTCATCGTAACGTCCTTCAACGAGTGCGCCGTAAGGAAACTCGCGCTCACAGTTGCTGACAGTTGAACCGCTGCTAGCATAGATAACTCGCTTAACACCTGCCCGCCGTGACGCTTCAAAAACATTGTAGGTTCCAATGATATTGGGATTCAAGAGATCTTCCCACGTCGCGCCGCCTTGTGCATTTGCCGCTAGATGCACGACTACATCGACTCCCTCAAAGGCGGGTTGTATCGCATCGAGGTCAGCGATATCCGCTTGATAGCATTCGATTCCTTCTACTGGTCGGCGATTGAGTGCACTCAAAGCATAGGTTCCCTCCAAACGTTCCCGCACGATGCCGCCGATCAATCCGCTCATACCGGTAATGAGTGCTTTCTTTTGTGCCATGTTTGCCTCCTTTTTACACGTTTTACACGTAGTTTATGTATTATACAACACACGCTGAAAGTTATCAATATTCCTCTCCATGGAAGCGACTAAAATTGTCTTGACAAGGCTTCTGTTTTCCCCTATACTGACAACAGGCTTAGTATCACTGCGTCTTATAAGTGAGCGCAGAAGTGTAACGACAAACATAAAGCATAGAGGAGGCATCCACATTGAAAGTTTTAGTTTTATCAGGTCCAAATCATCGGTTTGCAGATAGCGCGTCTGTCATCCACAATTTCCTCGCGGCGCGAGGCGATATGTCGGTGGAACTTACCGACGACAAAGAGGTCTTGGCGTCGTCTCAATTGGACGAGTTTGATGTCTGTGTGTTCGGTACTGGATTCACTCGCACAGTCAGTCAGCCTGACGGCACTCCTAAGCGAGAACCAGATCTTACGTCTGAACAGGAAGATGGTCTCTTCCAATTCGTCAGTAGTGGAAAGGGATTGGTCGGCATTCATGGAACGGCATGGTGGATTGGAGGACGTGCCGTGGATCTCATCGGTGGAGCCGCCAACTGGCATCCGCCGGGGGCGACTTTCACAGTGAATATCGACGACTCAGATCACCCGATTACACAGGGCGTTGATGCTTTCGAGGTCGAGGACGAGATCTATATGTCCGCTTATGACCCCTACCTCCATATCCTTGCATCGGCGGAATGGTCGGAGAAACAACATCCGATGGCGTGGGTAAAATCCTATGGCGATGGACGGGTATTCTACACATCGCTCGGCCACGGTCCCGGCACATTTGAGCGACCTGCCATGCAGCAACTGGTTGGGCAGGGTGTTCAATGGGCGGCAAACGGTTAGATTCCGAGGGAGATTGAGCAGGATTCCTCAGATATATCCTGCTCAAT
>JAKZSX010000235.1:0-6139 GCA_047517405.1 Candidatus Poribacteria bacterium | reverse complement strand
GTTGAATTCATCAAATCACAAAAGAATGTCCACTTTGAAAAGTTGCCAGAAAACGATTTTCCATACCGAATTCTCTTTGTGGAAATCCATTTGGCATTCAACGCTAATTTCTCTTCTATCAGGTCGTGGTCCCTTTTCGCTGATGATGTCTAGGGTGAGCCGCGTAGATGCCTTGCGTGCGTGTATTACATCCACCTGAATATTGCGAAACCGAAATTCGACGGCATCATATTCTTCAAACACTTTGGTAATTGATGGAACAACTCCATCGAATGTTGCGGGAATAAGGCCTGTCGCTAAACCAAATAACGTGACCGGATCATCTCCTGCAAGATACGTCTCCGAAAAGAGTCCTTGGATTGCTCCCAATTTCCCCATATCCATTGATTCAATTAGTGCTGAGAAGACCTCCAAGAACTGAATAATCTCCGCTTCAGTGTCCGTTAAGGGCACGAGTGGAATGTTCAGTGCGACCCTCTCAGTCCTCAGCTCAAAACCTTCTGTTCTGGGCTGATAATCGATAGCTGTAACGGTTAAATTAAGTGCCTCCGAATAGCCGACCTGTGCAAAGTTGTATCTGCCATCTGCTTCGGTTTTCAACGTCCAATCCAATAGATTGACAGTTACCCCGGGAATCGGGTTTCCTGTTGTGGCATCGGTGATAACGCCTGACACTGCTCCAAATTTCGGAAGGAGAGAAATCTCTAATATTACCTGTTCACCCCTAAGTGCAAATTGCTCAGTTTTGGGTTGGTAATCGATATCCGTAATAGTTAAATTGTGGTTATCTGAATAGCTAATATTCGCAAAAACATAGCTGCCATCCGCGCTAGTTTCTACCATCTGATCTAACAAGCTAACAGTTACCCCCGGAATGGGGGTACCCGTCGTAACGTCAGTGATAATACCTGATACCGTGCCAGACTGCGGACCTTTCTCCTCTTCTAGATCTGGTATCTGTTCTGATTCCTCTCCGGGCTGCACGGAGGGAGAAGGCGAATCTTCGCCGCACCCCAGACCGGTAATCGCCCAAATCAAAATAAAGAAAAAACATACATTGATTTGAAACTTCATTCGATCTCCTTTCCGTGTCATACATATAAGAAGGATCGCACCGAAACAATATGGACATTGCCTCATGTTTTACGGTTCACCATCACGGAATCACCTTGCTTAATGGATATTCGATAATCCCTTCTGCACCCACATTCCTAAGTTCTGGGATGAAGTCCCGCACAACGTGCTCATCGATAATCGTTTCCACAGCATACCACCCATCTTGGCTAAGTTGGGAAATCGTCGGATTTCTCATCGCTGGCAAAATGGCGAGCAAGGATTGCAGGTTTTCTTGAGCAATGTTCATTTTAAGTCCAACTTTGTTTTGGGCTGCCAATGCTCCCGAGAGGAGTATGTACAAATTTTCCGCTTTCTTCTGCTTCCATTTATCCGTCCAACTCTCCTTATTTGCGATCAGCATCGTTACCGATTCAATGACGATATCAACGATTCTTAATTGGTTGGCACGCAAGGTACTGCCTGTCTCCGTGAGTTCCACGATTGCATCGCAGAGATGGGGAATCTTCACCTCTGTCGCGCCGTGTGAAAATTTGACGGTTGCATTGATGCCATTATCCGCGAGGTATGATTTTGTTGCTTCAACCAATTCGGTGAAAATGACTTTTCCTTCGAGATCTGCGACAGACTGGATAGGGGAATCTTCTGCGACCGCCAGCACCCATTGCGCTGGCTGGGTGGTCAGCTTGCCGTAGGTAAGCGATGCTACTTCCAGCACATCCGCTTTACATTCACGGACCCAATCTCGTCCTGCTAATCCCACATCAATGACACCTCGTTCTACGTAGAGTGCCATTTCCTGTGGACGTAGCAGCATCGCTTCGATCTCGTCGTCATCAATGTGTGGATAGTATGACCTTCCACTGATCGTAATTGTGTAGCCCGCTTGTTTGAAAAGGTCAATGGTGGATACCTGTAATGATCCTTTGGGAATGCCTAATTTGAGTTTGTTCATCCGTTTTTGTGTGTTGCCTCCAATTTTTTCGATTGCTTTGTTCTGACACTAAATCCAGCTTCATTGTTACAGAGATGGCTTTGTAGTGAAACCCCTGTTGCTTAGCTCCATTCACTTTATTTGAGGGCAAGCTACAGGCAGGCTTTCAGCCGTTCTTTCTCTCTGGTTTGTAAAACAATAATCGAGAATTAGCATAAAACACGGTATAATACCATACTCAATCTATATTGTCAAAAGCCAAAGAAATAAGGTGTGTCACGTGATGTGCTCATCCAGTTCGTTAATACTCCTTAATCTCATTGGCAGAGCCTCAGAACGAGGCCGCATGCTCTACAAGGATTGGCAAAATGTGCAACGAAAACGCTCTGTTAGAACGTAAGCATCTTGACAGGATGAGACAGATCGGGTTAGAATAGGAACTAGATACAGAACTATTCAAAAATTGATTTTCTTCGGAAGTCCTAAAACGTGGAGGCATATGGAAGAATGGCAAATAGAATTGAAGTTGGTCAACTCAAAATTGATGAAGGGTTATATCGTTTGGTACGAGACCAGATTGCGCCCGGCACAGGTGTGGAAGCGAATGCCTTTTGGGCATCACTAGGTGAGATTGTTGCAGATCTCGCACCCAAAAATCGGACACTTCTGGACAAACGGGACGCATTGCAGCAGCGAATCGACGAGTGGTATTTATCTACAAAAGGCGAGCCGGTTGAGCCAAATGAATATGAAGACTTTCTTGGAGAGATTGGTTACCTTCTCCCGGAAGGTGGAGATTTCCAAGCGACTACAACAGATGTAGACCCCGAAATCGCGGAAGTCTCTGGACCACAACTGGTGGTGCCGGTAGATAACGCTCGTTACGCGCTAAATGCCGCCAATGCCCGCTGGGGCAGTCTATATGATGCGTTGTACGGCACAAATGTGATTTCAGAGGAAGATGGAAAGGAAAAAAGTGGAGGTTACAACCCTGTGCGTGGCGCGGCAGTCATCGCCCAAGTGGAGGCATTCCTAGACGAAGTGGTGAGCCTTGAACGGGGCAAGTTCTCAGAAGTCACGCAATTCTCGCTCAAAGATGTTAATGGAACCAACCAATTGACCGCAAGCCTCAACGATGGCAGCGAAGTGGGTTTAGCCGACTCCAGTAAATTTGCCGGCTTTGATGAGAAAGATGGTCAGCTGTGCAGTATTTTGCTTAAAAATAATGGATTGCACATTGAGATCCAAATTGACCACGATCATCCTGTTGGTAAAGCCCATCCTGCCGGGGTAAAAGACGTGGTCCTGGAGTCTGCCATCACTACAATTCAAGACTGCGAAGATTCGGTTTCCGCCGTTGATGCCGAGGACAAGACGAAAGTTTACAGCAACTGGAACGGTATCATGCAAGGCACGCTGGAAACGACCTTTGAGAAGGATGGGCAGCAGATGACTCGCAGGCTAAATGCAGATAAGACCTTTAAGACGCCCGATGGAGCAACATTAACACTCCCAGGGCGCAGTCTTCTACTGATTCGGAATGTTGGGATTCACATGTACACCGATGCAGTTACCATGGCAGATGATCAGGAAATTCCCGAAGGCTTCCTTGATGCAATGGTCACATCGCTGGCAGCCATACACGACCTCAAGAGGAATGGGAAACATGTCAACAGCCGGGCGGGCAGCATCTACATTGTCAAACCCAAACTACACGGTCCTGAAGAGGCTGCTGCAACGATCGAACTGTTTGAACGGATAGAGCACGCCTTTGGACTTGAACGGAATACGCTGAAGATGGGGATTATGGATGAGGAACGTCGAACTACTATTAACTTGAAAGAAGCCATCCGTGCGGCGAAAGAACGGGTCGTGTTTATAAACACCGGATTTCTGGATCGGACAGGTGATGAAATCCACACAAGCATGGAAGCGGGACCGATGATACCTAAGCCTGAAATCAAAAACCAACCGTGGATGCTCGCTTATGAAGACTGGAACGTGGATGTCGGCATTGAGACGGGGCTCCCCGGTAAGGCACAGATTGGTAAAGGGATGTGGGCGATGCCGGATGAGATGGCATCAATGGTCGAAACAAAGATAGGCCATCCACAAGCCGGTGCAACGACCGCTTGGGTACCTTCGCCGACAGCTGCTACACTCCACGCCATACATTACCACCAGGTGAGCGTCGCAAACAAGCAGGCGGAACTTGCAAGTAGAGGACGTGCTAGTCTGTCAGATATTCTGACACCACCGTTATCGGATGGGGAATTCGGTGAGACTGAAATCCAGCAGGAACTGGATAATAACGCCCAAGGGATACTAGGCTATGTGGTGCGCTGGGTTGATCAGGGGATTGGTTGTTCAAAGGTGCCAGACATCCACGACGTTGGATTGATGGAGGACCGCGCAACGTTACGTATATCGAGTCAACATATTGCTAACTGGCTGCATCACGGCGTTGTGACGAGGGAACAGGTCACAGAAACCTTTGAGCGGATGGCCGCGGTTGTGGATAGACAGAATGCGGGGGATGCAAACTATCGAAACATGGCACCCGATTTTGACCAGAGCATCGCCTTTCAGGCGGCACTAGATTTGGTTTTTAAGGGGGTAACGATTCCCAACGGCTATACTGAAGCAGTGCTGCACCCTCGCCGGAGAGAAGTCAAAGCGACGCAATAATGCGTCGCTTTAACCCTTCAACTACACCCGTATAAACTTCTGGAACCGTTTTTCTGCGATGACCTCGCTGATATAGACATCGCCGTGGGAGTCAACCCATATACCGTGCGGCGAATTGCTAAACTGTCCAGCCCGTTCGCCTTTCTCGCCCCAACGGGTGATAATCTCACCGTCGAGCGTCATGACAGTGATCCGCTGCCCGCCCTCTGCGATATGGATAACGTCATCCGAATCTATGAACAGATCGTTGGGCGAACGGAGGTCTCCCCACTCCGTAAGATATTTCCCATTGGAATCGAAAATCTGGCACCGAAGGTTGCCTCGGTCTAAAATGTAGACCCGATCATTTTTATCCACCGTGACATCATGCGGCAGGTTAAACTCGCTGGGACCCGAGCCCGATGTGCCCCACGAAACAATCACTTCGCCATCGGGTGTCAAGCGGTGAACCCGTGATTGCCCGTAGCCGTCCGAGACGTAGATCTCGCCGGATTGGGATAAGACAGCGCGGGTGGGTTGATTAAATGGCTGCCCCGGAGGACCCGGTTCATCCACTGTTCCCCACGTTTGTAGAAGTTCCCCAGAAAGCGAGAACTTCCGAACGGTGTGGTCTTCGGTGTCTGTAGTGTAGATCTCATCATCGGGGCTGATCCAAATTCCGTGTGGTGCTTTGAACAAATCCTCGCCCCAAGAACCGATGAACGTCCCATCGCGCTCAAAAACGAGCATAGCCGGGTTCGGACGCCGATTGAATACATAGACACGGTCTTGAGAGTCACAAGCAACGGCAGAGGCAAGACCCAACTGTGGTATCTGCCCCCAACCTTCTACAACCTCGTATCGATAATCGCCACTTCCGTAAACCATGGTGAATATCCCTCCTCAATTGGTTTTGGATCATGTTAAGAAATCGTGCAACAAGCTGTAGGGACGGGGTAACCCCGCCCGAACTTACCAAAAAATTCGGAGCCTCTTTGCGTTTGCACTGCTTTTTTCAACCCCGCAGATCCGACTCCCTAACCCGATGGCACTAATGAGCTAATGTTTTTCACGTTTCACGCATCACGTTTGACACTTAACCTCGCCAGCGTTGACCCCAAGCCCCCGGCGATATGCTTCCAATGACACAAGGTCCGCGGGTGCGACGTTGCCTAGATTGACCTCTCGACCATATCGAGCGATAAGCTGGCGACGCAAGTGATGGATGTGATGTGCAGTCACTCCAGTAATCCACGGTCCGGGTAACTCAAACATAACTTTCTCCAGTCCAACGCGCTCCACAACTGCTTCAACTGCCTTTGCTGTGTCAACATCTTCGCTGACCAGCTCAGCAGCCTCTAGGAGTACAAGTGCTGCACCGGCGTCGAGGCATCCCTGTGCATCGTCGGGAAAGGGGATTTCGCTTGCAAGTCCTTCCTTCTTACCGACTTCACCCATAACCTG
>JAKZSX010000234.1:0-8049 GCA_047517405.1 Candidatus Poribacteria bacterium | reverse complement strand
ATTCGGGGCAGACCGCATCTGCGCTGCTGCCGAAACTTACATCGGTCTGGTTGAGGTAGGTGTTGGGCTTATCCCCGCTGCGGGCGGTGTAAAGGAGATGGCGATCCGCTGCCTAGAGGGTGTTCCGCTGGATGCGGGGGTTGAACCATTTCCACATATTAAGCGTGTCTTTGAAACTATCGCCTACGCCAAGGTGTCTGAGAGTGCTCCACATGCAAAGATGCTCGGTTATCTCCGCGACACGGACAGTATCTCAATCAATCGGGCGCATCACCTTCACGATGCCAAGCAGATGGTACTGGCGATGGCAGCAGACGGGTATCAGGAACCTCAACCACGACAGGTATTTGTGCTGGGTGAGACCGGACTCATTCGGTTGAGATCAGAAATTGACCTTGCACAGCGCGCTGGGCATCCCAGCGACCACGATGTGAAGATCTTGAATCAGCTTGCGTATGTCCTTTGTGGCGGGGAGCTTTCCACCCCACAATCCGTATCCGAAGACTATCTGCTTGAGCTGGAACGCGAAGTTTTTCTCGGTCTATGTGGTGAGGAGAAAACACATCAGCGAATCGAATACACCCTCAAGACAGGGAAACCGTTGAAGAATTAAGCGTGAACTAAGGGGCCTGTATTATGAAATTTGGTGAACTTGAACTTTTTGTGGTAAGCGACGGCACATTCCGGCTGGACGGGGGTGCCATGTTCGGCACTATACCGAAGGTGCTGTGGGAACGTACCAATCCTGCTGATGACCGCAACCGAATCCTAATGGGGCTAAACTGCCTGTTGATTCGGACGTCCACGGAGAATATTCTGATCGATACTGGACTCGGCACTGGCTACGATGAAAAATTCGCCTTTCTGTATGGCGTTGATAAGTCGCAGACAGAGCTACTGAGAAGCCTTGCAGCGGCAGGGGTACAGGCAGCGGATATCAGCAAAGTCATTTTAACACACCTGCATTTCGATCATGGGGGCGGAAATTGTTTTCAAGAGGGGAATGGAGAATTCAAACCCACATTTCCAAACGCCGTCTACTACATCAATCAGGGCGAGCTGGCGTATGCTAAAGATCCTGACCCGCGCAGCAGCCCCAGCTATCTTCCGCACACTTGGGAGCCGCTTGAAAAGCGAGGACAGGTTGCGCTCACCTCCGGGGACGAGGAAATCGCCTCCGGCGTGACAGTGCTACCTGCGCCGGGACACACACCAAACCATCAGATCGTTACGGTGCGATCAGGCGAGATGACCGCATGTTTTCTGGCGGACTTGGTCCCGACGCCTTCGCACCTGAAAACGCATTACGTCATGGGTTTTGACCTCGACCCCTTGACCACGATGAAGAACAAGGAACCGGTGTTGAAACAGGCGCGGGCAGAAAACTGGCTACTCATTTTTGAACATTCGTCGGATATCAAAGCGGGTTACTTGACCGAAGACCTGAGAATCGAACCGGTTGAACTCGCTTCTCTGTAAGGAAAGATGTGATACCTTTTGTTAATGTGCTTCCAGAACGCACTTTGGATTTGGTGTTAGGCAGCAAGCAGGAGTGCTTCGCATGCACATCATAACACGAAAGCGAATCCTCGAATTCAGTCAGAGGCACCCGGAAGCTGAGCGTCCTTTAGACCGATGGTATCGAATCGCAAAGCGAACAAATTTTAAGTCTTTCCCAGATTTGCGAAGGACTTTTCGGAGTGCAGATCAGGTGGGAAAGTTGACAGTTTTCAATATCGGGGGCAATAGATTCAGATTGGTGACCTATATTGTTTACGCGAAGAAGCGCATATACATCAGAGATATTTTGACACATACAGACTACGATCAAGGGAGATGGAAGGAGTAAGTTATGAAGGTTTTAGATCAAGAGCTAGCCGACACCATTAAAGTATGGCCCGTCGTATCAAAAGTTCTATCAACATTTGAAACCGAACAGCAGTATAACAAAGCTGTCAGGTGGCTCGACGAATTGATAGACGAAGCGGGCGAAAATGAAGCCCTATTGATTGAGTCGTTGATAGATACATTAGGAACCTTAGTCAAGGATTACGAAGATAGAAATATCCCGGAGCCAGATGCCGATCCAATAGATTGTCTGAAGTTTCTGATGGAGGAGCACAATTTGAAGCCCAGCGATTTACCAAAAATGGGTAACCAAGAAGTTGTTTCAGACATCCTCAGTAGAAAGAAATCGCTTACTGTTAAACAGATCAAAGCACTCAGCGAGAGATTCAATGTCTCTCCGGCGGTTTTTGTTTAATTGTCTTTAATGTCATATAGGGCTGTCCACAACTTTTACGGACAGATTCACAGTCAAAAGGAAAAAACAGAAAATGGTAGATAAAACATACCTTCTCACTGACGACCAGATGCGGCACTTCATTGTTAATGGTTATGTGACGGTCAACACAGAACTCCCAGCGAGCTTTCACGATTTCGTTTACCAACAGACCGAGACGGTGTTTGAAAAGGAGGGCAATCCGGGGAATAACCTATTGCCCAGAATCCCTGAGATTCAAGCGGTCTTTGATGATAAGTGGGTTATCGGTGGACTGACCAGTGTTTTGGGTGAGGATTATTATATGCAACCCCATCGCCATCCCCACTTCAATAAGCCAAAGAGTGAAGGGCAGCGGATGCATCAGGACGGTGGCAGACGATGGTCGCATCACACTCGAAGATTGTTGGTTTTCTACTATCCACAGGATACGCCTATAGAACTCGGTCCCACCGGAATTGTTCCGGGAAGTCACTACTATAATACCCCTGATGGCGCAACCGTCAGCGATGAATTTCCGGTCTGCGGCAAAGCCGGCACAGTGGCAATTGTGAACTATGACCTTTGGCATCGCGGCATGCCGAACCGTACCGACAAAAACCGTTACATGATGAAATTCCTCTTTGCCCGCATGTCCGAGCCGCAGTCGCCTTCATGGAACAACGAAAAGGTGGACTGGGAACAAAGTGAACCGATTGGTAACAGTACACACCAAAAGATGTTCCAGCACGTTTGGGACTGGCATTATGGAAACACTAACGGGAATATGCCAAGCAACGGTCAATCCATGGAATCTGTGCCGGAACTTATCGAAGGGATGGGAAGTGATTCGGAGTCGATAGGTCTCAGTGCCGCTTATGAGTTAAGCGAGCTTGGGGAATCAGCGGTGCCGGTGTTGATGGAAGCGTTTGAGGACGAATCCGAGGCGATACGCCGAAATGCGTATTATGCGTTGAGTGCGATAGGCGCGTCTGCGGTTGATCCACTCATCGATCGCTTGAAACATCTAAATTCGCAAGTACGTGAGACCACCGCGGAGGCGTTGGGGGATATCGGTCGTCCCGCACAAGCCGCCGTCCCGGAATTAGCAGGAGCGTTGGAAGACGAATCGGAGGAGGTTCGTTCCCGTGCGGCGGAAGCGTTAGGAACAGTCAGCCAACAAGAGACAACAGCCATCTCTGCATTAAGCGCAGCATTGCGAGATGAGGATGAACGGGTTCGGCGGGACGCAACCCTTGCATTGGCGCGGATCGGTCCCCGCGCAGCGGGTGCCGTTGGCGCGTTGGAAGCGGTGTTTTCTGATGAAAACCGGTATGTTCGCGGCGATGCTGTCCATGCCTTGTATCGCATCGGTACGCCGGAAGCACAGGAGGTTTTACTTCGCTTTCTGATGAGAACGCGGTGGTGCCCCGTGACCAACCGAGAAAGTACGCATTAGGCAATGGTACTCACTATCTCTCTGCCGCCGGTAGGGAGATGCCTTGATTTGGCGAGTTGACGTCTTTCTGTTACAGAGCACTCTCAGGCAAGAGGAGTTGATTCGACTAGGAGGTAAGTCAACCAGTCCCGTTCAACCCAACCTACGTGCTGTCAAATGTCAACACGCCCTAGTTATTGAAAAGCCATCGATTTTCTGTTAAACCTGAAGTGCTCTATCTTTCGCTCCAGCGGAGCGATATGTCCAGAGAAAGAAGCTAGTGGTTTCTTCCGCTCCAGCGGAGTGGTATGTGAAGTAAGCTTGAGCGGTTACTGCGCGAATGACATTTTCCCGGTTGACGTGACAACTGAAGTTCTGATACCCTTACTATCGAATCGCAAGTTGGACAGATTCACAGTCGAAAGGAAAAAGCAGAAAATGGTAGATAAAACATACCTTCTCACTGACGACCAGGTGCGGCACTTCATTGTCAATGGTTATGTGACGGTCAACGCAGATCTTCCAGCAAGTTTTCATGATTTCATTTACAAGCAGACCGAAATAGTGTTTGAAAAGGAGGGCAATCCGGGGAATAACTTGTTGCCCAAAATCCCTGAGATTCAAGCAGTTTTTGATGATAAGTGGGTTATCGGTGGGCTGACCAGTGTTTTGGGCGAGGATTACTACACGCAGCCCCATCGCCATTCCCATTTTAATCAACCAAAGAGTGAAGGGCAGCGGATGCACCAAGATAGCGGCAAAGAATGGTCGCACCACACTCGAAGATTGTTGGTTTTCTACTATCCACAAGATACGCCTATAGAGCTAGGTCCCACCGCAATCGCTCCGGGGAGCCATTACTATAACACCCCTGACGGCGCAACCGTCAGCGACGAATTCCCGGTCTGTGGCAAAGCCGGCACGGTGGCGATCGTGAATTACGATCTTTGGCACCGTGCCATGCCGAATCGTACCGACAAGAACCGTTATATGATGAAGTTCCTCTTTGCCCGCATGTCGGAGCCGCAATCCCCTTCATGGAATAGCGAAAAGACTGAGTGGGATCAAAGCGAGCCGCTTGGTAATGGTGGGCATCAAAAGATGTTCCAGCACGTTTGGGATTGGCATTATGGGAAGGCGAATGGGGATATGCCAAGTAACGGTCAATCGATGGAATCTGTACCAGAACTGATCGAAGGGATGGGAAATGATTCTGAGTCAATAGGCCTCAGCGCTGCTTATGCGTTAAGCGAATTTGGAGAGTCAGTGGTGCCTGTATTGATGGAAGCATTTGAGGATGAATCCGAGGCGATACGCCGAAATGCGTATTATGCGTTAAGTGCGATAGGTGCACCTGCGGTTGACCCGCTCATCGGCAGCTTGGGACATCTAAATTCGCAGGTTCGTGAGACCGCCGCGGAGGCGTTGGGTGATATTGGTTCTCCCGCGCAAGCCGCCGTTCCGGCATTGGTGGCGGCGTTAGAAGATGAATCGGAGAGGGTTCGTTTCCATGCAGTGGAAGCGTTAGGGACAGTCAGTCAACAGGAGTCAGCAGCCATTCCCGCATTAAGTGCAGCACTGCGGGATGAGAATGAACGGGTTCGGCAGGATGCAGCCCTTGCATTGGCGCGGATTGGTCCCTACGCAGCGGATGCCGTTAGTGCGTTGGAAGCGGTGTTTTCTGATGGAAACATGTATGTTCGCGGCGATGCGGTTCATGCCTTGTATCGCATCGGTACGCCGGAAGCACAGGAGGTTTTACTTCGCTTTCTGATGAGGACGCGGTGGTGCTCCGTGACCGACCGAGCAAGCGCGTCTTAAGCGACGGTACTCCCTATTTTTCTGACTGCGTAGCAGGTAGGGAGATACCGTGACTTTGTGGGTTGACGGAACACTCTCAGATGGAAGGAGTCGGCTTGACTGGGAGGCAGGTGAACAGGTCTTAAGAGGGATATTCGTCAGTAGAATTAAACAGTTCCCTACCGTGATTTTTGGATTATCTGTCTTTTATCTCTTCCCGATTTTCTTCGTCTTCGTCCTTAGAATCTTTCTTATCGCCGCTATCATTGTTCCTCCCTCTGCCACCACGACGGCCGGCGCCTTGACGTTGGCGTCGAATTGCCTCTAGCTTCCGACGACGTTCTTCCGGTGACGCGTTACGCAACCATTCGCGCAATGCTTCATCTTCACCAATTGCCCCGCGCCGCGCGCCTCTTTGCGCCCCGCGTTCATTACGCTCACGCTCTGCGGCAGCTGCAGAACCTCCGCGTTCACCCGATCTTTCGCCTGAGCCGCTCGAACTGCTGAGAAACTGTATTGCTTCTGCTTTGAGGGTTACAATGTCATTTGAGTCTTTGAGACTCACTTGATTTGCTGCGATGTTTTCGACGATTGCGTCCCCAACCTTCTCGCCTCTAGCTACATAATAGAGTTGGCTGGATTTTCGTTCCATCACGAGAGCTTTTGCAACAGCTCCTTGTGTGCCAATCCACGTGGCAATCAATGCGTATTCTGGATTGCGGTTTGGTCTCTGCCAACCCAACGGACGGAATAGGTTGTTTTCAATGATAACGCGATAGAAATCTCCACCGCTTTCTTGTTCTTCAGCTGTTTTCCGATCCACGCGCTTTTCACCTTGTGCGTATGTGGATTGCGAATTGAGGTATAGCAGGCTAATAGCACAGCACAGCAATAAAACGGTACACTGACGGTGCATTTGAATCTCCTCTCTGATACATTGCGTAAAAATTTACAGTTTAATCCTTAGACGCTGAACCCCATCTTTTTGTTCAGAAAAAATTATGACTTTTTAGAATCACCGGTTTTGTGGGATTTTGACAAGCTGTCAGTACTATTCAACTCAACTGATACTACAACCGGAATGGAATCACAATCTAGCGAAATCAGGATACAGAGGACTAATGCTTGGGGATTAAACAGAATTGGCATCCGCTTATGTTCGTTCAGGGAAATAAACCCTGCCCTATTTTGCAACGTCATAGATCTATAATTGGCAAACTCGCTAGACCGTAGAGAAAAAATTAACGGTGCTCAAGTTTCGCTCCACCGAATGATATATAAGGAAATAACAATGCAAATCGATTTTCAGAAAGTAATAGATCTCTCTTACACAGTTGATGAAAACAGTCCACGCGAACTACCGATTGATCCTGTCAATATCTACGATACAGCAACAATCGAAAAAGATGGCTACTTTGAAAGCCGGGTGGATTTATCGGGACATTGCGCGACGCATATTGATACGCCTTGCCTGATGTACGCCGATGGATTCACCGTCGCTGAAATTCCGCAGGAAAAATTGACGGGACCCGCGGTGCTGATAGATCTATCGGAGATAAAGCATCCAGGTGATGCCGTAACGCAGGAAGATATCGATAAGTGGATCGCCGAAAATGGCGACATTCCTCCGGATAGCATCGTCTTTATGCGGACCGGGATGGATCGATATGCCTACCAAGAGAGTTTCAACCGTCAATGGATCGGCTTCAGCGAAGATGCAGCGAAGCTGCTCGTCCAGAAAGGGATTAAGACAATTGGGACGGACGCCTGCAGCATCGACTCAATGGCTGGACATCCCCCGCAGCATGACGGATTACCACCTGCCCATCTCGTTTTTCTTGGTGCTGGTATCCCACAGGTCGAAGATCTCTGTAATCTAAGCCAACTGCCGACACAGTTTCACGTAGCGATTGCGCCGATGAAATTAGCGCGGAGCTCCGGTGCCCCAACGCGCGTCTTTGCGTTTGTATGAATGTAACCGTTCACCTAAAAACGGATAAAGTATACACATGAAAACTCAGATGGTCGGAGTTGAGCTGGAAGAAGCAGATCGGGGGGCATATCACGATCAAGGTTTTTGGATTGGTCCTCAGCTATTCGGCGACACAGCGGTGAAGGAGCTGCGTGATGCAGTCTACCGCACCATCCGCGGTGAGCGAGATTTCGATTCAATGCACTGGGGACAGCCACCGAAATTTGATCCACAGAGTCCGAAATTGGCACATGTGGTCAACGGCTGGTGGGTGAACGCCAAAATCCGCGAATTGATCCGTTCCAACGAAATTGGCTACCTAACTTCCCAACTGATGGAGACGCGGGAGGTCCGTTTGGTGCACGATCAAATCCTCTACAAACCGGGGGGTGGTTCCGAACGAGGGGATGTTCTGGAGGGCAATGTTGGCTGGCATCAGGATGCTGCCCACTGGACCATGTTCAACGCTACCACTTTTTGTACGGCTTGGATCGCCCTACAGGACACCGACCTTTCCAATGGAAGTATGTGTTTTGTTGAGGGATCACATAAATGGGGTTTGATTAAAGACGCCGCCGG
>JAKZSX010000233.1:0-4277 GCA_047517405.1 Candidatus Poribacteria bacterium | reverse complement strand
GGCTTATCCAATCGATTGTTATGTCAAACAGCACTGCTTATACTTCTTACCACTACCACAGGGACAGGGTGAATTGCGGCCGACTTTCCGTGCGCTTGCTACCGGCTTAGGACGTAGCAATGGCATAATACTGTCGGCGGGTCGTCCAGCTTGTAACGCTGCAGCCATCATTTTCATCGGTCGGTCGATGTGGTTGAAAAATTGCTTATAGCCCGCACAGAGATAGTTCAGACCGTCTTCGCCGCTCGGTGTCTTGATGAAACGATTCTTTGGGCAGCCGCCGTTGCAGACGAAACGGACTTCGCAGTCTAGGCAATATTGAGGCAAGGTATCCCGCTTGTCGGTTCCGAACTTCCGCTGGAACGTCGATTCTACTAACGCTTCCATCGGCGTGTCCATGACGTTTCCGAGGAAGTATTCCGGGTCAACGTAGTGGTCACAGGAGTAAAGGTCGCCGTTATGTTCGATTGCCATCGCGTTCCCACAGGTCTCGTTGAAAATACACAAACTCGGTTGATAGCCCAACCAAGCTTCTAACGCGACATCGAAAATCTGGACAAAGATTTTCCCAATATCGTTGACAACCCACTCATCGAAGATGGCACAGAGGAATTTACCGTACTGCGCTGCGCGAACCGAACGGTCGGTCACACCTTTCTCTCCCACGTGCTCGACAGCGGGGATAAACTGCATAAACTGAGCACTGAGTTCTTTGAAGTAGCGATATACCTCAAGCGGATAATCTGCGTTGTGACTGTTCACCACGCAAAGCACATTGTAATCCACCTGATGCTTCTGTAAGAATTTCAATCCCCGAAGGACATCATCGGATGACGGTCTGCCCCGTTTGTCGTAGCGATATTTATCGTGTAATTCGGGGGGACCATCAATGCTGATACCGATTAGGAAGTTGTTCTGCTTGAAGAACTTGCCCCACTCATCATTCAGGAGCGTCGCATTGGTCTGGAATGTATTCTGGATGCGCGTACCTACGCGTTGGTATTTCTGTTGATATTCGACAGCGCGTCGGAAAAAATCAACCCCCATCAGTGTCGGTTCGCCCCCCTGCCAAGCGAAGGTTATCTCATTGACCTGCTGCGATTCGATATATTGACGCACATAATTTTCCAAAACCTCGTCGGTCATCCGAAATGACCGTGTATTGGGATAAAGTTCTTCTTTATCCAGATAGAAGCAGTATTCGCAATCCAAATTACAGATTGCCCCAATTGGTTTTGTCATCACATGAAACGCACGCGGTGCTTTATATTCAATCATTTTTTCACCTTTTTCTGGGTCATAATCATTGCGACATTGAAAACCGACCGTTCGTAGCCGCGCGATGGACGATTCACAATGTCGCCAAGTCCCCATAGCGCGGATGAACCCCCGCCATCAAAATTTATTGCGTGTTTTGCTCCGAGGTCCCGCAAAAAACCAGCCATCTCATAAAGCGTCATTCCGATGCTATATCCGTATTGGCGACCGTCCACCGCAATGAGGAACAGTTTATCATCGTTAAACCCCAACGCACTCCGCGGGTTCAGTCGCGCCCCGTTGCGGTGACGATAATTGGATCTGCCGCCTGATTGGTGAAACTCCACAAGCTCCGGTTCAATTTTTCCATTCCGTAAGAGGCGGAGATTTCCCCCAATTCCATCAGAAACCCGCTGCCATTTGGTGGGTGTAAGCGCGATTTCGAGTGTGCCTGTCCCACCAGCCCTGAATGTGGCATCCCATTCTTGCGCCAAGTGATAATCGAGTGCCAACACAACTCCGTTGGAAGGAATCGTGGTATTGCCCCGCTGATTGACCGCATCAATCTTGAAATGGCTCCGATACCTGCCTGTAAGTGGCAATTCGAGTTGCTTGAGGACGACTTCGTAGCTCCTTCGTGTAAGGGTTTGCTCCCCAAATCGGGGTGTGTAGAGCACTGCGGCACAGTCGGACTCAGGAATCTGATTAATACAATCGACTTCAAGCGATTCTCCGTTGATGTGGATAACCCCGTTTAGTTCAACGGCATCGAGTAAAAATTCGCCATCGGTTGTTACACCGAAACTGGTTTCACCCCAAGGGGATGGCGGCGGGAAACCCCACCAATCGCGTCGGGGTGGGATACTGACCAGTTCCCAATCTTGGATATGGAGGTTAAAGATGACCCCTCCACGCCCAATCCGATCTCCACGGAGGCCAAAACTACCGTTGACACCAGCTAACAGTGGAATATCCTGTTGTGCGAGCCGCCTTGCCATGCTGCTGATTGTCTCCCTACCCAAGAGACGGGTATTGGCAAGTTCAACGCCAAAACGAAGGTTTTCGGATTCGCGCCTCATTTCAGCGACATAAACGGCTGCATCCCGCTCTTTCCACCAATCACGATAGATTCGGAATCCTTTGGGCCAATCCGATTTTTTAAAGTAGTCCCGCTTTTTGGATGCGGGATTTGGGCGATTAGGTGACGGCTTGCTAATGAGTCTGGAGATAATCGAAGAAGGCGTGGAATCGGTGTTGGCACTCGGAGTTGTGATTCGTAACGCACCGATCCCCAAAATCAGAAGAAGGGTTATCCCCCAAACGATGGCGATTTTGATGAAGTAAGTGCGTCGATTGCCCTTTTGCATCTGCAATTGTCCTCCCTGTCCGATTGAAACTTAACCGTCACGTTACTTTTTACGGAGACTGTAGATACTATTTTCACAAATAGTGTAGCAAGCTGTCAAGGATAAACGTTTCTTGTCGCTCCCATTAATAGTCTATCATGTTATGAAAGTCCTTTGACTCCAAGAGGATTCTAAAGTAAAATAGTCTGTATTAATCAGTAAATATCGGACTAGTGGAGGAATTTCAATGAAATATCGAACATTTGGACAAACAGGTCTCAAAGTTTCAGAGATCGGGATAGGTGCGTTTCCAATTTCTGGCGTACAACAACAGGCAGACGGCACGCGGATGGGTTGGACAGGGACCGGCGAGCAGCAGTCGATCGCACTCATCCATCGCGCTGAAGAACTTGGTGTGAACCTGATTGATTCTGCGGAGAGTTACGGCACGGGTCATAGTGAGGAAGTTGTCGGACAAGCGTTGCAGGGGAGGCGGGATAAATGGATTGTCGCGACCAAAGTTAGCCCAAACAGCGGCTTGGACGCGAACGATCCGGCCCTGTCAGCGCAAGCGAAAAAGCGAATCGTTGAAGCGGTCGAAGGGAGTTTGAAACGGTTGGATACAGATTACATCGACATCTATCAACTTCATGCCATTCCGCTGGAAGGGGCGATGCCGGCTGTCATGGAGGTATTGGCAAAGTTGCGGGACGAAGGCAAAATCCGTTGGTACGGCGTTTCGACCAACGATCGGGAGGCGATTGATAAGCTTCGGGGGTTGGGCGAGATTCACATGCTGCAAATTGGCTACAATTTGCTTGAACGCGATGCAGATGACCTGCTTCATTTCGCCAAGCAAGAGAATATCGGTACGCTCATCCGTGTTCCGTTGGCGAAGGGGATGTTGACGGGCAAGTATTTCCAGAGCAGCGAAATCCCGAAAGAGGATGTGCGTTATGAGCGTTTTAATCAGCCGGGTTCAATTGATGCCTTCGAGAAGTTGCCGGCACTCGGTTTCCTCGCAGAAAACACGGAACGCACAATGGTTCAAGCGGCACTACGTTTTACCCTTGATCACCCCGGCACCTCTTGCGTCATCGCCGGTGCAAAAACGATGCAACAGATTGAACAAAATGTGGATGCTGTCAATGTGCCGCCCCTCACTGAATCTGAGCTTCAAAGGGCATTTGCCATCGCTGACACCATTGATACACCTAATTGGAGCGCGAACTGATTCAGCAGGAAAATTTGACGAGCGATCTGCCCATCCACCTATTCCTCGAAGCGCGCCAACCGAAATGGACTGATGTCGAAACCTGTTGTCTCCTCAAGCACCATTTCCGAAAGCATACGTCCCACAAGGCTAGCGAACTTAAAACCGTGCCCGGAAAACCCAGCTGCTAAGACAATATTCGCGCAATCCGGGTGCGTGTCAATGATGAAATCCTCATCGGGCGTTTCCGTGTAGAGACAAACCTGTGCGAAGAGTGCTTCACCGGCAGCATCGGGGATGCGTTCACGCATAAAGGAACGGAGGTGCTCGATGTACTCAGGGTCGGGTGTGCGATCACATGTATCGGGAGACACCGTCTGCCCCATGCCGTGCCGCGCAACCTTTACGCCCTCACGTCCAAACACGGGAAATCCATACAAGACCTCATTCCAGGTTACATC
>JAKZSX010000232.1:0-9857 GCA_047517405.1 Candidatus Poribacteria bacterium | reverse complement strand
CGCTCAGACACAGCAGCAGTATAAATGCCCGCTACCAAGTCCTTGACATGCACCAAACTCAACAGTTTCTCTGCGTCACCGAGGATTGGCATCACGCCACGATTAATCACCTGAAAAAAGAGAAAAATGTCCACATCCCGTGGTCCATAGACCGCCGGTGGACGAATAATCGTTATCGGTAGCCGATCGGCGTACTCGCGGAGGATTAACTCGCCTTTGAGCTTGCTGCTACCGTAGTCCGTCAACGGCTGCGGGGTAACATCTTCTGCCTTCGGGGTTGCATCGCGGCTTGGACCAACTGCAGCGAGGCTGCTGCAATAGACAAACCGATCTAAGCGTGTCTGAGCAGCCAAACACGCCTCAATGAGTCCCTTCGTTCCCTCAGCGTTGACGCGGTCATACGTTGCAGCGTCCGGAGCTTTGGTCAAACCGGCAAGATGAAAAACCAAATCGATATCTCGGACATGCTGTGCTAAAGCTTCCACATCGTGCAGGTCGCCCATGACCAATTCGACCTGCGGCGATTTGGCAGCAAGCAGATGGCTAAGCCAACGCAGATTACTCGTTTTGCGGATTAAGCAGGTGACATGATAGCCTTGATCAACAAGTCGCTCGACCAGATGGCTGCCGATGAAACCTGTTCCGCCGGTCACATAAGCCTTCATAAATCAAACGTGAAAGGATGCATAAGCTCCTCGTGAGCTTATTCCTCAATTTCCTCGTCTACTTTGTTTTTTCTGTGTCCGAGGTCTTTCGTCAGTTGTGACATCAAGACAATTCCACCGACCGCGACGCCGCAGTAGGTTGTGAATAATCGTGTTATCAGGGCATACAGACCAATTGCGTTAGAGGCAAGTAGTGGTTTCATCAGAATCGCAATTAAAATCTCGGAGATACCACTTGCTCCTGGGCTTGGTGCAAATATCGTCACAAAGTTAAGTATGACTTGAACAGCGATGACATGCCAAAAAGGAGCATCTCCCCCCAAGGCGCGAAAAACAACATAGCCACCCACAAACCGACTCATATAAACCCCTGCCGTAAAAACGAGGCTTAGGCCGCAGACGATCCGATGTTCATTGACGAACATGCGGGTGAATGTTTTATGCCCCATAATCAAGTTCTCAAGCGTGAGGATTAAACGGTCTAGCAGGTTCGCAGCAAGCCGAAAACCAGGTCGGTTTGGCAGTTGGATACGGGTTAGCGGAAACAATACCGTCTCAGGTTTGATGAGCAGCAAAAAAAAGACAAAAAGGGCAAACGTAAACATCAACAGGCTATATTGACTCACCATCGTGATTGCTTTGGGGAGAAAGTCGGGTGCCTGATGCACAACATACCCTGTCGAAAGTATGAGAAACATCAGCGTGCTGATGAAACAGATAATACTGGTGGTCACGGTCCCTGAGAACGGTACGCCTGCTCGATTAAAAATATAAAGATGCCCGAAGCCTCCAGTTTGAAATGGCGTGATCCCGCCGACACACAAACTTGCTAGATTGGCGCGGAGGCCATGAAGATATGTCACACCGGGGGCCATCTTCCGCACAAAAATGTAGAGACGTGCACCACCGCATAGCCAATCGCAGAACATGCAAAGTGCTGCGAGAAGTAAGAACTTACTGTTCATTGAACGTAAGACAAGTCCAATATGTTCTGTATCACTTCGTAAAAAGCTAAGATATAATCCAATAATCGTGCATAGAATGAAAAACAGTATTCCACGAGCAAAAAATTTCGGATTCAGCGATCTGCTAAAAAACTCTTTCATGCAATATTTCCTTGATTCATACGTATTTCTAAACAGATTGGCGCGTCAATTTTAATCAATCGGGGCAGCGTGGGGGCGGGCTTGATAGCAGGATTCAAAGTGGGTTGCCCACTCATTACGAAATGGACTAGCTGTCCACTTTAACTTGGGTGCTTTCACAAATCAATCTAATATCGAGAAATCGGTTTCCCAGAACTGTTTGAAATCCCCCGACTTGCCAACTGTCCACCATTTCGCTCAATGATGCGTGCAGAACCGATGTTATCGGTATCGCAGGTCAGTAGCACGCGATTCAGTCCTAAATCTCCGGCTTTTTCCAGTGTCAACGCAAGTATGCACGTCCCGCATCCGTTCCGTCGCTCCGAAGGACGAATCGCATATCCGATATGGCCACCCTCATGTTCTAAGGCGGTCGTCAACCAATGGCGGAGCCGGCTTTCACCGATAATCTGAGCACCATTTACCACGAGCCAGAATGTAGTAGTTGGGACATAGCCCGGCTTGAGTCCGATGCTTTGGTTAGCTTCATTAAGGCGGCGAATATAGGCGGGGAAGTTGTTTTCGATAAGATTGAAATCGCGTTGGGCTCGCTGATAGTCTGCTGCCTGAAATTCTTCTGTCATTGATAGGAACTCAGATTCAAATGCAATAGAGGGCTTCATCAATGTTATTTCGTCCCGATTCGTAATGCCCTTCCTCGCGCACATTTACTTAATCTCCAAGTCCAAACTAATATCCAACGGCATCGCTGAATGCGTCAACGCACCGACGGAGATAAAGTTTACCCCTGTCGCCGCAACTGCTTCGACCTGACCTAATGTAATCCCCCCTGATGCTTCAGTGAGAACGTCCGTACCAATCTCTGTGACAGCAGCCTTCATGAAGTTGACCGGCATGTTGTCTAGCAATATGATGTCCGCCCCTGCCGCCTGTGCCTCTTCGATCTGATCGAGCGTATCCACTTCGATTTCGATTTTCATCGTGTGCGGCACAGCCGACCGCGCCCGTTCGATTGCCTTCGCAACCCCCCCGGCAGCGACGATGTGATTATCCTTGATTAGTACGCCGTCGTAAAGCCCGAAGCGGTGGTTATGTCCGCCGCCGACACGAACCGCGTACTTTTGGAGTGTTCGCCAACCAGCGGTCGTTTTTCGGGTATCAATGATTTTGGCATCGTATTGGGCTATGGCAGCAACGAACCGCGCGGTCAATGTGGTAGTTCCCGAAAGGCGTTGCAGAAAGTTGAGAGCAATACGTTCACCGGTGAGGATAGATTTCGCGCTCCCTCCCACCGTCGCAATCGGTGTCATGCTTTCGACGCGATCGCCGTCAGCAACAAGCATCCGGAAATCAAGGTCTGGATCAATCTTTTCAAAAACGCGCTGAGCAATCGGCAATCCAGCAATCACCCCTTCGGTCTTCGCGAGGATTGTGCCTAACCCTTGCTGCGACTGCCGAACTGTGGATTCAGTCGTAATATCGCCAATGCCGATATCCTCTGTGAAGGCTAATTCTATGAGCGGATCGATTGAGCGGAAGTCTAACATAAGCGAAAATCTAATGCGTATTGTGTAGTTTGGGCGTGAAGTTATGTCTCATCCCTTATACTGTTCCTGTATCCTCGAGTACTAGTGCTTTAAACGTACATGCCCCGACGAGGAATCGATTTTTCTTCCGGTTTGCGGATATAGCAGAGGGCGTGCTTGAAAATTAAAACTTCTGCCGAAGGTGCTTCTCCGGCAGTTGTAACGCTGATAAGGTAAGGGTTCATCCAGTTAATTTTTCCCTTGACGACACCATCGCCAAGTGTTCCAAATTCGAGAATCTCTTCCTTGCTTAATTGGGCTTCAAATTCATCGGTCTCTGACGAAAGCCCCAATTCAGTGTATAACCGTTCAATCTCTTGTTTGAGTCGATTAATATCTTCTCGATTTTCACGAATCTGCTTCTCTAACACCTCGACATCTGCCGGACTAATCGGTTCTTTAGGCATTGTGCGTCAGCACCCTCCAGCGGTTAATTGATGCTTTTAGTTATCCGAAGCTACGGTATAGGTCAGACAACCCCACGCCACGGTGGCTTTGGGAGAAAACGTGAGACAAAGGATAGCATCTCAAGGCATCCTTGTCAAGAGTTTTTAACCGACAGGGGATAGACGACCCAATTTGAAGTCTATTCGCACATGGCGGATTTTTTCCTTGATAAGCGTTGCCGATCTTGTTACAATGAATGCGTTTCAAAGTCCCAATAAAATCAGGAGGCAGACAACATGGGTGAAGCATTAGGATTGATTGAAACAAGAGGCTTAGTTGGTGCAATTGAAGCAGCAGATACAATGGTCAAAGCTGCCAACGTAACACTCGTCAGCAAAGAAGAGATTGGCGGCGGTTTGGTGACCGTCATGGTTCGTGGTGATGTCGGAGCGGTCCAAGCCGCAGTGGAAGCGGGGGCTGAAGCCGCAAAGTCTGTCGGTGAATTGGTTTCCGTGCACGTCATTCCGCGTCCACACTCAGAAGTTGAAAATATGTTGAGTCGCGGATAATACTGTCATTTTGAACCCTTCGGCTAGTTCAGGGCAGGCTCTCAGTGGCTCTTTCTCTGTCACACACGGATTGAGAACGCTTGTCAAAAAACTGGGTTTCCTAGCCGCATTATAGATCAAGGAGAGGTGCGTATGGCAGAAATCAACGAAACACAGATTGAGGCGATTGTCGCACAAGTCATCAGGAATCTTCAGAGTGATGGGCGAAGCGTATCGACAACAACACCTCAACCCGCAGCTACCAGTGCGTCCGGTACAGGGATCTTTCCCACCGTGGATCAAGCAATCGCCGCCGCTAAAGCCGCACAGGCGGAATTTGTCAAGCTCGGCTTTGCCAAACGTAGGGAAATCATTGAGGCTATCAGGCAAACCTCGCTTGAGCATTCAAGATCCCTCGCAGAACTCGCTGTCGAAGACACGAAGATGGGAGTTGTCGAGCATAAGGTGATGAAAAATGACGGCGGGGCAAACCTTTCGCCCGGCGTGGAAGATTTGAGCTCGGAAGCAACGACCGGAGATATGGGGATGCTGCTTGTGGAGTATCGCCCTTTTGGTGTGATTAATTCGATCACGCCAACAACGAATCCGACATCGACTGTCATCAATCACGCAATCATTATGCTCTCAGCGGGAAATTCGGTTGTGTTCAGTCCACACCCGAATGCCCAGAGATGCACACAGGAAACGATGAAGGTCATCAACGCAGCGGTTGTCAAAGCGGGGGGACCTCCCAATATGCTCACAGCTGTTTCAGAGGCGACATTGCGGCGGGCGAAGGAGATTATGGACCACCCGGATATTGCAATGGTTGTTGCGACAGGCGGCGGCAGCGTTGTGAGAGCCGCACTTACTAGCGGTAAGAAAGCAATCGCAGCGGGACCCGGCAATCCGCCAGCAATCATTGACGAAACTGCCGACTTGGGGCAAGCGGCGAAGAATGTCATACTCGGAAACAGCTTTGACAACAACCTGCTCTGCATCGGCGAAAAAGCGCTCTTTGTCGTTGAGTCTGTCGCTGATGAAGTTATCCGTGAGCTGCAAAATAACGGCGGCTACCTGACCAATCCGCGTGAGCGGCAGGCTGTCGAAAATGTTGTCATCCAAAACGGTGATCCCAACATCGACTACATCGGTAAAGATGCAAGTGTGATTCTCGACACAGCAGGGATCCGGGCGGGTACAGGGACGGTTTCCGTCGTCGTCGAAGTTCCTGGCGACCACACCTTCGTTATCGATGAATACCTGATGCCGGTGCTTCCAGTGGTTCGGGTGCGTGATTTTGATGAGGCGGTGAAGGGTGCTGTGGCGGCAGATGGCGGACGTGGACATACGGCAATGCTCCACACCAACAACAGTGCGCGAATTACGCAGTTTATACAGGCGATGAACTGCAATGTCGTGGTTGTGAATGCGCCCTCCTACGCTTGCGCTGGAATTGATGGTGAGGGATTCCTAGCGATGACGATTGCGGGGCCCACCGGCGAAGGATTTACGCGTCCGCGTACTTTCACCCGTCAGCAGCGATTGACCGTTGCAGGAGGGTTGTCCGTTCACACATTGTGAGGGTGTCTAGATGATGCAGATTTTCACGGTTGTCCTCCTAATTGGGCTGACAATATGTCAATGGGGATACGCTGAAACAATCCCGCCACCCCCCGATGCAGAAAGCGGCCCCGCATCCGCTGAAGTAGAGGAGGATTTCGTTGCCAAACCTATCGAAGAGATAGAAGAACTCTTCCGCCAGAAACAGTACCAGATCGTCATCGGAGAATGCGAACGCTTGATTGCCTATGACCCATGGCGTTGGGAGTCAAACTGGGCACGCCTAAAGCTGAGCGAATGCTATACTGCGCTCGGACAGCCTGAGAAAGCGCAAGCGATTTTGGCTGAAGCCGAGATGTCTCACGCCGAAGGGCAAGCAGAGGTTCTGATGTGGCAGCTTCACGCTGCGATTGAGAAAGAACAACTCGATAACGCTGACAAACTGGTAGACGCAATCGAAACGAAATTCATCGGAGAGCCCTTCGTGCTTGAGGCGATGGCGGAAATCATAACATCGCACCTAGAACACGATCGACTTGAAGATGCCCGCCGACGAATCGATTTGATGCTTCGGAAGTATCCCTTTCAAGAGCAAACGTTATGGTTGTCACTCCGTCTGGGCGAACACTACCGTGAACATGAGGAACATCAAGGGGCAATCGAGTTATTCCAGAGGATACGGAAGCACCATCCAGACCGCGTTGAAACTGCTGTCCAACTCGCTGGAGCCTATCGAGAAGTGGGGGAGATCGACCGTGCGATCGAGGCGTGCAATGCAGCGATTGAAACCTATCCCGCACATTGGAGTATCGTCCATGTTTGGTCAATGCTAGGCGATATGTACCAAGAGAAAGGCGATTTGCAGGCTGCCCTCAAAGCGTTTCTCACCGCTAGCGAGTTTCGTGGCACGGATCAAGCGCGGTGGGCACTCCGTCGTGTTGCACAACTTTACCAACAGTCGGGCGAATCCGAGCAAGCGGTTGAGCTTCTGACGAAACTCTCCGTCGAGGGATGGCCCGACAGATTCGATACAGAGGTATTGATCAATCTCGCAGAAGTCTATCGCGACAGTTCCGACTACGAGCGTGCAGAATCAACCCTCAAAGAACTTGTAGAATCTTATCCACAAACCCAACACGCTCAAGAAGCCATGCTGCGGCTCTTAGGGATGTACTGGGAGACCAATCAACGCGAAAAAGCGGTTGATTTTTTTCGTTCCCTCCTCGTTCACCCAAATCCGCACCTACGTCTGCAAGCCATCCACCATTTCATGGAAGATTCACACGAAGAGGGCATCCTCCGTGAATTGGAAGCAAGAGGCAAATTCCCTGAGTTTGCGAGGATTTTACATCAGCTGGCGGACAGAGCGGCTAGCCCTGCTGCTGCGTTGGGTCCGTTGCGCGGCTTAGCTGTCATCGCCCAATGGCAGGAGGACTGGGACGAGGCAATCAAGATAAATACACGGCTCATCGAAGATTATGACGATCTGCTTATCGCACTCCAAGCGCGTGAACGCCTCGCGGAATGCTACGGTGCCAAAGGGGAATTTGATAAGGCACTCGACCAGATGAACCAGGTTTTAGTCCTTGCCCCCGATGGCCCGAAAGCTGTGTCAGTGAAGCTGCATGTTGCGGGCTATCAGTTGGCACAAGGGCGTAACCCGAGCAGTGCGTTGAACCTGTTGCAGGAGATTGCAGAGAAATATCCCAATTCGGAGCATGGGCATGAGGCGATGGAGATGTTGGAACGATTTAAGGAACGCGAAAAAGAAATAGATCGTTAGGTTCTGTTGACATTTGATGGATTGAACCCATGGTGCGCTTGAGACGAGTGCAGATTTCTGTAGGGGTAACCCTCGTGGTTACCCTATAGTCTGGAGGTTGTCTCTGTTTTGGGCAGGCACAAGACCTGCCCCTACAGTAGGTCGATTTTCCAAAATCGACATTTGGGTTACGGGATCTATTGACAGATGTTTACAGCGTTTATCGAATTGGCGATAGAAAAATGCCAACTAGCGATAATATAGGGGCATTTAGTTCTCCTGTAGGAGGGATTTCTGAATCTCGACACATCGCTCAGACCGGGAGAAAACCGAAAACTAAATAGCCCTAGCAATAACAAAAGATAGCAAACCCCGATAGGGATAAGGAGACATAAATGGAAAAACTCGCCATCCACGGTGGACTAAAGGTAAGAACTGAACCCTTTCCGGAACGCACCCCCTTCGGAGAACGTGAAGAGGAACTACTGCTTCAGGCGGTACGTAGTCAGACTCTTTTTGCCAAAAGTGGGACGTTCGTCAAAGAATTGGAAAAGGAATTCGCCGCGTTTTATGGCACACAGCACGCGCAGGCCTCAACAAGTGGAACAGCTGCCATTCACACGGCGGTCGGCGTTGTCAATCCCAACCCCGGCGACGAAATCATCACCGCGCCGATCACTGACCCCGGCAGCGTTATGCCGATTCTCATGCAGAACGCCGTCCCTATCTTTGCCGATGTAGATCCCAAGACCCTGAACATGATTCCCGAATCTATTGAGGCGAACATCACTGACCGCACCCGCGCCATTATTCTGGTACATCTGTTTGGTCACCCGTGCGACATCGACGAAGTCGTGAAAATTGCCGAAAAGCATAACGTTATCCTAATCGAAGACTGCTGCCAGACCCACGCAACAAAGTACAAGGGACGCTACGCCGGGACATTTGGGCACATGGGATGCTTCAGCTTCCAACAGTCGAAGCACATGACCACGGGAGACGGCGGGATGATTCTGACCAACGATCAGGAAACCTATATCCGTCTGAAGCTCTTTTCGGATAAAGGGTGGGATTATCAATACATGGGGGACCGCGACCACGCCTTCCTCGCCCCTAACTACCGTATGACAGAGATGCAGGGTGCTGTCGGTCTAGCGCAACTTGAGAAACTGCGGAAGGTCGTCGAGCGACGAATTGTGCTCGGAAAGTTGCTCTCCGAACTGATTGCCGATGCCCCCGGCGTTGAGGCTGTCCCGCTGCCGTCTGACCGCGAGGTCTCTTGGTGGAACTATATCTTCCACGTTACCGGGCATGACCCCGAC
Source organism: Candidatus Poribacteria bacterium (assembly GCA_047517405.1). Classification (GTDB taxonomy): domain Bacteria; phylum Poribacteria; class WGA-4E; order WGA-4E; family PCPOR2b; genus PCPOR2b. The sequence goes on along the minus strand of JAKZSX010000232.1, from coordinate 918 downwards.
GAATTTTGCAAGGCTGTCTCCGCTGAAGGTGTCTCGATGGGTGCCCATTACATCAAAGATCCAATCTATATGCGTGGCGACTTCCTGACAAAGGGACATACATACGGCGATAGCCAGTTCCCGTTTAACAGTCCGTATGTCAGCCGTGAATATCATTACGGTCCCGAACTGGTGCCCGGCGCAGTCGAAGGCTTAAGAACTGTCGTCGTTCGTGGCATCCACGAGCACATGAGCGAAGACGACATTCGGGACATCGCTAAGGCAATCAACAAAGTAGCGCATGGGCTGACTGAATCAGCGTGATGGAAGAAAACTGTGCTGTTGGAGGTTAGCCAAGGATTGATTGAGGAATGTGCATGAATACAGTTCACATAACTCAAGTTGCTAGTGTTGGAAATCCATCGGTTTGCTGTTAAGGTTGAACAATTTTACCTTTCGCTCCAGAGGAGCGATATGTCTATAGAAAAATGTTGGTCCTTTCCTCCGCTCCAGAGGAGCGGCATGTCTATAGCGGTGTTGAATTAACTCACATAGCCCCAACAGGACAATAGGGTGTATGATTCAGGCTATTTATGGTGAATTAGAGAAATAAGTAGACATCTACAATAACTCCGACCTTCACGAAGTTTCCAAAGTCCCCCTGCAACTCCCCTGACAAGGGGAGAAGATAAGAGGGGACCTTCTCCTTTGTCTTTCCCCTCTTATCAGAGGGGTTGGGGATTTAGGGGGTTGGCTGTGCATTGGGAGGGTCTAAGTAATTCTAAAATCTACCATAGCTCTTCTGTAGGAGGGATCTCCGAATCCCGACATCTCACTCGTAGCCACAGGTTTCCTAACCTGTGATCTCCGTGGGTTCAGACAAGGAGAAAACCGAAAACTAAATAGCCCTATCCCGTCCCGGATTTTCCTTGACTTGCC
>JAKZSX010000231.1:0-10179 GCA_047517405.1 Candidatus Poribacteria bacterium | reverse complement strand
TGGCTGGTGAGCAGGAGGTGCCGCTCGACCATACGACGCTCCACAAATTCCCGATCTCGCGTCAAGATCACCCGATTCTCGCGCAACGCTTTGAGCGCGAGCTGTGCATCGAGCGCGGGAGATTGGTAGGCGACATCGTATCCTAAAATCCGCAGCCACCTGCCCAATTTTCCCACATTTTCATCGGCAAGGAATTTCGGATCTGAAGCGTCTGTCATGATTGGGATTTCCGCAAAGCCGCCGCGCTCCCTCAAAGCGGGTTGGTGCCTGGGGGCTAAGGCACCTTGTCCCACAGTTAGTAGCCGGTTGAGGGAGTCACCGATTGCAACAACACATCGCTAATACCTCCAAAGCAAGGTAACAATCATATAGCGGCTGATGACAGGGTCCAGTAATGCACATCTACCGTTGAGGATTACTCAAAGATCTCAAAAACGCCGTTTTTGACGGTAAGGACTATCGGGTCATAAACCGCCTCTCCATCGGGGTCGAAAGAGAATTTACCCAAAACGGTGTCCAAGTCCATAGTCTTCGCTGACGCGTCCCGAATCGCACTTGCATTGACGGATTGCGCTTTTGCTATCGCCATGGCAAGAATATGGAACGCGGCATGCGACTGCGCCGCCCAAGCAGACGGCTCTTCCGCGTATGTCCTGATATAACTCTTGACGAATGCTTGACTCAATGGCGTGTCAGCCGTGCTGAGCCAACCTATAGAAGTAACTGCCCCCTCGGCAGCAGCGCCCGCGGCTTCCACCTCAATACTAGTCAGTTCGGGAACAATAACGTGTATACCAGGCATGAGAGCGCGCGCTTGAATCAGAATCGGAGGTATGTGGGATCCTAAAGCGGAGATAAAGAGGGCATCAGGATTTAACTTCATTATCCGAGTTAATTGCGCCGAAAAGTCGGTTTCGTCACCTTCGTAGATCTCTGTGGCTACGATCTGGACACCGCTCTCGACGAGCGCAGCCCTAAACGCTTCGTCGCTACGCGTAGAGTAGGTATCGCGGTGGTGATATATTGTAGCTGCTCTCTTGTAACCGTATTTCTTCTGAGTCGCCTTGACAGCAGCGGGATTAAGCACACCTGAGTTAAGCCCTGATCGGAAGATAAAATCGCCACGCGCACTCAGACCTGGGGCAGACGAGACCGAGCTAACAATGATAACACTGTTTTCTTGGGCAATTGGAATTACCTGTTCAAGCTGCGTTGAAATAGCAAAACCAACGATAGCAGGCACCCCATCTTGATGAATCAACTTGTTGACCGCTTCAACGGCGCTCACACTTTGATCATCCTCAACGATGAAGGTGATTTTGGTGTTGCCGAGTATTCCTGACTCGTTCATCTGTTTCCGGGCTAGCTCAAAGCCATTTAGCATTGACAGACCATACGGGGAAGCGAATGGCCCTGTCCGAGCTAAAACGACGCCAATAGGAATCTCTCTCTCCACATCTTCCATCTCAGGTGGTGCGGCGATGACAAGTTGCCCAATCGGGTTATAGGAGGAAAGCCCCACAATGAGTGTGACAATCGTTAAAACAGACGCGAATTTGGTGAACTGTCTGATGTTCATTTTGAACCTCCTGTGATTGTTAAAGGAAAAATAAGTGAACCGACATCTTCATCAGCAATGGGGGTATGCTGAAAGGTAAGGGAAAAATATTATACATCTGTACCTCAACAGAAGTCAAAAAAATGTCGAGCCTAGAGCATCTCTCATGATTGGGATTTCCGTAAAGCTGCCGTGCTCCCCTAAAGGGGTATGGATGCCGACTAACCATTCTGTCCCACAGTCAGTAACCGGTGGAGGGAATCACCGAGAATCCGTTCCTTGTCCGCGTCTGGGATGAAGGTGCAGTGTGTGCGGAACGCTTCAAGGGCGTGTTGGTAGGTCATGTAGGAACGAACCACAGGGTAGTCCGACCCCCAGCAGAGGCGATCCGGCCCAAAATGTTCGTAGAGTGCACGGACGATCCAGCCGGTATCCAAATAAGGATAGCCCCATGGAACTTGGGAGACATACCCAAATCCAGACATCTTGATGTTGATATTCGGCGTGTTCGCTGACGCCAGAATCTCCTTCAAATTCGGATAGGGAGGTTCTTCCCCAGCTCTCGCCCCCGCCATGTGGTGGCAGAGAAAAGTAATCGAAGGGAACTGTGCCGCCAATTTACGTAACGGCGCCTGTAGTTGGGGTCCCATTGCGAGGCTAGCAATCAACCCGCGATCCGCAGTGGTCTGAAAGAATCGCTGCCCTTCGTCTGAAAAGAACCAACTCCCATCGTCGTCCCCCCTGAAATAGTGCGTATACCCTTTGAGCGCGTATTTATCCGCCGCCTCCGCGAGCCGGTCCGCGGCACCGGGGGTGTGGTAGGTGTCCGTCCACGAACAATCAACGTCGGCGAACTGGATGATACGGCCCGGATACTGTTTGGAACACTCGAAAATATAGTCGTTATTATCCGGGTTGTGATCGATTCGCGCGCAAACCAGAACGGCTTGATCCACGCCGTGACGGTCCATTTCGTGGAGAAGTTGTTCAATCCTGCCACGGCTGTCGCCGTCAGGGACGGGGGGTTGGTAGGGCCAGCGTGGCCATGCGTGGCTGTGTGAATCAATAATCATAGAACCTTCCTCATCAACAGTGGTATAGTTCAAGTTATCTTCCAAAACCCCAAGGGGTGAGATATATAGAATTCAAGAGTTCAATGAACTATCGCAACCTAAAAGGTCGTGCGTCCAACGGCTGTGTTCCCCGCGGCATCGGTGACGCGAATGGTGATAGTGTGTTCACCGGCTGGTAGGGAGTTAGTATGAAGTGATAAGGCCTCGCGCTTAGAGTCGAAGATGCCATCGTCGGGGAAAATGACCTGCCACTCTTCATCGCTGTCGATTTTGTAAACCGCTTTCTGGATGTAACTGGACACGTCCTCTACTGCACAGGAGATTTGATAGGTTTGGTCATCATTCACCGTCGCAGTTATATCAGTGACCATCGGTTGGCTGTTATCAATGTCAAAGGGGTCGCTAATCTTCTCCGTAGATTTTGCAAAGTTAGGCGGGTTGCTGAGTTTATCGGTCGCGCTGACTTTAATAACGTAACGTCCATCGGCCATTGAGGTAATATCCCAAGCATAGCTGTTCTGTTTCAACTCTTCTTTCAAGAGCTTCCAATTCGTCTCATCAATCCCCTTGTAATAGACGTTAAATTGCAATGTGTCCTTATTGTCGTCCTCCACCTTCCACGAGGCAGTATATTTTGTATTATCTCCTCCCGAATTGGAATTGGAGGGGGTCCGACCTTCCCGTGGTCTACGAACACCTTCGGGCGGACCGGGACTTTCGGGGGCATCGCCTCGGCGGACGTCAATCGAGGTGAATCGCGGTTCGGTATTGGATTGAACGGAAGCGACGGTTACTTTTTTGAGGATAGGTGTTGTGGAGACCGCACTTGTTGTGAGTTTGGCACGCCACTGAATATAGCGTGCAGAGGGACTGATAATCTGTGACGCTTCGGGGGAGGTCAATTCTTCTGACCAGTCGTTCCATGTGCCATTCGGTTTCTCTGTGTTACCGGTCCGGGTGGCAAAAGAGATCGTCGTCCCCTCCGGCGTAACGCCTTCCCACGACAACTTACCCCACCGCGAAACGACCTTCGTATCGTGCGTTTTGGATTCAAGTGTACCCTCAGCGAGATAATCCGATTTCAACTCAAAGATCTTCCCGGCATTCCCCGTGGCAAGCAGGAGCCGATCTGAATTTGCGGTGCGGTGCATCGCCAGAACTTGGCTCGCGCTGCATTTGCCTTTCAAGACCGAATCGCCCTCTGTGTTAACCCAATAGACCTTACCACTATCCCCTGTCCCAATATAAAGTCCTTCCTCCGAATCAAACGCCATCGACAGAATCAGGGGATCGGGCACCTCCCACATAACAGAGACGATGCCATCGGGTTGAATCTTATAGACTCGCGACTTCTTTTCTTCGGAGTTACGACCAGCAGGCGGCAGCGGACCGGGAGCAGACGGTGGAGGACCGCCGGGCTGCGGTGCCGCTGTCGTGATGGTTCCAGCATAGATTAACCCCTGCGCGCCGACAACAAGCCTACGCACCTCTTTCTGCCCGGTTTCGTAAATTACGGTAGCCGTACCATCCTCTGTTTTGACGCTATAGATAGTCCCTTTGCCGTCGCTGCCGGCATATAGCATCCCTTGATGATAGAGCAGGCATACGATGTTAAGTTCGTCGGAATCAAAGAGGACATTGGTCTGTCCGTCGGGCGTAATTTTGTAAATTTTCCCACCGGTTCCGGTCGCTGCGTATAGGTTTCCGGCATCATCAAAGGTCATCGCCCAGACGTACTTCTCTTCCGAACTAAGTATTGTTGTGGGCGGAGTGCTGTCGTCGGTGAGCTTATAGATTAACCCGTCCGGGGCTGTACCGGCATAGATGTTGTCATTCGGGTCAATAGCCAGTGTCAAGATTGAAACCTCTGGTGAATCGTAAAAGAGCGATGACTGACCATCGGGAGTGATCCGATAAATCTTGCCCCCATTCCCTGTGCCCGCGTAGATATTTCCGTTAGAATCCTCGGCGAGACACCAGATATATATCTCTTCGGTATCCTCGAAGAAGGCATCCAATTTAGGAGCCAACATGAGCTCGCCTTTACTTGAGAGCGAAACATTTTCGGGTTTACCAGAGTCAAAATCCTTTTGGTTTTGTTGTTCCCAGATCTGGGTCGTCACCCCTAACGCTGGCAGGAGATGGATCGAAAAGAAAACGACAGCAATACTCAAAATATAAAAAGCACGGTATAACGTTATCAAAAAAGCATCCTCCGTTAGGTAAGATAATTCAAGTTCATTAGCTTGTAGGTCGAGATTCATATCTTGAAAAATTATGGGGCGTTGCGATCAACCCTAAACAGCAAAAATTGACTGCCGGAGACCACATAGGGCGTGGTAACCTTTTCAAAATGCAGCGTCGTGCCGCGAGTGGGGCCACCTTCGCCAGATTGCGTGGGAACATTCATCACGGAGAGCATCGATACCGGTAGTTCGGGAAACTCTTCCCCCTGAACGGTCATACCGACCTTGGGCAGGAACAGTTCCAAAATGATGTCACTGTTGTTTTCCTCACGCTGCAACAGTTTAATCAGTTGGTTGATGTTTGTCGGCTGGTAGTTTAAGGGTGCCCGTGTCCGTTGCCAACTTTCATAGATGGATGGACTGATAGCAAGAAGGGTGGTTAAGCCTTCAGGGGCATCCTCCGGAATGGTAATTGAACCGGTCTGGATAATCGGTGTTTCGAGGTATGGACGCAGGCGGATGGTTACTTCAATTTTTTCGCCGGGACGATAACGATCTTTGTCGATTCGCACCGCTTCAATGACCGCCGTCTTCCGTTTGTCCTCCATTTTGACATCAAGGTCTATACGCTCCACATCAATCTTTGTATATTGGTTACCAATCAGGCTAAACAGCGGTGTGAGGGCGCGGGTTGCCTGAAATCCCGGTGAACCGCTGGAAGAGTAGACATTTCTCCGCACAATTTCACGGGACGACAGATTCGGTTGATCTTTTAACAGAATCTTCGCATCAACATTGACGGAGTGGTCGCCGCTAACGATTTCGATACCATCAATGATGATCCACAGACCAATGAGGGTGTATAGCGTCGAGAAATCGCGATGGCGAATCACTTCATAGTGCACCGAGTGGACCTCCCCATCCATTGTCTGGATGTTGGCATTAACGGGAATAAAACTGGGGTGGTCACCGATTACCCCAGCGATGCCTGCCTGACGGTCCTGCACAAGTGTGCCAATTGGCTGCGTTGGAGAGGCAACTTTGGAAGATCTGGACGTGCTTGGTAAAATGAAGTGGACATGCCCACCGGAAATCGGCAGGTTGACATTGCCCTCGCCAAACATCGAATGACCAAAGCCGATGAGCTGGTTACCCTCAATATAGGTCATTGTTCCGAATCCGAAGGCAGTAAAATCCCCACGGACGAACTCAATACCCACAATCTGCCCTGGCTCAATTGGCGCGCTTTCAACAGGTGAACCGCCACCCGCACCTTGTATCGGACTGAGATGATATGTATCAAAAAACTGCTTGAAAAATCCAATCGCACCCGTCGGCAATCCTGAGAATGCAACGGGGGTATGCAGACGTGGTGATTGCTCGAATCGATTGGGTATTGGCGACATCTCCATTCGCGCTTCAGGGATATATTTTTTGTTGGGTGTCAAGGGCAAGATTTCGATCCCGGTGGAGACAGTATCCGAACCGAAGTTAAAGCGCGTCCCACCCCGATAGCTCAAATTGGGCTGCATCCCTCGCTGTGTCACTTCAATCATCAACTCAATCGGTGTCACTCCCATGAGATTCGCATGTTCGCGCTGGTTAAAGTAGCCGAGAGAAATCGCACCAACGAGCCGACCGTCAATATACATCGGACTCCCACTCATACCGCCGGCGACGCCCGTTTTTTCAAAGTTCTCGCCGCTGCCTTTGACCCATATTACGTGCCAATTGGGATAGAAATTGTACTCAATACTGACGACCTCAAAGTTGAATTTTTCAACGGTTGTCCCGGAAAAGACGGTGTACCCCTCCCCTTTCATGCCGGGCGCAATCTCCGATAACCGCATGAATTTCGATGAATCCCATTGAATCTGTGCGTCCGCTTGAAGGGCGATCAGGCAGAGGAGACTTATCATCAATACAAAACAGTTTTTCTTCAAAACCCACCTCATGTAATTTTGTAATTGCGGAATTTTAATTCGCTTGACGTATAACAGAAATCCGGTCTCTCGTTTCCAAGGGCTTATGATAACAGTTTATTTTCAACGATGTCAAGCGTAATTATTAATCGATTGGTAAGGCACAACGATCGTTGTTCCCTACGAAGATAGCTCAAATATTGTCTGAATCAGGATTCATTGGATTAAAGGATTTTCAGGATAACAATCATTTGTCGAGATATGAATCTCGACCTACAGGCTAATGAACTAGAGCGCGTTGACATTTCGCTGTCGTCAATTCGGCGAACGCTGTAAGACCAACACCACAAGGGTTGCCCCTACGAAGGCGGAACAAATGTAGGGGCAGGTCTTGTGCCTGCCCAGCTGGGTTCAATTTGTCAAATGTCAAGAGAACCTAACTACTGATTACGGCATACGGAGTATGACTACTACTTTTTGGGTTAAAAATGCAAAAAGCCGGGTGAGGAGGTATACTCTCCCCCGGCTTTTTGGGGTTCAATTGGGGTATGGTCGAGGTGAATAGCGCGAGTGTTACGTGCGCAGTTTTCGGTAGAGATACACGATTGCAAATCCGATCGCACCGAGTAAGATAAAGGTGAAAACGAGCTTAAACGCCCAAGCGATAATAGGCAGAACCATACTCAATGCAATCAAAATTAGCAGAAATATCAGCACTAAGATAACGAGATTTCTCAGTAGTCCCATTGCCTGCAGCTCCTTCTCACTTCTACTCTTTCAAGCGGGCTTTGAGTTTGGCAAGTTCATCATCAATTTCGTCATTCTTGTTGAGTTCGTCCAACTCTTCCTCCAAACTGAGTTGACGCATCTCGCTAAGAGCCTCTGCCTCCGCTTCCGTATCAAGGACTCGGTTTTGGATCTGATCAAAAGTGCTCAACGCGCTGGAATCGGAAATACCCGACACGGTTTGATGGATTGCCCGTTCTGCCTCCGCCCGCCTCTGGCGTGCAATTAGCAGCACCCGTTTGTTCTTTGCCTCTTCAATTTTCTGTTCTAAGGTTGCCAACCCATCTTTAAGTACAGAAACACTCTCTTGCTGCGCCTCAAATTGCTCACTAAAACTCTCCGCTAAGTCGTCGGAAGACCGCTTGCGGCGCAGTGCTTCTTTTGCGCGAGCATCATCGCCGTTCTGGATGAACACGATGGCACGCTTCTCCCATTTCTCCGCGCTCTCCAAGTTTTCCTTGTACTGCGCTTCAAATTTGTTTCCATCCCGAATCGCCGCAGCAACCTGAATCTTGACCTCTTTGAGTTCGTGCTGCATATCCTCCAAGAGTTGATTCAAGATCTTTTCCGGATCTTCAACCCGATCGAGTAGGTCGTTTATGTTTGAATTGAATATCCGCCTGATTTTCTCAAGGATCGGCATTGGTGTTCACTCCCTTACCCATCTCAGCGATTATACCGTATACCTTCCCAGTGTTTCTTCATCTAAATCCGCTAACTCGTCTCTAGATTGTTGCTCCTCTGCCTCTCTCAACTCTGTCTCAGGGAAACCAATTTCTTGAACAATCGATTCTGCCACATAGATAGGCACCCCTAATCTCAAGGCGAGGGCAATCGAATCACTCGGACGAGCATCAATCTCCAGTGTTTCGCCGCTGGCGACCATATTGATCTGCCCGAAATAGGTTGAGTCTTTCATCGTATGTACATAGACCGCATCAACCTGCGCATCAAGGCTGTCGATGATGTTTTTCATCAAATCATGCGTCATCGGACGCAGCGGCTCTTCACCTTTGAGCTGGAACTGAATCGAGAGTGCCTCCCCCTGTCCAATCCATATCGGTAGCACCAATTTTGGATCGCCTTCCATCTCCCTCAAAAAGAGGATTGGTGCACCACTGCTGGCATCAATAGAAATGAACGCCACTTCAACCGCGATCATGTTTTTTCCGTTCATTTGTAGGTGTTCATCGGCTTTTTCTTTCATCTTAGACTCCTTCTCGCTAATTTGAAATTTCAATTGGAGTCGTCGATGGGATAAGGAATGTTACAAGAATGTTGCCACTTGCCTTGTCATCAACGATTCCAGATTGCCTGCTATACCGATTCAGGTTTGTCATCTCAACCTGTGCTAGAGATTGTGCGTAATCATGTTGAATCTTGGTCAGTTGATTCCGGTGCCTCCGTTTTGGGGGTAAGATCCAAGCCGGGAACATATTGGCTTACAGTCTTAGCGAGATTCTGAGGGTCAATCCCCCCCAAATTCAGGACCTCTTTCAGCACTGGTAGCACCGCACCAGCCTGCAAAATGGATCCGAAGATTTTACCCATGCTCCCACCTTGAGCACCGTTTCCGGCTCCGTTTCCACCAAGGTCAAGGATGCGGATGCTTTCAATCTGTTCCGCGGGTTTCATTAATTGACCAGTGACTTCGGGCAGGGATTGGATCAGTTTCAACAGCGCCTCGTTATTCAGAATCCGCTGATCCGCTGTGTTCTTCGCTTCAATAAGTGCCTCTTCCCCTTCCGCCTTCGCTTTTGCTTCCACCAGAATCGCCTCAGCGAGGATTTTCTGCGCTTCTGCCCTGAGAGTGGCGGCTTCTCGCTCCGCTTTAGCGGCTTCGATAACAGCGTAGGCTTCGGCGTTCGCCAACCACTCTTTTGCAACGCGCTCTTCATTCGCCTCCTGTTCGGCTCTGATTAACGCGATTCGGCTATTACGCTCAGCCTCCTCAATCGCTTCCACCGTCAAGACTTGGGCTTCAGATTTGGTCCGCTCAGCGGTTGCAGCCAACCGATCTGTAGAGGCAATTTCGAGTTCCTTCTCCTTCATCGCAATCTGAATTTCGCTTGCGGCTTGGGTCTCTCTTTCTTCTCGATTTCTCTCAACAAGCACGATTCGCCTTCTAACATTGGCTTCCTCGATTGCCTGTTGTTGACGGACGCGCGCTTCTTCAACGGTGCGTTCCTGCTCAATTCGGGCTTGTTCAATTGCTTGGTCTCGCTCAATTTCAATAGATTGAACTTCTTGTTCCTGAGACACACGCGCAGTCTCCAGAGCCCTTTTCTGTTCTATCTCCGCTTCTTGGACCTGCCGCTCCTGATCAATTCGAGCGGTTTCAATCCGCTGTTTCTGCTGAATCTGCGAAGATTGTACCGCTTCTTCCTGACGGATACGCGCCTCCTCAAGGACTTGTTGTTGCTGAAGTTCTGCCTCTTTGACGATACGTTCTTGTTCCGCTTTATTCGTCTCAACCTCTTTGCGCTGTATCTCTTGGGCAAATGCCAGTCGCCTTTCGACCTCTAGGCTCTCTGTCTGCGTTGCCTCCTCCTGCTGCTTGATCGCCAAGTCTGCTCTCAGTTTATCTTCCTCTTGTTTGACTCTGTTTTCATGCTTAATTCGTTCCGTTCTTGTTTGCCGTTCTTGAACCTCTT
>JAKZSX010000230.1:0-3859 GCA_047517405.1 Candidatus Poribacteria bacterium | reverse complement strand
GGATTGAACGGATTGGGATAATTTTGCAGCAAGGCGGTCTGCTTGATTCGTCCCAGCGTCGTCAAGTGCTTTGTCAACGGCTCGACCGCCAATTTCTTGGAGGCGAATTGTCCGGCTGCCAATCCACGCCATTGGGCATTCCTATCGTTGCCCGGATCATTGGAAATGTTGACTAGGTTGCCACCATCGGCGTCTATGACATAAAGCTCTCGGTTTCCATCCCGTTTCGACTCGAAGACAATGCGTCTGTCATTTGCTGACCACTTGGGGGTTGTGTCTGATCCCTTATCATTTGTCAGATTCACCGGAGTTATTCCCATCGGCGTCCATGACATAAATCTCGTTGTTGCCATCCCGCTTGGACTCGAAGACAATCTTCGCGCCCTTTCGCGACCATTCTGCATTCTTATCTGTTTTTTCATTGTTGGACAGTTGCACGATATTTTCCCCCGTGCGACTGTCCATAACGTAGATTTCCCAATCCCCATCCCGTTTTGAGTGAAAAAGGATTTTTGTCCCATCGGGCGAAAAGCGGGGATGCTCGTCATCTTTCCTTGCGTCCTTACCCGTAGTCAGATTCTTCTGCGTTTTCTCCTGCTTATCTGGTTCATCATTGATAACATCTGTCACCCAGATATCAAAGTTTCCCGCCCGTCGGGTCTGCCAGGCGATCTGCGTCCCGTCGGGCGACCACACTTGAAACCGGTCCTGGACGTTAAGCGGATCTGCGAGTTGGGCACCCCAAACAGTGAGATTGTAGAGCTCCCACTCTTGTCGTTTCACCCCTTCTGCGAACTTAATAATCGCGACGTTGTTGTTAATACCATTCGGTAGGGCGCCCCGTGAACTGAAGGCGATGAGGGTACCGTCCGGTGAAAAGGTGGGTTGCGACGTCAAAGATATATTAATGTCCGGTGTGAGGTTCGCCTCATTCTTTCCATCGGCGTCCATAATCATCATGTTAAAAGTTTCAGCCCCAAGATCCTGACGTTGGGTGAACCAGACGATCTGATTGCCATCCGGCGACCACGCCGGTTCTATGTCTTGAGCCTTGTTCTGGGTAAGCTGTTTAATCGTCCTATCATCCATGGCTGTGAAAATTTCATCGTCGCCATCACGATTGGACTGAAAAACGATGATTGGTTCCGCGGCGTCGATCCAGTTGGCTGCTGCCAGGGCCATTATGAGGGCAAACCAACCGATAATCATTAATTTCCTGGTCAACATGTTCCCCCTCCTTCCTTGTGCGGAGCGTGCGTAGCCGAATTCGTGCGAATTCGGGAAGCGGAAACCTGAACTCCCCGATGGATTGAGATCCAAAGCAACTTACGAGTTCGGCTACGGACTTTCTGAGAGGGCTCGTGTAGCATGGTAGATTGTCAAATAAATTTTGATGGAGGTGTAGTGGCGGGTAACACCGTAGTTAAGTGTAGTAACCTTTGGTGCTAGTTGGTGAGGCTGTAGTTCCCACAAGGGTTGCAGAATTTACATATTCAACCTCGCAAAGAATCGATCGTTGCTATGACTGGATCTTGGGGTTCAAACTAGCACCATTAGTTAGTAGGCGTCAAATGTCTGGGATTACGGTCGAAATCGGAGGCACACCGAAAAATGTCATATATCTGTGATACGCTCGAAACCCCGTGTGAATCGAGGATTTTTCTGATGAACGCTACGTTGCTGTATGACACGATTTTCCTCGCACGACCGCTGATTTTACTACTCGACACTTTAGTGCAGACCTACCTAGTGGCAACCTCAGTCGCTAAAAAGCGATTAAAATTGCTGCTACAAATGTATCAAAACACGCCTGATAGTATACCAGCGTACTCAAGCGAGGATACTGGAGCAGGCAGCATACTATCAGCCAAATCACTGAAACCGCGCTTTGATCCTTCCCCATGTTGTTGTTAAACGTCCGGCAGGAGAAACCGCCAGCAACTCACCCCAACTCAGGTCCATGTTTTCTTTTATCTCGTCTTGGCCAAGCACACGACTCCAAATACGAACTTCATCAACGATACCCTCGAAGTTTCTTGGGCCTGCAAAAGAACCACCGATTCGTAGATCATTATCTCTATCATCCAACGGGAGTACCCCTTGTGCCCCCTCCTTGACCAACTCCCCATTGAGGTAAACTTTGTGATCGTCTTTCGTAAAGGTCCCCGCGCCATGATACCAGATATTCGGTTTTATATTCGAGTCATCATTATCAAAGACGAGAGCCTGTCCCTGCAGACCTAGCTCGAGTTGTTGTTTTTGGGACCAGTTTAACCGGAGGCAATAACCGCCGTGATGTGATGTCGTTGATTCCTTGGAAAAGATTCGAGGCCAGACAGAGTTTCCCCGACCTTTCAACATGAACCAACACTCTATTGTGCCTCCTGAAAGCATTTGGAGCTCATTGGAGTTTTTTGTCTCGACAATAACAACATCATCTTGTCCATCAAACTCCAGTGCTGAACCAATCTTTCCGTCAATCCAGTCCGGATCATCCAGCTCGCCGTTGTTACCGAACATCGACGCGTCGGTTGCTGTATCCCCTTCCCCTTCATCAAAGGGAAAGTACAGGACCAAAGTTGGGTCGTCTTCCTTATATTTTGCTGCATCTGCTAAAGATGGAACAATCAGAAGACTTACTATCGCTAAAACGATAACTAACGCTTTCATTATTATTTCCTCCTTGCAGCTTGGTTAAATTTTGAATTTGACCTTAAAGTCTATCAAACTATATTCTCTGGCTTGTGACGCCAGCTTCACAGCTTTCACCTCCTTCTTAATCATCTTGAAGGATAATAAAAAAGGCGTCTCAGAGAAAGTAAACAGACTCTCTGAGACGCCTTGTAGGTAGGCACTGTCAATATAACCGCGGTTCCGAAAAAAAATCCACTAGCATCTTTCCACTGCCTTACAAATTTTGGGGTTCAGGAAAAAAAACACAAGGTAAAGCCGTTTTTTTCGGTAGAAAATCCAGTTTTATGGCGCAAATTTATGGGAATTTTAAGTAAAATGGATAAGACACAGTAACCTATACCCTTTCCAAATTTGAAAAATTTTCTCGATCTATGTCAAGTGATTTATGTCTTTTTGCCGGTTTTTGGATCTTAACCTCTTGACCAAAAATTGGATCCATGATAGCCTGTTTACCATGAAAGAACGGCAACAGAAGATCTGGGAACCTAAAAAACCTGACATCGAGAAGAGTTCCCGGTTGGCAGTGAGACTTGGCATTTCACAATTGGTGGCACAACTTCTCATTAATCGGGGAATTGAAACGGAAGACGCAGCGCGTGCGTATTTGTATCCAACACCCGATCAGCTGCATTCCCCATTTTTGATGTACGGGATGGAAGAAGTGGTTGAGCGCATCCGTTTAGCGATGAAGCGTGGTGAACAGATCTGGATCTTCGGGGACTATGACGTAGATGGTACAACAGCGACTTCGTTGCTGATAAGTACCTTCCGACACCTTGACTTTCCGGTGAACCCTTACATTCCCAACCGTTTTGAGGAGGGATACGGTCTCAACAAGGACGCTATTCAGAAATTGAAAAAGGATGGATGTGATCTGTTGATTACCGTTGACTGTGGTATCACCTCGATTGAAGAGGTAGAGTTTGCCAACTCGCTTGATATAGATGTCATTATCACTGACCACCATCAGCCACACCCTGATGGGCTACCACCAGCGATCGGAGTAATCACGCCCAAAATGCCGGAGAGCGAATATCCCTTCGATGGACTTGCGGGGGTCGGATTAGCGTTCAAGTTGGCGCACGGATTGATGGGCGGTGGCGATCTGGACCCGTTTCTGCAATCTCAACTGGACCTAGTCGCGCTAGGTACGGTTGCAGACATC
>JAKZSX010000229.1:0-3406 GCA_047517405.1 Candidatus Poribacteria bacterium | reverse complement strand
CCGAAGACAGTCAACGATTTTTACGAGGGGAATGTCAATTTTTTTACGGACGGCTACGCGCGATATTGGGTCACGCCCATCCTATCATGGTCGATTGTCATCTTCTCATTGATGCTCATTTTCCTCTGCCTGACATCGATTATCAGAAGGCAGTGGGTAGACCGCGAGAAATTGGCGTATCCGATTATCCAAATCCCCCTCGAAATTACAGCCGAGTCCGGGAGCATCTTCAGGAATCGTGTCCTGTGGATCGGTTTTGGCATCGCCTTCGGAATTGATCTGTGGAACGGAATTGCGTTTTTTTTTCCTATCCTACCCTCTCTGCCCGTTAATGACCGTACCAGAAACGTCTTCAGCTTTTCACAGAAACCGTGGAATGCAATGGGCAGCACCTCTTTTTATTTTCACCCCTACCTGATTGGTCTCTCCTTTGTTTTGCCCTTGGGTCTCTCCTTCTCATGTACGTTCTTTTATCTCATGCGGAAGGCACAACTTGTCTTTGGTAGCATGGCGGGCATCAGGAGTATTCCTGGCTACCCATTTTTGGGGGAACAGGGCACGGGTGCCCTGTTCGCTTTACTCGCCGTAACCTTTTGGACAGGCAGAAAGCATTTTGCACAAGTCTTCGCTCGCGTCATCCGTCCGGATCGGACTGATGAGGCAAACGAGCCAATCTCTTACCGAACTGCTGTCGTCACGCTATTTATCTGTCTTTTGGTGTTGATGCTTTTCTGCATAAAGGGCGGGATGTCATTATGGGGCTACGTGGTTTTCATCGGACTCTACTTCGCAATTGTTGTCGGATTGGCGCGTATGCGGGCGGAGTTGGGACCTCCGATTCACTCCATCGGTTACGTGAATCCACAATATCTGATGGTTGCTATGTTCGGCACGCGACGCCTAAAACCGGGGAATTTAACGGTACTTTCGTTGATGAATTGGCTCAGCGGCGCCGGATTTCGGACCCACCCGATACCCGATCAACTCGAATCCTTCAAACTCGCTGAGCGAACTGGCATCAGAAATCGAACGATGTTCATCGCGCTGATCATTGCCAGCATTGTTGGTATCGAGTCCAGCCTCATCCTTTACCCATATACAATTTACAAGACAGGGGTTGCGGCGGGTTCTGAACAGATTCATGCCGGTGGTTCGGGAACTTACAATTATCTCTCCGGTTGGTTGGTCAATCCCAAGCCGACGAATTGGCTGTCAATGAACGTCCTCGGAGGCGCCTTTCTCGTTAACCTCGGCATAATGTTTCTGCGCGCCCGCTTCGTTTGGTGCCCGCTTCACCCGGCAGGCTATGTTATCGGCCTTGCGCCCGGTACAACGGATATGATCTGGTTCCCTGTAGCGATCGCAATGGTTACCAAGTGGCTGCTAATCAAGCATGGCGGTATCAAAGCGTATCGTGCCGCGATTCCCTTTTTCGTGGGCTTGGTTCTCGGTGAAGCGGTGATGGGCTGCTTCTGGCCCATCCTGAGCCTTATCCTCACCTCCTCCGTATATAGTTGGTGGTAACGGTGGAGGCGGTCGCTTGACTTACGGAGACCTTATTGTAACCCTAGTTGCTAGGTTCTGTTGACATTTGACATCACGTAGGATGGTTGAATGGGAACCGTGAAACTCAACGCCCAATCCAACTGATGCGGGAAACAGTATTGGGTTGAGCAGCAACCTGTAGGGGTTGGGTCTCCCAACCCGTTGGGCGAGGGAACCTCGCCCCTACGATTGGGTACTTTCAGGTGTATGACATTATAGAATGCGTCGCAACGAGAAGCGAAGTGCGCTATGAAGCTAACTGTTCTGATGCCAGTTTACAACGAGAGAAAAACGCTTGCCGAGATTGTCTCCCGCGTGCTTGAACAGCGAATCAACGGCATCAATTCCCTTGAACTCGTAATCGTAGACGACGCGTCAACCGACGGCTCCGCTGAAATTATCGAACAGTTAGCCGGTACGCACCCACAGATTAAACCCATTTTTCAAAAAAAGAACCGGGGGAAAGGGGCCGCAATCCGTAAGGCGATTGAAGTTGCCTCTGGAGACATAGCGATTATCCAAGATGCGGATCTCGAATACGATCCAAACGATTACCGGGTAGTGTTAGCTCCCATTCTGCAGGGCGATGCGGACGTGGTTTATGGGTCTCGCTTTATGAGCAAAAAGGAGGGACGGGGCTTATACTCCAAACATGTTTTAGGAAACAGATTTCTAACATTTTTGAGCAACAGGTTTACAAATTTTAATCTGACGGACATGGAGACCTGCTATAAGGCATTTCGTTTGCCATTCTTGAAAACAATCCCGTTGCGATCGAACCGCTTCGGCATCGAGCCGGAGATCACGGCGAAAATTGCCAAGCGAAAATTACGCGTCCGCGAAGTCCCCATCAGTTACCATGCCCGCACCTACGCCGAAGGAAAAAAGATCAAATGGAAAGATGGGATTGCTGCGATTTACGTCATTCTTAAATATTGGTTTATTGATGATAGCTTTCAGGGGGACTAACTGAGATTACAACTAACAGAAGCGAAAAAGAAATGATCGAATATATCTGCGACCAATGTAACATAACATATCGTATCGAGGCACTTCGGTACAGATGCGATTGCGGTCGACCGCTCCAGCTAAAAAAAACGGAAGTCGGATTTTCAGTTGACCGGGTTTGTAAGGAGGACAACACCCTCTGGCGTTATCGCCATGTCCTTCCAATTGCTGATGACGCATCCATAATCTCGCTCGGCGAGGGGATGACACCGCTCGTATCCTTTGATGATGCGACACATGACCATCGATTGAAATTGGATTTTGTTTGTCCGACAGGTTCGTACAAGGATCGCGGGGCTGCTGTCCTGCTATCCAAAGTCAAGGAGCTCGGCGTCCAAGAGGTTGTCGAGGATTCGTCGGGGAACGCGGGAGCAGCAATCGCAGCGTATAGCGCGAAAGCGGGGATAGACTGCACAATCTACTGCCCGTCGTCGACCTCAAAAGGCAAGCTCGCACAGATCTCGATGTATGGTGCGAAACTAAAACTGATCGAAGGAAATCGCGCAGCAACGACACATGCGGTCCTCGAAGCAGCGGCAACCACCTATTACGCCTCGCACAACTGGAATCCTTTTTTCCTAGAAGGCACCAAAACCATCGCCTTCGAGATCGCGGAGCAGCTGGGTTGGCAGGCTCCAGACCATATCATCTGTCCAATCGGGTTTGGAAGCGTCTATATGGGCTTGTTCATGGGATTCGGAGAGCTTCGATCACAGGGAATTATCACCAAGCTCCCCCGTTTACTTGGCGTTCAATCCGCTGCGTGCTGCCCAGTTTATCAAGCGTATTCCGAGAATAGGTCGCAGATCGAAAGATCGCCCCAGACCTATGAAACGCTCGCGGAAGGCATCAC
>JAKZSX010000228.1:0-10056 GCA_047517405.1 Candidatus Poribacteria bacterium | reverse complement strand
TTGGGTTTCACTCCATTTATCTATAAGCGGGTGTTGTTGAAAAAGGTAGCTTCTATTGTCGTTGGTAGAGATTCGCTTTTACCGTTCAACCCAACCTACGTACTACCACCTTTACGGCATACGGAGTATGCCTACTACTTTATTTTACCATACCTAATCCAAATTGTGTAGATACCCTAATTCTCTGTGTGAAAGCTGGGGATTAAATGCCACTACGTTCTTATGAATTTCTAACTTGCCAATATGCAGTGGATCGTTTATACTTTCACTTGAAAGAATCATGCCACACTTTACTCGGAAGGAACTCTTGATGACCGATCTCCTCGAATCCTTGAATCCCGTTCAACGTGAAGCGGTACAGCACACCGAAGGACCACTGCTCCTCCTGTCAGGGGCGGGCAGCGGCAAAACCCGCGTGATTACGCATCGAATCGCCTACCTCATCCGGCATCACGGCGTTTCCCCGTATAATATCCTCGCGGTAACGTTCACAAACAAAGCCGCGGAAGAGATGAGAACCCGTCTTGAAAATCTTATCGGTCAGAGCCAGCTGTGGGTAGCGACCTTCCATTCGACGTGCGCTCAGATTCTGCGCAGAGACATCCATCATCTCGGCTATGATCGTTCGTTCACAATCTACGATACCGCGGATCAGCAAACGCTAGTCAAGGAACTGATTAAGACGCTCCAACTTTCACTGAATAACCCGGGGCCCGTCCTCGGCGAGATTAGTAGAGCCAAGAGTGATTTTGTCTCCCCTAAAGAGTATGCGAGCAAAGCAATAGGGTTCTTCGAGGAATCCGTCGCAAAGATTTATCCGATGTATCAAGATTATCTCCGCCAAAACAACTCCCTCGATTTTGATGATTTGATTAAGTTGACAGTCGAGTTATTTGAGGCTAACCCGAATGTATTGGAGTATTATCAGGAAAAGTTTCAATATATCCTCGTTGATGAGTATCAGGACACCAATCGCGGTCAGTATCTACTGGTTCACGTATTGGCGCAGAATCATCACAATATCTGCGTGGTTGGCGACGATGATCAAAGTATATACTCATGGAGAGGAGCAGATATCAACAATATCCTCGATTTTGAAAAGGACTACCGAGACACGAAGGTCTTACGCTTAGAGCAGAACTATCGCTCGACGAAAAATATCCTCGAAGCAGCATATCATGTCATCCGCAACAACCAGAAACGCAAGGAGAAGCAGATCTGGACAGACAACCAGACAGGGAGTGCGATCACCCTCCATGAAGCGACCGACGATATCAGAGAGGCGGACTATGTGCTGCGGCAGATTAGGGAGTGGCGTTCACGCAGGCGGAAATACGGCGAGTGTGTCATCTTTTATCGGATTAATGCTCAATCCCGTACATTTGAGGATGCGTTGCGCGGCGCGAATATTCCGTATCAGATTGTGGGCGGCATCCGGTTCTATGAACGGCTGGAGGTCAAAGACATCATGGCGTATATGCGCGTGATTGTCAATCCCGCCGACACGGTTAGCATCAAACGTATCATCAATACGCCGCGCCGAGGGATTGGCGTGGCGACGGTGCAGAAGATTGAGGATTTCGCCTACGAAGAAGGTATCCCCCTATTTGCAGCGATTCAGCATGTCGATGAGGTGTCAACGCTCAACAATGGCGCGAAAAACAAGGTGCGCGCATTCGCTGAACTGATTGCGTCGTTCAACCCACACGATCCGCCGGCGCGCACGGCGGAGGATTTACTTGACCGCACTGGCTATCTCCAAGTTTTGAGGAGCGAAGGCACAATCGAGGCACAGACCCGCGAAGAGAACCTCGGTGAGCTAATTGCGGCGGTCACTGAGTACGAGGAAAGTGAGACAGAGCCGACGTTGTGGGCTTTCTTGGAAAGGATTACCTTGGCTTCCGATATCGACAACATGGAAGACAAGAGCGATGTGGTGACGATGATGACGCTGCACAGCGCGAAAGGGTTGGAATTTCCGATCGTTTTTATGGTCGGGATCGAGGAAGGGTTACTGCCACACCAACGTTCTTATAACAGCGAAGCCGAACTTGAGGAGGAGCGCAGGTTGTGTTACGTTGGACTCACACGCGCACAGGAACATGTCTACCTGACGCATGCCCGTTCACGACGGTTGTATCGCGATCTCGATTATCGCATCCCTTCGCGTTTCATAGAGGAGATCCCTGCTGAATTGGTTAATCAGGGGACTGTCCCTGAATCATCGCCTCGGCAACGGGTGGTTTCGTCCTACGATCCCGATGAACCCGATCATGAAGATGAGGTGCAATCGTATTACGAAATTGGGGACATTGTATATCACACGAAGTTTGGGAGGGGAAGGATTACCGCTATCAGTGGATATGGATTTGATATGCGTATCACAGTGCGGTTTGAACGGGGGTCTGAAAAAGTTCTTGCTGCAGCGTTTGCACATTTACAGCGGATGGGTTGAAATAACGGGGCATCCGTTCAACAGAAAGTAGCCCGTGAAACATAATGCGTAAAACGTGAAAAGAATCGGTTCATTGGCACAGCAAATACGGGCGGGGGAACCCCGCCCCTACGGTTTCTGCTGCACGACTTTTAACATGAGACAATATAATTTAATACGACAATAGGGAGAGTTAGATGGCGACAATTACAACTGATGATGTGCAACATGTTGCGACCCTCGCACGGCTTGAATTTAAGGAAGAAGATATAGAGCAGTTCACGCATCAACTCGCTCGGATTTTGGACTATATTGGAAAATTGAACGAATTGGATACGACAGATGTGCCGCCAACGTCGCACCCCCTAACTCTCCGCAATGTTGTTAAGGCGGATGTCGCCAAGTCCTCATACGATCGAGAGGTTGTTTTGGAGGGGGCACCGAGCACGGAGGAGGGATACTTTGAGGTGCCGAAGGTGATTGAATAAACTGCGAGGAGTCTGAGATTTTGCGTAAACGGAGAAAACGCAAAGGGATTGAATCTTTGAAATCGCAGATTCGTGAACACCAACAGAAAATTGCTGATGAAAAAGATAAGCCAATCCCTAACACCAACCGAATTAAACATTGGGAAAACGAAATACGTGCATTTGAGGGTGGTATATTCAAACGAGAACAACAGCTGAAGCGCAGGAGGAGATAATACTATGACCTCAATAAAACCAACGACTGACATTCCGCTAGACGAGATTGATTGCTTGGATATCGTTCTAAGAAAATACCTTCCGATGCTTAAAGCGAAGAAACGCTCTATGATTGCCCTCCACTTGAGCGATATTGCCGGGGAAATACCAAATTTTGAAAAGTGTTATACCGCTCTTGTACAAAGCGAGGAGATATCTGAGGATGATCTGGCTGGCTGTCTGGAAGAACTGGAGATTTCTGTCCTGCACATGCTTGATCACATGAAAGGTCTGAAACCGCTATTGAAGGAAGCGGTGAATGCGCTGCCAGAATGATTCTTGAAGGAGTAAATGTTTCATGCCGTTATATGAACTAACAGCCCATGAGCTTCATGAGAAATTGAAAGCGCGGGAGATTACTGCTGTCGAACTGATGCAGTCGATGTATGACCGAATTGGTGCAGTTGAAGAAGAGATAAAAGGCTACCTGACACTGACCGAAGATATTGCACTTGAGGGTGCTGCAGCGGCGGATGCAGGCTTTCAACGCGGCGATGAGATGCCACCGTTGGCAGGGATCCCGATCGCAATCAAGGATGTGATCTGCACCAAAGGCGTGTTGACGACGTGCGGCTCTGAGATTCTGGGCAACTTCGTCTCTCCCTACGACGCAACCGTGATGACCAAACTGCATCAGCAGGGAGCGGTGATGCTTGGCAAAACGAACATGGACGAGTTCGCGATGGGGTCATCGACGGAGAACTCGGCGTATCAGACCACGCGCAATCCGTGGAATCTGGAAACTATCCCCGGCGGCTCAAGCGGTGGTTCCGCAGCTGTTGTTGCTGCAGGCGAAGCGATCTGCTCACTTGGATCGGACACCGGCGGCTCGATTCGGCAACCCGCCGCCCTGTGTGGTGTGGTAGGGATGAAGCCGACCTACGGACGGGTTTCACGGTTTGGGTTGGTGGCGTTTGCATCGTCCTTGGATCAGATAGGACCTTTCACAAAGGATGTAACCGACTGCGCGTTAACGCTCAACGCAATCTGTGGGCACGATCCGATGGACTCGACCTCGGCAAATCTGCCCCTTCCGGATTTCACCAAGTCCTTGATTAACGATCTCAAAGGGGTCAAAGTTGGTATTCCGAAAGAGTATTTTACGGCAGGGATCGATCCAGAGGTAGAGGAGAGCGTCCGGAGCGCGATTGAGGTGCTGAACGAAAGCGGAGCAATTGTTGAGGAGGTCTCGCTGCCCCACACCGACTACGCGATGGCAACATACTATATCATCGCTCCTGCTGAGGCGAGCGCGAATTTAGCCCGGTATGACGGTGTCCGGTACGGTTTCCGCGCCGAAGACGCTGATGATTTAGGAGATATGTATAGAAAGACGCGGAGCGAAGGTTTTGGGGAAGAGGTTAAGCGCCGCATTATGCTGGGCGCTTACGCACTCAGTTCGGGATATTACGATGCCTATTACGTGAAAGCACAAAAAGTAAGAACACTGATTAAGTCCGATTTTGATCAAGCCTTTGAGAAGGTAGATGTGGTTGTGACACCGACCTCACCGACGGCGGCGTTCAAAATTGGGGAACGGACAGCGGATCCTTTGCAGATGTATCTCTCAGATGTCCTAACAACGCCGGCGAGCCTCGCAGGTTTGCCCGGTATTTCTATACCGTGCGGTTTGACACGGGACGATTTGCCGATCGGCTTGCAACTCCTCGCCGCCCCGTTTGAGGAGGAGAAAATTTTACGGGCAGCGTATACGTTTGAGCAGAATACGGAACACCATCAGAAGCGACCGAACCTGTCCTCAACTTAATTGGGACTCTGTGAAACATGGAACGGAGTTGAGCTAATACCTTTTGATATAATAGCGGGTCTGCATATCCGCCTCTCTTTAGAAAGGTCAAACACAATGAACGGTACATATACATCCCCACGCCATCTTCCTTTCGCGCCATTAGGCGGGCTAATCGGTGCACTGCTTGGGGGCGCGCTCTGGGCTAAATATATCCAATGGACGGGTCTCACTGCGGGGTGGGTCGCGCTTGCCATTGGCATCCTTACGGGTGTCGGTGTGTTGCTAGTAGGTAGGTCAAGGCGGATTTCTCTCAGCCTAGTTGCTGTGCTGTTCGCTGTCGTCGGAATTCTTCTCGGGAAATATCTGGATGTCCAATGGAACGCCCCACAAACAATCACGGTCGCAATTATCGAGAAACATGATGCTCCCTCAGATCAACCAAAGCTGGTGGAGACACGCGGATCCGGCATGTCGGTCTGGCAGCTCATGCGCCAACGTATGGCATGGATTGATTTGCTCTACTATGTGGTTTCGGGATACATTGCGTTCCGCATATCTTATAGTAGACGTATATATCACTTTTTTTTCAGGACGGGATAACGATCACTATGAAAAGACAGAAATCGCATCAATGTTATGGATTCAATTTGTTGGGTTGTCTCACTGTTTTGGTTCTTATCCTATTGTTACAACCCACCCTAGGGCTGGCACAGGCAGAAAAGGTCACTGCCAAAGGTATATTAGATGATGAACTGTTAGAGAATATCTCGCTGCTGTCAGAAGTGTTGGCGCACATCCAACAGCACCATTTGGATCCGCCTGATTCCGAACCGCTCATGTACGGTGCGATCCGGGGGATGTTGCGGACACTGGATCCGTATAGCCAATTTCTTCCCGCGGAAAACTATGCGGACTTTCAGACCGAGAGTCGTGGGGCTTACGGCGGACTTGGCATGGAGATTGGTGTTCGGGATGACCGGCTAACAATCGTCTCCCCGTTCAAGGGAACACCCGCCGATGAAGCGGGACTTCAGAGTAACGACGTAATTAGCCAGATTGAAGGCGAGGCGACAGCAAATATGACAACGACTGACGCTGTTGAGCTTCTTCGGGGTGAACCTGGAACACAGGTTATCATTACGATAGTCCGCGAGGGTGAACCCAGACCGCTGGAAATTACGTTGACGCGAGATGTTATCCAATTCCCCAGCGTCGAATTCAAGGTTCTGAGGGGAGATATTGGATATATACGGATTAACCAGTTCCGCGATAACACCGCCAACGGTGTCGATAAGGCGTTTGAAACCTTTAATCAGCAGGAGATTGAAGGAGTCGTTTTAGATCTCCGATCCAACCCAGGCGGTTTACTTCGATCTGCGGTTGAGGTCGCCAGTGATTTTGTGGATCCGGGCGAATTGATTGTGTATACCCAAGGCAAGACCCCGCGTGAGGAGTATCGCGCAGAGCAAGGCAAGCAGCAGAAACGCTATCCTCTTATCGTTCTGGTCAACAACGGCAGCGCAAGTGCGTCCGAGATTGTTGCCGGCGCGATTAAGGACAATGGGCACGGCTTGGTTATGGGAGAAAAGACCTTCGGGAAAGCTTCTGTACAGCAGGTTTTTACAATTAGCGGTGGTGCCGCGGTTAAACTGACAGTGGCACACTACTATAGCCCCAATGGGGTTGATATTGACAAAATTGGTATCGTCCCGGATATTGAAGATTCATGGTTCAGTCGTTCTGAAATTCAGATGTTGCGGAAACTTCAAAATCATGAGAAGGTCAAGACGTTCATTGAAGAGAACGGGGATGATGTCCTCGCTCAGCTGGAAAAGGCAGAGCACGCCTCAAGAGAGGATTCGGAAGCTATATCAATGGTGAGAAAATACCAACGATTGGTCGATTCGTTTACAGAAGAGGGGATTATCTTGAGCAACGTTGGGTTGAAACTCGCCATTGCGCGTGAGACAGAAAGCGACATAGATGAGTATGAATACGATCCGCGGATTATCCGGGCTATTGATCAGTTACACGTGTTCAAAATTTATCAGTCAACCCTGAAAGCTGACGACTCAGAATAACCGATTAACAGTTGAGAATCACTTCATGATTACCAAACGAATTATCCCGTGCCTCGATGTTCGAGCGGGCAAGGTCACAAAAGGAGTTGCCTTCAAAGGCAATGTTGATGTCGGCGATCCGGTAGCGATGGCGCGTGCTTACTATGAAGGCGGAGTGGACGAGCTTGTGTTTTATGACATCACTGCCAGCAACGAGAGGCGCGACATCATGATTGATGTTGTTTCCGCGGTCGCGGCAGAGATCTTTATCCCGTTCTCGGTGGGTGGTGGGTTACGAACGTTAGAGGATATGCGGCGCGTCCTGCTCGCAGGAGCGGAGAAGGTGAGCATCGACTCCGGCGCGGTAAGAAATCCACAACTCCTCTCAGAGGGGGCAAAGGCGTTTGGCAGTCAGTGCGTGGTGTTAAGTATGCAGGTCAAGCGGGTCCCGAAAAGCGATGAGATCCCAAGCGGGTTCGAAATCTATATCGATGGCGGTCGCCGTCCGATGGGGTTAGATGCTCTCCAATGGTCACAACGCGGTGTGGAGTTGGGGGCAGGCGAGATTGTGGTCAACAGTATCGATCAGGATGGAACGAAAGCGGGGTATGATATAGAACTGACAAAAGCAATTGCGGCGTTGGTTCCGGTTCCTGTGATTGCGTCTGGTGGGGCAGGTAGTCCACAACACATCCGCGATGTCTTTGTCGAGAGCAACGCCGATGCCGCCATCGTCGCTTCGATCACCCATTACGGTGAATTCTCAATTGAGCATATCAAGGACTATCTTGAGAGTGAAGGGGTACCGGTCCGCAACACATGGTAGCAAGCACGGGCGGGAAGACACCGGGCTCACCTCAAGAGAGAGTGTAAGTGAAACGTGATACGTAAAACGTGAAAACCGTTGGTTCATTGAACTGATGAACGCTTGTCTGAATCAGGATACTTAGGATTCAAGGATTTACAGGATAAAAACCGTTCTTGTGCTTGCCCAAAATATAAACAGCCTCTCGACCACAGGGTAACCACAAGGGTTACCCCTACAAAAATCCGAAGTCGTCATTAACCACTCTCGCGAAATGTTGGTGCGCTCACGCTTTGGATGGCGACATTGATGCACACAGGTAATCCCGACGCCAGTGCCCGCTCAACTGCCGGAGTGAGGTCATCTGGATCCTGAACAAACTCGCCGTGCCCTCCCAACGCTTCGATCATTTTGTCATACCGTGACGGCAACAACTCACAGCCAACCGTGCGCTCTTCCCCATAGTTCTGAATCTGCAACTGATGCTCTGCATTCCAGCGCGCGTCGTTCCCGACAATCGCGATGATAGGCAGATTGTAGCGTAGCGCGGTATCGAACTCCATCGCATGGTAGCCGAATGTGCCATCGCCTAAGAGAACGAAGACGGGTCGCTGCGGGTGTGCTAGCTTCGCTGCGAGCCCCATCGGGATTGAACTACCGATTGAGCCTCCGGGGCCATTGATGAGACGCTGCTGCGCTTCCAACCCTGTTTGCGCCCACTGTCCAAACTCCCCACCATCGCTGACGAATACCGCACCATCATCAAGGAACGGTTGAAGTGCCTCACATACACGCAACGGGTGGATGGGTTGTTCCGCAGAGCTACGGAGTCGCTCCCATTCGGGAGGGGTAGCCTTTTGCGCTGCCACGACTTCTTCCCGCCAAGAATCGTGATGTCGTTTTTTCTCACCTTTTTGCGAAGTTCCACAGGCTTGTGCTGCGGACCTCAACTGACGCAGGATGCGCGTCGGTTCCGCGTGTATCGTTAGGACGACCGGCTTTTCTGGGCGCAGCTGCGAGGCATCGGCGTCGATCTGGATGAAGCGGCACCCCTCGGAGAAGAAGGGCGGCTGCCCGAAGCGTAGTGAGAAGTCGAGTTTCTTACCCACCAACAACACAAGATCCGCTTTGCTCAAGCAATTTGTCGCTTGATGCAGCCACGGATCGTTGACTCCGCGTGGACTTTCCATTGGGAGGGCGGGGATACCTGTCGCTTCCGACAACCGTTCCACCTCCGTCCATCGCAAGGAGCGTCCCATCGCGGGTCCCCCCAAGATGAGAGGGTGCGTTGCTTCGATGAGATGCTGGAGTATATCGTCCACGTCACTTGTTGGGGGGACATCTGCGGACGCAGCATCTTTATCTGTTTCTTGAAGGGGATGGGGAGAGATAGTGGCTTCTAGGACATCGGTGGGTAGACTGAGGTGGACCGGGCCGGGGCGTCCTTCGCAAGCGAGAGAGAGAGCGGTAGCGATGGCTTCGTCCAAACGGTCGGCGTCTTCGACTAGCCACGCGGCTTTTGTGACCGGCTTGGCAGCGGCGACCTGATCTACCTCTTGAAACGCGCCGCTGCCGATTTGTGCGTAAGGACAGTGTCCGCTTAGTAGCACCACCGGCGACTCTGACATCAATGCGCCATAGAGCGCGGAGATCGCGTTGCAGTGACCGGGCCCCGCGGTCAGCAGTGCGACCCCTGGCTGCTCGGTCAAGCGTCCCCAGCCATCTGCCATGTGCACGGCTGCGGCTTCGTGGCGAGTGTGGATGAGGTCAATATCGCGTCCAATGCTCGCGTCGTATAGGGAAAGGATCTGGTTGCCGGAGAGCGAGAAGAGATACTTGACGCCCGCGGAAATTAGGGATTCTATCAGCAGTTCTGCGCCGGTTCTTGACATAGGATCTCCTCTATATGCATTAGCCCAATGCGATACACATTGCGCTCCGCTGGAGCGGAATAGATGATGCTGTCGAGATATGAATCTCGACCTACAATCAACTCAACCCGTATGGTTTGGGGGTTCCAACCCGCGTGGGTCAATGGGCGAGGGGATCTCGCCCTCCGATAAATCGGGATGCGATCACCTACGATTACGAACAGTTTCACATAAATGTCAACACGCCCTAGTACATTGGTTCATTTGAGGGGGGCATGTAAGCAAGGGGACGAGGGAGCATGAGAAAGGGATAATGGGAAATTAAAACAAAACGCACAGGTCCGATTGCATTGGTATTCAAAGCAATTTGCGTTCTTGCGTTTCGTTCTCGTT
>JAKZSX010000227.1:0-3447 GCA_047517405.1 Candidatus Poribacteria bacterium | reverse complement strand
CTTATACCTTTTTACGTTGTTATACGGTGCTTCGGTGATGAGAAGTGTGCTTGAAGAGAAAACAACCCGCATTGTGGAAGTGATTATCTCTTCTATTAAGCCCCATCAACTACTGCTTGGAAAAATCATTGGCGTCTGTTTGGTATGCCTCACTATGTTCTTGATATGGGGAGGTTGTGCCATTCTACTATTGATGAACATCAACCCTATTTTGGGACTATTTGGAATACAGGAACTACCGCCGCAATTCATTGAAATCACCAATATTATCAAATCAACAGGACCATCAGCGTTTCTGTGTTTTCTGATCTATTTTGTTTCGGGCTTTTTTCTCTTTTCCACCCTCTATGCCGTTGCTGGTGCAATATGCAACAGCGAAGAGGAAGCACAACAAGTCGTAACCCCTCTTGTGATGATGTTAATTATTCCTTTTATGTTGATGTTCGGTCTATTTCGCGCACCAGATGCTACATTGACCGTAGTCCTTTCGCATTTCCCGCTTTTTTCTCCGCTTATTATGTTCATGAGAATCAACGTACTCACCCCGCCGTTATGGGAAATTTTACTCAATATTGCTGTTATGATTGCGACAATCTTCGGGGCAATCTTGGTCATGGGAAAAATATACAAAATCGGCATACTAATGTATGGTAAACGCCCGACGCTAAGTGAGCTATGGAAGTGGCTGCACTATTAGCGTGCTATTGAACCTAGGAACCGCATTGGCGTGTCACTTTATAATCCCTAAAATGACGAATAAAACGGACAGCAAAACTTCTAACCACTAATCCTTCTTCGGCGTGTACAACATGAGTGTCCCGATCTGTTTATATCCCACAATGGGATACAGTTTAGCACCCGCATGGCTGGCAGTGAGCACCGCCAATTTCGAGCCATGGGCGCGATCGTCACGCAGCATCCGAGACATCATCGCACGAGCTATGCCACGACGACGAAACTCTGGAACTACATACATATCAGCGCACCAGGTTGCCTGCTCCACATCGATGCTGCGAACCCATCCCACCGGTTTACCGTCGGCTAGCGCAGCGTATTGACGCAATAGCGTATCCTTCGCCAAATGTTCGGGCAGAACCTGGCGCGACCTCGCTGCCTTATTTACTCGCTCCGCCAAATCCTCTGTCCTAACGCGCACGATCTCTGCAGGTTCCTCGAATCGCGGAATCCGTTTCAACTCGTGCACCATCATAGGCTCTGTTCCACCAAGTCTATAGTTGAGTGCTTTGAAACCTGCCCGCAGCGGCTGATCGGATTCATCAACACCGTAAAATGCACATACGGCGAATCGACCACGCGTGTGTTTACGGGCAGTCTCGTCAATCACCTCTGGTGCTACCCCGTGTGCAATCCACTCCTCTCTACGATAGTCCCCGCGTTTTCGTGGGGCATCACGTACCACCCAAATCTTCCCAATGCGCTCTGCCAGATAGGGGTGGGTGAAGCTGCGCGTAAAACAGAAGCCACGTGCGAACACCTCAATCACATGTGGCAGTATCTCCTTCCGCATATCTCCTCCAGATTAGCACTCGTTGTAAAAATATGTAAAATCAAAGTTCATTAAGGTTTATAAGACGAGCATTACCCTTCTAATACATCCAGAGTGGATTTTAGGCGAAGGTCATTGTCCGCATACTGTTTTAGCCATTCAGTGACTGTTTTGCCCTCCGCGAGTCTCGCTTGCAAATCCGCGCCATTTTCTACCAGATACCGCGTTGTTTCTACATGCCCATGACCGGCTGCACAGTACAGAGGAAAATGACCATTATCCGTTGTTCCATTGACATCTGCACCAGCACCGACCAACTGCTCTACAATTTCCAAGTCACCGTTTCGAGTAGCATGATGCAAAGCTGTATCGCCACGGGCATAACGCTCTTGGACTAGCTTGGGGTTATCACGAAGCATTGCGTTGACTCGCCCTACATTGGCTAAGAACACAGCGTATATAAACTGACGTGCAATTTCGCTTGATGGTTTGGTATGTGCATCCAACCCCCCATACGCAATAAGCAATGATACGACTTCCTTATTGTTTGGTACTTCTCCAGCGTAGTGGACCACATAACCATCGTGGGCTGCTAAATCGGCGCCGCAGTCTATCAGATATTTAACAACATCATAACGGCGTCTTAATCCGGCATGAAATATAGGACGCCATTCATATTGGTCATCTTGGTTGACCAGGGAAGGGTTCTGTTCAAGAATTTTCTTCACTGTGTCAAGGTCGCCGTTGGCTGCCGCATCATGAATTGAACCGAGTTCCATATCTATCCTCCATGTGTGAGGTTAATTGGGTTGCTAGAGCGTGTTGACGCTTATATGAGGCGTGTCCATAATTCGCCGGTAAGTGCCCAATCGTAAGGGCGAGGTTTTCTCGCCCAACGGGTTGGGAAACCCAACCCCCACAGGCTGGTGCTCAGCCTATAAGTAGCAACTTACGTTATTATATAAAGTTGTCCAAAAAAATGAGGTGACGGACGTTATTTTACCATAACGTACGTTAAGTATCAAGGGCAAGTTTCAGAAAAAACTCACTTGTCTTCTTTTTTAAGCGTTTAGTGTTGATATGACTTTGGATATTTGGATGCGTGAGATACTTCACCAAGAAAGGAGACAGAACCAGAACATGAAAAATGGGGAGCGGTCGCATATCAGCTCGCAAAACACTGGGGCACATAAACCCCAGAAACTGATTGACAATGAAGCACAAATTCGGTATTATAGTTGTTATAAGAGGAAACTCAAATAAGACTGAGTGGCAATTCCCTTGCATCATCCAAAGTGATTTTATGAACTGCTCAGCGGTTCAATTAACTTAAATCGCAGCCTATGATACGGAGGGATATTAAAATGAGTGTCTTCAGTCGAATGTCCACAGTCTTCAAAGCCAATGTGAATGATGCACTAACCAAGGCGGAGGATCCGGAAAAGGTTCTCAATCAAATTACCATCGAAATGAATGAGCAGCTGGTTGATACGAAACAGAAAGTAGCTGCCGCAATTGCTGATGAAAAGCGTCTTCAGAGACAGTATCAGGAAACCGCCGAACAAGCCAAGGGGTGGGAGGAGAAAGCCACCATCGCCGTTGAGAAGGAACGTGACGACTTGGCGCGGGAAGCCTTGGCACGGCGAAATGAGGCGCAGCAGCTCGCAGATGAATACAAGATCCAGTGGGACAAGCAGCGACAAGCCGTTGACCAACTCAAGGAACATTTGAGAGCCTTGGAACTGAAGATTGGAGAAGCCGGTCGCAAGAAGCAGCTGCTGATCGCACGTCAGAAGCGAGCCAACGCCCAAAAGCAGATCCATGAAACGATGGCGGGTATGAAAGATAGCGGTGCCTTTGACACCTTCGATCGGATGGAGCAGAAGGTCGGTGATATGGAAGCAAGGGCGGATGCCGCCGCTGAAATGGCTGATTTTGAG
>JAKZSX010000226.1:0-3716 GCA_047517405.1 Candidatus Poribacteria bacterium | reverse complement strand
TTCCGTATAGGGGATTGTAGAGGTTCTCTGGGGTGGGAATGAGGTACAATGCTGAAAATACGAGTACCACAATGATTAAGGTTAATTTCCACACACTAACGCTGTACATTCATTTCTCCTAAAAATAACCTAAGTTGCTAGTTGCGTTATAATACGGCACACATGTCGCCCCGCTGGGGCTAGGTTGATCATTAGTTCATTCGTTCATTAAGCAACAAGGCGATCGTCCGAAATCGCCTCAAGTTGCTTTGAATCCCAATCCTATCGGGGCACATCAGATTGGGTCAATCTGTCAGTTATCCACAACAACCTAACACAATCTAACAGAATCTAACACTTTTTACGGAATTCGATAAAATCTCAGCCGTGGGTTAATCAGCCCCTTAATGTCGATTTTGGAGAATCGACCTACAGGGTTGAATTGGTCAAATGTCAACAGAACCTAGCAACTTGAGTCAGAAATAAAAAATGGTGCGCCTGGGAGGATTCGAACCCCCGGCACGAGGCTTAGGAAGCCTCTGCTCTATCCCCTGAGCTACAGGCGCAGCTCGGCTAACAACAAAGGGATAGTATAGCATATTGAGGGTTAAAATTCAATTAGAGAAAAAATATCGTGATCCGGGAATTTTTCGCGTCCATTGAGAAAGGTTAGTTCAATAAGGAGCGCAATACCGGCAACTTCACTGCCAAGTTTCTCGACGAGGTTAATCGAAGCAGCAATTGTTCCCCCTGTTGCAATCACATCGTCGCAGATGAGGACACGGCTCCCTGGGGGAAAGGCGTCCTGATGAATCGCGAGGGTATCGACTCCATACTCTAGTTCATAACTAGCTTCATGGGTATGGTAGGGGAGTTTACCGCTCTTGCGGACGGGCACAAAGCTAACACCAAGGCGATAGGCAAGTGCGCTGCCGAAGATAAAGCCGCGTGCATCAATCCCCACTACCGCATCAACATTTTTCGGCTCGTAGTGAGCTGCCATGGTATCGATCGCATCGCGGAAGGCGTGCGGATTTTGGAGCAGTGGGGTAATATCTTTAAAAAGGATTCCCGGCTGTGGAAAATCGGGAACTTCCCGAATAAATTTGGAAAAATCGGTCATACATTTACTCCGGTCAATACAAAGTTGAACAGAAAAAGAGAGTGTAAACGTGATGCGTGAAACGTGAAAATTATTGGTTCGTTGGTGCAGCAAGCGCGGGCGGGGGAACCCCGCCCCTACGGTTTTTTGTACTATGTATTAACCTGCCGCTCTGGTTTCAAAATCCGCGAGCTGTGTCAAGTAATCATAGCTCTGCTGTGCAGCGTCCTCCGGCTCCATAATTTCGGTGAATGCCTGATGCACCGTCACATAGCCGTTGTAGCCAATCTCTGCCAAGCCTTGAAACATGAGTGAAAAGTCAATTCCGCCCTCATCCTGCAAGCGGATCGGATCGTGTGGAACATCCCCACGAATCCACGTCTCAAGATGTGTTTTTCCATCGGGACACCGTATATGGTTTTGGAGGTAAACGTTAAACAGATAAGGTGAAAACCGTTTGAGCGTTTCGGGACCGTAATCCTGTCCACAGAGGTCTAGATTCGCTGGTTCGTAGATGATGCCGAAGTTGTTTCTACCCACTCGCTTGAGAACATCGATCGAACCGTCTACCGTCTCAAAAAGGCTGCGCGTATGCGACTGATGCGCCAATCGGATACCCCGCTCAAAGGCTTCATCGGACGCGCGTTTTGCCCAGATGATGTCCTCCTCTTTTTTCATCGCAATCCGAATCAGATTGGCACCCAACAGGTCGGTCAGATCCAGATAAGGCGTGATGTTCCGTAGGGCATCGGGACCTTGGTCGTTGTTGATTGGAATCGGGAAATCTCCCGTGACCATCGACACGGCAAGGTTGAGTTGACGGGTTTTCTGGCGGATAGCAGCGATTTGTTGGAGCGGTGTCTGTATCCCCGCCTGTGACGCTCGCATGCAGACTGCGTGATAACCGAGCTGATCAGCGAGCGCGGCGATTTCGTCAAAGGATCGGATGGTCTCTTCTTTGGATCCGGGCGCCTCTGCCACCCGAACCGAGAGTGAAAGTTTCATCGTTTGAAACATCTCCTTTTTGAGTTAAGTGCTGCTTCAGAAGTTGAATGGCACCCCTCTCATTCGCGTTCCAAACTGGTCATGGGAACGCCTTCTGAGCACCTCCGGCAGCCGGAGCTCCGGCAGTTCTATTTCTTCAAACGCAATATGCTGGTCAGGCGTCAAGTCGGCTTTAATTGTGTGGAGGAGGTCAGAAATCTCTCTGGCATATTGCTGCCGTTGCGCGGTGAAACTTCTGAGTTTGGTTCTCAGTTCAAACCACTCAAGCCGGACCCCCCTTTCTGAGCGTCCGCCCTCATATCGGCTCATCCGAGGTAAGCTGGCGCGGCTGTAGTAACGTCGATATTCTGCCTCTACTTCATCTCGCTCAAACTCGTAATCTTCAACGATGTCCCGGATGAGTGCAATCTTGGGCTCAATGCTCTCCCGTTGTTCTTTCGATAAATTTAGCGCGATGCTGCTGTCGGGAAGATCGATCAGTTTAATCCCCCCGCCACAGCCGAGAAGTAGCAGACTGAGGATAAGTAGTGTAAAGCGTGAAACGTGATGTGTGAAGATTGATGCGTGAAACGTGAAAATCATTGGTTCACTAGTGCAGTCGGGCTAGGAGGATAAGTTGAGGCGGGTGACCCCCGCCCCTACGATTTCCTAACATCAGTCATTTATGTTATTGAAACGCAATGGGATATTACACCCGACAGTTATCTAGAGTGTCCTCATCGAGTTCAATTCCCAACCCCGGCGTATCGGGCACGGTTGCGTAACCATTCTCCATCTGGACCGCCGGCTTGACGAGATCAAACGCTCGCAGGCAATTAAGCGTGATTGATGACATGGTCGCGTTGGGCATTGTAGCAGCGAGGTGGATTAGATATGTGGTTGTTATTCCCATCCCAACAATCTGAATCCAGAGCGGCAGATGTGCAGATTCAGAAATCGCCGCTTCACGCTTGGCGTTGGCAGCCCGCGAGTCCGGGTAAGCAATGATAAAGGAGTCGTTCATGTTCGCTTTGATTGCTTCGACAGGATCGGGATTGCCGAAGTGTATCGTAATTGGCATATCACAACCGCGTCGAATCTCCAAGTATCCGTCGATGTCGCTTTGGGGAATGGGTGTTTCAAACGCTTCAATGTTGTAATCTCGAAGTTGTTTCGCAACCTCAATAGACTTTGCCGGCGTCTCAAATGAGTCGTTGGGGTCAACTCGCATCTTGTAATCGGACGGAACGGCTTCAGAGATTGCTTGCACCTGTTCGACGATATCATGCCACGGACGCGCTTTGATTTTGTGGAGCCGATATCCGAGCGAATAGGCGCGCTTGGCTTCGGCTGCCCACTCTGCGGCTGGCATATCAATCGACCAGTATCCAATTGCCACTTTATCCTGAACCTTTTCACCCACTAGTTGATGGACCGGCACACCGAGTGCCTTTCCCATGATATCATAGACCGCCTGCTGGAACGGCGTTGGCATCAGTCCGTTCGTGAATTCAAACGGATTTCTGCCGACATATTGTTGAAGGCTCTAGTCGGGCTGGCTTTCGGCGTCCCCGATACCAACGATTCCCGCGTCGGTGTGGACCTTATAGACGGTGTTCCCTTGGTACAGGTTCCGTTCGACCATCATTTC
>JAKZSX010000225.1:0-4317 GCA_047517405.1 Candidatus Poribacteria bacterium | reverse complement strand
CGGGTCTTGGCGACATCAACCTGTTTTTTGGCGGCACCCTCGTTGAATTGGAACTGATGGAGCTCGGGCCGTTTTTCCATTGCCTGTTGAATCAGCGGCTTAAGGTCAAATTCGAGGATTGGTCGCTCTAAGCTACCTTCCACCTCAACTGACTCACCGAGGTCAATATTCAGTACATTTTTATAAACATCTATAGCGACCCGTGCGCCATTTTTGGCGCGAATCAGGTTCGATCTTGCATTGGCTAACAACACCTCTGCACGCAGGACATCAAAGTTGGTAGATGCGCCCGCTTCAAAGAGGTTTCGGGCAATCTGTAGCTGTTTCTCGACCAGTTCAACTGTTTGTTCAGAAACCTTAACAAACTCAAGCGACAGGAGGACACGGTAGAAGGCCTCGGAAACGTCAAGTATCAATTGGTTGTAAGCCGCGTCTAATTCCTTGCGCGCCGCTTCTAAGCTGAGTTTCGCGCTTTGATAGCTTTTGTAGTACCGTCCCCACGCAAAGATCGGTTGGTTTAGGATTATCTCTGCCTGAAAGTTGTGGTGCGCCCCAAATTCCAGTTCGATGATATTTTCGTCGTCACCACCCGTGTCGGTAGAGGCTGGCATCCCCCCTCCTACGCCCGGCGGACCGAATCCGCCACTCGCTTCAAGGACAGATTTGGGAAGGTCCTTGGCGTATCGATAGCTGCTATTGAGTGAGACATTTGGGAGCAATCCTGCATGCACAGAACCTACTTGCGCTTCGGCAGATTTCACGCGTTCCTGAGTTGTTTGGATTGAGAGGTTGGTCTGTCGGGCGATTTGGATACTATCTTCGAGAGTCAAGGTTTTTGGCTCTTGTGCGGATACGGTGCAGGTCCATAACAGTAGTAATAAAAAGATTCCAATAAAAAAATGTTGTTGGGTCATTCGTGAAACGTGAAACGTGAAAAACGTTCCTCCATTCTCCTTTCCTCTGTTCAGTCTTCAGTATGTTAGGTCGGTTTCAATCGGATATTTCAACTACATTGGGTGGAACGTGGCTGAGGCGGTTTCTGCTTACAGGAATTTTTCCGCTCTCCTGAACAAGTTGACACTCATCTACTCAAGCCTTGCCTCAATCCGCTTGACGATTTCTTCTCTCGTGAACGGTTGCTCCAAATTCATCACATAGACACCGACATTTTCGGAACTGTCACTTTGCCCGACAAAAACAATGCGCGTCCCATCGGAAGTAAAGATTGGGTCAGTATTGATGAGTTCATTGTTGGTGAGCTGTCTCTGATTTTTACCATCTACGTCCATCATGATGATTTCGGTGTCGCCATCCCTGTAGGAATCAAAAATAATCGTTACGCCATCGGGTGAAAAAGTAGGATGCGCGTTAATCGCTGGATCGTCAGTCAATTTTGTAAAATTGCTCCCATCGCTACTGATGACACAAATTTGGCTAGAAACGCCGAGGGGACCACCTACAGCATAAGCAGCAAAGGCGATACGCGTCCCGTCGGGCGAGAATGCCGGACCGTGATTATTGGTTTGGGTGTGGGTTAATCGTTTCTGGTTCGCGCCATCTGCATCCATGATATAGATTTCGCTGTTTATGCCAGCCCTGTTCGATTCAAAGGCAATTTTGCTGGCATCGGGCGAAAAGGTCGGATTGCTATCCGTGGCAGTATTGGCTGTCAGGCGTTCGTTCGCTTTAGTTTCGATATCTATGACGAAAATTTCGTCGTTGGGATTGTGCCAACGGATAAAAGAAACGTAAGCGACTTTTTTGCCATCGGGTGATAAAGCGGGATTGTAATCGCTGGTATCGTTGAAGGTCAACCGCTGCCTGTTTTCTCCGTTGATGTCCGCGATATCCATCACATAAATTTCGTTGTTGTCATCAACGAAAGCGGTGAAGGCAACCGTATCAGCAGCGGTTGAAACGTCATGGATTTGGACAAAGTCGGGGGTCAAACGGATGCTTTGATACGTGTCGCCGGTCAGTTTGCCAATCTTTTGAACCCAATTTTCCTGTTGTGAATTCTGTAGAATCTTCAAAAATGAACTCAGCGCAAACTTATCGTGTCCAACCGCCATGTACGCTTCACCCAATGCGAGTTGGACATCCCTGCGTTGCGGTGCATACCTCGCAGCGGTTCTCAGGGGTTCAATTGCCTCGGTATGCTGGTCTAGCTGCAGATATGCCAACCCCAGTTGGTAATGGGCTTCTATGTTCTCCGGTTGCACCGTCAACAACTGCTGAAAATATGTTACCGCCCCCTGATAGTCGCCGGCTGCAAGTAACCCTTTGCCTCTTTTTATGGATGCATCCTCTCCACAGCCGGACAGCAACAATAGAAACATGAGGCATACTAAAACCGTGAAACGTGATGTGTAAATTGTGCGGATGGGGTTATGTTGGTTCATTGATTGATTGAACTGAGGGCAAATGATTGTTGTTCCCTAATTTGAGGTGCATAACTTCTATTTCTTACTGCCCGGTTGCGATTTCGTCCTGTCCAATAGCGCAGCGGAATCCTGCTACATAAGAGATATGGTCCTCTGTGCCTCGATCGCGCGAAGGCGTTCGGGCACCGATTGGTCCAAGGCTATCGTAATGATACCAAGAACCACCGCGCAGGACGCGGAATTTTTGTCCAAATTCTGTCGTCGTGAAGGTGCTCCCCGGATACGCATCGTACCAGCTATCTGTCCACTCCCATACATTTCCTGCCATATCGTAAATGCCGTAAGGACTAGCACCTTGCGGATAGCTTCCTACCGGCTTTGGACCTGAACCCTCCCATGACTCTACATTACACATGGTTATATCAAATACATTTCCCCAGGGCCAGATTCTGGCGTCAGTGCCTCTGGCAGCTTTTTCCCATTCAATCTCTGTTGGGAGTCGCTTGCCCACCCATCGACAGTACGCATTAGCATCCTTCCAACTGACATACACAACAGGAAAGTTATCCTCGCCTTCGGGATGTTTTCGATTTTCCCAATGTCTAGGTGCAACATGCCCCGTCGCATCAATGAATTTTTGGTAGTCGGCATTGGTTACTTCAAAATTATTGATGTAGAAGGAGTCTACATGGACCGCTCGTTGCGGTTTTTCCGATAGGAACCATTGGGGGTGTTCGACAAGTTCACCTCCCCCTAATTGGCGTATCACGAGCTGTTCTTCCTCATCGCTTGTTCCCATGATAAACTTGCCCGCGGGAATTAAAACCATATCTGACAGGTCAATTTTTTCTAGTTGGAAGGCTCGCAAGAGCTTTCCGTCTTCGTGCGTCAGTTTCGCTGTCCCCGCATGATAGCCACGCATGCTAACGATCACTTGATACGTCTCTCCTGGAGTGGCTTCTCTCTTATAGGGAGTAACACCGACTTCCACACCATTTATAAAAACTGTTGCACCAGCCGGTGTTGAAGTGATTTCGATTGTTGGAATTTTTTCACAACCTGCGCTCGCGAGCACAATAATGAACAGAAAAATGACAGGAAAACGCATAGGTGTTGACTATCTCCTTGAGGATAGAGAGTTTGGAATCGGCCTCTGCACAATTCACTCGCACTATCCCTACCGCTACGATTGTAAGATGAGGAGGGAGTGGGTGAGAAAATTGAGGAGAGAGTGTTGGGTTGTAAGCCGTCACATAGAAAAACAGGTGAGATGGCTGACTTACAACCCAAATCGTGTTTAATATTTCAGGATAGATCCCCATTCACCAACAACCCAGAGAGTACCGTCTCCAGATTGGGTAATGTCGCTAAGGTTATTGCGGGTAGGACTCTGTTGAGCAATCCATGTTACGCCTCCATCGGCGGTATGCAGGATAGTTCCAGTGTCGCCAACTGCCCAACCCTCGCTAGCGTTGATAAAGTATAATCCCTGCAAGGTTTTGTCAGTAGGTGTCACCTGTTCACTCCACATCGCGCCACCATCTGTAGTAGCATAAACCGCGCCTGCGGATCCAGCAGTCCAAGCCGTTTGAGCATCTACGGCGTAAATCGTCCTTAGCTCATCGGGACCTGCTATGATTGCAGTCCACGTTTGACCCGCATCCTCAGTTTTTATAACAGTTCCACTCGCCCCAACTACCCAACTGATGTTGGCATCAACAGAATGAACGCCATACAGGTTGTTGAAAGCAACCATCATGTCTCCAGAGTCCTGTCCAGTCCATGTCTGGCCGGCATCGTTTGTATGCACAATTTTACCGACTTCACCGACTCCCCATCCATCTTGCGGCGTCGAGAAGTGTAGGTCATAGTACCCCAAAGCGCTCTTCCAGCTGCTTGCCGGATCGGAAAAGACAATCCGTTTCGCTGTGCC
>JAKZSX010000224.1:0-16642 GCA_047517405.1 Candidatus Poribacteria bacterium | reverse complement strand
TTCAGGGTAAAGCCCAAAGCGTAGGAAGCAACGATCGTTGTTCCCTGCTGGAATACAGATTCACGTTACTATAATAACGCAAGTTGCCACTTATAGGAAACGTTGCAAACCGGGACAACCGCTCGCAGTGGATTGGCAAATTCACTGCACAAGATACCTAGGGCGTCTTGACATTTGACAGTGCATAGGTTGGGTTGAACGGTCAAAGGAATCCCTATCAACGACAATAGAAGCTATGCTTTTCAACAGCATCTGCTTATACAGTGAAACCCAACACCACACTCGTGGGTCGGTCGCCTTGCCCAATTTCTCATCCGGTTCAATACCAGCAGATATCCTGCAGGTCGAGATTCATATCTCGACACCCAAATGTCAACAGAACCTAGGAACTTAGATTATTTTATGGTTCCGCTACCGGCACATACTCCGGGAAGACTTTCGGATACCTGCTTCCGGTTGAGACCTGACGCGTTGCTGCATCAATGTAACACACACTAAACCCCCGCCGTGGCCGATTTGTGGTGTTGACCTCTGAACGGTGTAACGTCCAGTTGTGGAGCAGCACTACCTCTCCCATCTCCATCTCTAGATAGACGCGCTTCTCGTTCGGTGCGTGAATTACCCGCTCCTCTGGAGATAACTGGTCGCCCGTTTCGGGAATGAGACTTTTGTGCGACCCCGGAATAATCTGTAGACACCCATTGGAAATACTCGTCGGATCTAGTGCAGTCCAGATTGTCACCTTTGGTGGAATGCTCAGTCCCCAGCCACC
Source organism: Candidatus Poribacteria bacterium (assembly GCA_047517405.1). Classification (GTDB taxonomy): domain Bacteria; phylum Poribacteria; class WGA-4E; order WGA-4E; family PCPOR2b; genus PCPOR2b. The sequence continues at coordinate 15,870 of JAKZSX010000224.1, read as the reverse complement.
GGCACCGTCCTGATGCCAATTAATGACGACTCCTCGCTCTGCTGGTTTGTTGAAGAACATTGTCCGAAAAGCAGAGACCTCTTCACCGATAATCTGCCGTGTGATGTCCTGAAACAGTGGGTGTCGTATGTAAGGCCGAAACAGCGGATCTTGATCCAGGTCTTGAATTTTTCGATATTTCAGCGAAGATTCCTTAAACTCTTTCGTCTGTTTCGATAATTCGGGGGCACCAGCTGAGGGGCATAACTGCATGAGCATATTGTCGTAACGGATCTTCCCCAGCATGATATCATCAATACGCTGACAAAGTACCTCAATCTCTGCGTCGGGCGCGACCTTGCCTAAACGTACATACCCCTGCTCGTGAAATGTCGCAAGATCGTCGTTAGTCAAAACTGGTCCATGTAGGTTCGCCATAGTACAACCTCCTGAATAAGCGTGTCGGTTAAGTTGCCTGTTCGACGGTTTAGTGGGACTTACGGTAGATACTTACTTCCATAGCATCACGTTTGACCCAAGGCAGGTCTGTCTCAAACCAGTGAGTTTGACTCTCATAATGCGAGCGGACATGGTCGAGATAATCCGCCATGCCCGCCGCTCCGATTCCCACGTTATCCGCAACAATAGTTGCCCCATCGGTTAGCTGTGGTTCAATTGCTTGAAAACAGGGGAAATAGTTGCTGTAGTTATTGTCGAGCAGCAGAAAATCGACCGGCGCATGGATGGTTCGCAGCACCACTGCAGCGTCCCCAATCCGCGAATCAATTAAATCTGCGACGTTGGCACGCCTAAAGTTCTCCTGTGCTTCATGGGCACGACCTGTGTCGATTTCGACGGTGATTACTTTACCCTTACCCGCCAACTTGAGTGCAGCGGTCAGCCAGAGTCCCGAATAACCGATAGCGGTGCCACATTCAACAATCAAGGCCGGTGCCGCTTTTTGAACGAGATCTGCGAGAAACTCGGCTTTTTCGGATCCAAGCATCGGGATGTGCTGTTCTCGACACCGTTCATCAACTTCCTGTAACACCTGATCAAATACGGTCATTGGTGTTCCGTCCTTCCTCAATTTTCAAGACTTCACTTGTCCTACAAGTTCTTTATCAATCCGCACGAAACGTTCCTTCCTTCTGCCCCCGGTCATAGATGCCGGCAAATTCCGTTGAGCCATCGTCTTCCCATATTTCGGACTTGATTCCTCGAATTGTGCCTTCCTCACGTCCCGTCACTCTGGTGGGTGAGACATAGGAGCGACCATAGAACGTATGCCCGCCCGGCATGTGCAGCACACCAACATGTTTAGGGATCTCTATCGGTTTATTTGCTGCGATGCGTGCCAATGCGTCTTCGTCTACTTCGTATCCGAGTCCCGGTCCCTCCGGAACAGGTGATGCACCCTCAATCACAGGAATCCGCTCAGTGGTGTAGTCCTCCTCGTATTGGTCGTCCAGATTAATGGAGTGGGCGGTGTGGGTGGGCAGGACAGCTGCCATATGCAGTGCCATCGCCTTGCCAATTGTACCTGACTCAAACTGGAGTATTGTCTGGATATTTGCCTTTCCACAAGCAAAGCCGGTCGCAATGGTATCGCCAATTGAACCGCCAATCATATAGATGTCAGCGACGCCGCGGATGATTTCTTGGACACTTCCGAGCGGTGTCCCGTGCATGATAATCGGGAGACGGGTCTGTTCGCGCAAGCGACACCAGCCGTCTACATCGTTCTTCACAAGCGGGTCTTCGATATAACCAACAATCGGGTGATTGCGTTCTAATTCCTGGATGATGGGGAGGACCGCCGCCAAACTCCGATTACCGTTAAAGTCGTAATGAATCTTAAAACCCTCTGGTGCGACCTCTTCAGCAAGCCGTGTCTGCTCCATAACGTCGTGGTAATCGCAGGTGTGCATCTTAAAGATGGTGTAGCCTTGGTCCGCCGCCCGGCTGATTTCGTCGCGGAATGCCTCCGGCGACGCAGGCCGAGTCCACGCTGCAACTGGCACAGCATCCCGGACTTTCTGCCCTATTAACTTATAGACTGGCACCTCAAGATATTTCCCCATCACGTCGTAGAGGGCACAATTCAAGGCGGAGCCGTAGGACAGATGGTTGTTGATAAAGTCAAACGGGTTGCGGCCGATAAGTGACGCTGCGATTGCTGGATCCGGCTGCCCACCGGGACGGACACGCTGATCTCCATAGCCAACTATCCCGGCGTCTGTCTCTACTTTGAACACGGTGCGGTGGTCTATACCGTATAGATCGACCTTGCGATTTTCGTAGCGCTTCGCAAGACGGGGGTAAATCGGAATCACTTCAATATTGGTAATTTTCATATAGGTGCTCCTTGTAGGGCGGCTTCAATGCCCCCAAAATCTAGGTACAAGAAAGATGTTCTTTGTTATACTGCCTCAATGGTATATTAACAGATTTCGAGGTGTTATTCAAGCAAATGGCTGGCGAAAGAACAGAGCCCATCAGTTTCTGTAAGAAGGTGGGAGTCTTTGCTGAATTATATCGTCCAACCTTTCACCATGTACGCCTGCAATGTACCGCTTTCGTCTGAATTAAAGAACCCCGTACGACCATCCGGTGAGAGGAACGGATGGATATGGCTACCTTTCTCCCAAGACGAGCGTGGGTTGAGCAAAAAGGTAATATTTTCCAACGGACTCGTTTCATCGGTGGGCAGCTGGGCTATATAGATTGCCCCACCACCATCTCTAGGTCCCGCGTCTGTAATCAAGTGTTGCCCGGCGAGATCTGTGGCAAAATGATAGAAATCAGGGATTGGAAAATTTCGCGACAGGTCGTTACGCCTGCCACCCGGCGTGTTGAGTCCCAAATGTCCCACATGAGGCAGGGCACGTCCCTCAATTAGTTGACAACTCTTGGGTTCGCGCGTAGAGGTGCTAGTAAGTGCCCTAGTGCTACGTCCAATCCAGCACTGATGACCTTGACAAAACTCAACCCCGTTCCGTCCCCAAGGCAGATCTCGGAGCCTCGTTCCATCATCCCGGATGACATGAATATCCGCCCCGTCTCCCCCAACCAGCCGGGTGACGTTTCCTGCCGGATCGCAGGTATTGCCGTGGTTCTCTTGGATCAGGATATCGTGTGCGTCCTCGGTGTCGAGAGACCGGCTATACTGTGGGTGCATATTGCACCATGTTTGTCCGTAGATGATCGGTTCAACGGATGTTTTCTCTAGGTCAAAAACCATCAAGCCCCAAGGTGCATCCGTTGTTTTGCTATCGCCGAAGAAGGCAGAGATTGCCAACCGTTTGCCATCAGAGGATATTGTGGACAGTGGATAAGGGCGGCTCGGACGAAAATTGGTATCGGGAAGCGGTGCGTCAATCGTCAGCAGTGTCTTTCTGCCGGTGCCGTCTATACCAACTCGCTTGAGCGTCAATCTCCCGCCGCCGGGGTGGGTTTCGTTGATAAAATAGTAGAGGGTCGTCCCATCGGGCGAAACAGAGGGAGCAGTCGCACCAATCTCCTCGGTAATTGGAATGAGTTCACAGCTGTTCTCCAGATCGCAGATCAGATATTTATGTTCGGGATCTTGAGGATCTGATCCGTGTGGATGCGCGGAACGATGCAAGATAAACCGCTTTGAATCCGGCGTAAAAATCTGTGCCTCCATATAAATGTGTGAACTGGGCACATCCTCCGTTGTAAGTTGAATGATTTCCAACCCATCGGGGCTAGCTTCGCTCTGCATATTAGGTCGTTTTTTCATTATCCGTCCCTCCTCCATGAAATTTCTGTTGGCATCTCATTGTACGCGGTCTCAATTCCCGCTCTAGATTAACATCCATTGGGGATTCAAGCAAGAAAAGTCTATTGATCTGATAGCTGAATCGTGCTAATATGTAAACCATCCAGTCGTTCCCTTGATTAATAGAAATTGAACTGGCAATCGAATCCGGTAGAACCCTCGGATCTGAGAAGTGGAGGCACCATGTACTTAAAACATATACGTCCTTACCAATTAAAGGCAGCTGTAGAACACGGGCATCCGCTGCTTGTACCAGCAGGTTGCATTGAAACTCACGGTCCCCACATGGCAATTGGTCACGACACAATCATCGTTGAAGAAATTTGCGCCCGTATCGCCGAAAAAGTAAACATTGTCATTGCCCCATCCTTCGATTACGGTCCCACCGGATACGCGCTCGGTGGACCCGCCGATGGTACCATTGATCCGGATTATGCTGCGTTTGGGGAGCACGTCAAAGCGATTCTGAAAAATTTTCGTGAGATGGGGTTCAACACCATCTACGTGATTATCATGCATCAAGGCATGGAGGCACCGCTCGCACTAGCTTTCAAAAAAGCAGCGGCGGAACTTGCATTCGAGAGCATCTTGGAACGAGGTTATCCGCGCGGATGGTGGGCGGTGGAATCCTTAAAGGATGAAGCGGGGCCACTGTCCGGCCACATCGAAGTCCAACCGATGATTCTTCCCGAAGCATCGCCGCCAGCTGGTGGTGACCACGCTGGCTATAACGAAACCTCTTTTCTGCTAGCAACCCGCCCCGAATTGGTAGAGCAAGATCGTCTAGACGATACGGCACCTTAGGTATTGTCGCCAAAATGAAGAAAAGAATAGCTGGTCCGCCAACGCCGAACATGGACAGGCGATAGTGGATGCAGTCGTGGCAGCATGGATTAAAAAAATTACATCCCGCCTGTAGAGGATCCTCCACATTGTATCAGCACTGTTCCGGGTGTAAGGTAAATACTAGATGACATTTGCAGATAAACGGATCGCCGTCTTCGGACTCCATCGCAGCGGCGTTGCCGTTGCCAAATTGCTAGACGATCTCGGCGCGAAGGTTCTTGTCACGGACCCGAAATCCAGCGACGAACTCCAAGTGGACATTGATGCCCTCAAAAATCGAGCAATTGATTTCGTTCTCGGCGGACATGATCGGCGCTGCATTGAGAAAGCTGACCTAGTCGTCCTTTCGCCGGGGGTGCCGTTAGACATCCCAATTCTGCAGGAAGCGCGTTCAGCAGGTATCCGAATCATTGGCGAATTGGAAGTTGCTGCAAACGTCTGCGCTGCACCTATGGTTGCGATTACAGGAACAAAAGGCAAGTCAACTACTACAATTTTAACAACCGAGCTTCTTAAGCAGGGGAATTTCCGTAGGGTCTGTGCTGCGGGTAACATTGGGGTTCCGCTGTCGAGCCAGGTGCAGCATTTAACGACTAACGATCTCGTTGTTATCGAAGCCAGCAGTTTTCAGCTTGAAACAACGACGAGGTTTCGACCAGTGGTCAGTGTTATTCTAAATCTGTCGCGCGATCATCTAGACCGGCACAGGACTATGGAAGCCTATCGAGCAGCAAAGCTGAAGATTTGCGCGAATCAAACATCGACGGACTGGACTGTGTTAAATGCTTTGGATGAAAATGTTAGGGCTTTTGCTGATGAAACGCAGGCAAAGGCGGTTTATTTTGCAGACTCCGCCGCCGTTGAAATGGGTGCCTATGTAGAGAATAATCAGATTCTTGTGAAATGGGAGGGCGAGTCTCACCCGATCTGCGATGTTGGCGACATACCCTTACCCGGAAGCCATAACATCCAAAATGTCCTCGCTGCAATAACTGTTGCGCAGATTTTCAACATTTCACCAAATATGATGCGTTCTGCCATTTGTAGCTTCTCCCCTGCCGAACATCTGCCCCTTGAACACGCTTTCGAGCCAGTCAAGACAATTAATGGTATACGGTTTATCAACGATTCCAAAGCTACCAATGTCGCGGCAGTCAAGGCAGCTCTCGAATCGTTGTCAGATCCGATTCTGCTAATCATGGGCGGATACGATAAGGGAAATAATTATCAGCCACTTATTGAATGCGTCCGATCGAAGGTCAAAGGGTTAATCCTGTTGGGGTCGCACACGGGAATAATACGAAACGCCCTTGCAGCGCATGTCGTTACACGGGATGCAGCGACAATGCATGACGCTGTCGAGCTCGCCTACTCACAAGCCGTGCCGGGCGATGTAGTGCTTTTATCGCCGGCGAATGCGAGCTTTGATATGTTTACAGATTATAAGGCGCGCGGTCAAGCGTTTCGAGAGGCTGTTAACCACCTTGAATCGACGGAAACAATCTCAAAATCCGATATTTATCTGGACCAATTATCCGATTAAAGGGGAGATAGATCATGTCCTGTTGTTCATAACGCTCTGCCTTGTCGCAATTGGAATCGTGATGGTCTACAGCTCGAGTAACATGCTTGCCTATGAGTTGTATAACGAAAACACTTATCACTACTTAAAGATGCAACTGATCGCCTGTGCGCTCGGATTGGTCAGCATGTTTGCCGCGTCATACTTCCCTTTCCAGTATTATCATAGGTACGCGAAGCTGATTTTAGCGTTGTCGCTGGTTGGTTTGTTGCTGGTATTTTCTCCAATTGGGCACGATGTTCGTTCGGCAGATGGCATCAGGTTTCATCGATGGATTCGGATCGCTGGTCTCCAATTTCAACCCGTTGAATTGACAAAACTTGGGTTGATGATTTATGTTTCTCACTTCCTCATCAGCAAACATAGCCAGATTCGTAGTTTCACCCGAGGCGTATTGCCGACCATTCTTATCCTTTCAATTACATTTGTCCTGTTATACAAACAACCTGATTTTGGATCGGCGGTGCTATTGAGTCTATCAGTTCTTGTGTTGCTATTCGTGGGAGGTGCACGTCCATCACAGATTGTCCTTGTGGTCGGAATTGCCTGTTTTTTCATTTATTCATCAATTCAGGATGACGCTTATAAAATGCAGCGAATTCAAGGGTTCCTGAGCTCGCTGAAGTTCCCTTATGAAGGACACTATCAGGTCAATCAATCCATAAATGCGCTTGCGCTCGGAGGATTATTCGGTGTGGGTAGCGGCAACAGCATTTTTAAGCTCTTTCACCTCCCTTATCCGCATACTGACTTCATTTTTGCAATTCTTGGAGAAGAACTCGGTTTTCTTGGTGCGATTGGCATTATTACCCTATTTATGTTGCTTATCTGGAGAGGGACCTATATTGCTCAACATACCACGGATGCCTTTGGAGGTTTGATCGCTATCGGAATTATCACACTCATTGGATTGCAAACGGTTGTTAACATTGGGGTGGTAACCGGCATGTTGCCGGCAAAAGGGATTACGCTGCCTTTTATCAGCTACGGTGGTTCATCACTCTTAATCAGCTTGTTTAGCATTGGAATTTTACTCAATATCTCGCGCGACATGGGTGAAACATCCGGCGGACATGCACCTCTGGAGATCGAATCTAGATAAATCAAGATAGGCTTATCAGTAGATGTCCCGGCCGGTTCGATGGTTCCCACTGAAACCGTAGTGGAGGGAAGCTCCTATCCGTTAAACCAAATCTGAGAAACCGTTACACTTTATAAATTCTCTATGGAATCGTAAGCACATAGCGCGAATGAGGTTTAGGCTGATGTCACGAATAGTGATTTCTGGCGGTGGCACTGGTGGTCACATCTATCCGGCTATCGGGATCGCTAAAGAGCTGATACAACTCGACGCGGAGACTGAAATTATTTTTATTGGTGGAGTGGATCGCCTCGAATCAACGATTGTTCCGCAGCATGGATTTCGCTTCCTACCGATTTCCGTTGCAGGCTTTCCACGCAAATTAACATGGCGGTGGATACCTGTTGTTTACAACGTCTGTTCCGGCTTTGCAAAATCACTATGGTTGCTTAAAAGCTTGAAACCTAACGTTGTGGTAGGAACAGGGGGATACGTCTGCGGACCTGTGCTTTTCGCAGCCGTACTACTCGGTATTCCCACTGTGATACAGGAGCAAAATGCTGCCCCTGGACTGACAAATCGGGTTCTGGCACGCTGGGCAAAAACGATTTATCTTGCATTTGAAACTGCGGGCACACACTTTCCTACTCAAGAAACGGTGGTGATGGGTAACCCAATCCGCCGAACAATCGGAGATGTTGAACGAAATCGAGAAACTTACGATTCACTCGGACTTGATCCAGAACGAAAAACTGTATTTGTGATGGGCGGGAGCCAAGGCGCACAGGCAATTAACCGAAATGTGATGGACGCTCTAGATCATTTAGGGACATTCCACCAGCAGCTTCAGTTTGTCCATCAGACGGGAAAGGTCGATTACAGCGCAGTTAAGGCGCGTTATCAGGCTTCATCACTTCGACATCTGGTGGAGCCGTACTTTGATCCTATTGAAACGGTCTACAGTATTGCTGATTTGATGGTATGCCGAGCTGGTGGTATGACAATTGCTGAAATCACTGCGTGTGGTATTCCAGCGATTTTTATCCCTTTGCCAACTGCTGCCGGAGATCATCAGAGGTTGAATGCTCAAGCGATTGCAGATGCGGGCGGCGGTGTTGTGCTGGATCAACGCACATTAACGGGCTGCAAGCTTGCTGAAGAAATCATCAGAATCATCAATAATCCGGAAAAACAGAAACAGATGGCATATCAAAGTCGTCAGCTGGGCAATCCGCACGCCGGCGAAGAAATTGCCCGATCAATCTTTTCTTTCATGAAAGATAATCTTTAATAAATTTAGAAAGTTTGCACTTATGTTTGGAAAAACTCGTCATATTCACATCATTGGTATTGGTGGTGCTGGACTCAGCGGAATTGCTGAAATCTTGCTAAACCTCAATTTTCAGGTGTCCGGATCCGATTTACGCGAAACGGAAGTTACCGAGCACTTGGCAGCATTAGGCGCGCGCGTTTATTATGGGCATGCCGCTGAACAGATCACTGGTGCGGATGTCGTGGTAATGTCTCCCGCTGTTCCGTTCCAGAATCCTGAAATCGTTGCAGCACAGGAACAAAAGATCCCTGTTATCCGTGGTGCGGAGATGCTCGCGGAGATTATGCGGATGAAATTCAGCGTCGCAGTGAGCGGCACGCACGGCAAAACTACCACAACCGCGATGACAGCAGCGGTGCTGGACAAGCTAGATCCAACTGTTGTTGTTGGAGGGAAGCTGGTCAGTTTGGGCAGCCATGCTCGGATTGGGCAAGGAGAAATGATGGTCGTTGAGGCGGACGAAGCCTATGGGTCCATCGAAAAATTCTTTCCAACAATTGCGGTGGTGACATCGGTCGATGCCGATCACCTTGACTACTATAACAGCGTTGAAGAGATTGGTGAAACGTTTCTGGAGTTCATCAATAAAGTCCCGTTTTACGGCACTGCAGTGCTATGCCTGGATCAGGAAAACATTCAGCAGCTTATTCCCCGAATCGAAAAACGCTATGTGACTTATGGGATTGAAACGCGCGCGGACCTGATGGCAGAGCGGTTGAGTGTTGATGGCCCAACTTCTTACTATCGCATCCATTTGCGCGGAGAAGTCTTGGGACAGGTCCATCTGAAGATGCCAGGCAACCACAATATCTTAAACTCATTGGCGGCAGTCGCGGTTGGACTGGAGTTAGGGGTGCCGTTCGATTCTATTCGAAATGCCTTAGAATCTTTTCGTGGTGTCCATCGTCGTTTTGAGATTATTGGTCAGGTCAATGACATAATTGTGGTTGACGATTATGCACACAATCCAGCGAAACTAAAAGCCACCTTTAGTGCGGCACGCGAAAGCTATAATCGACGTATCGTCGCTGTTTTTCAGCCGCACCGTTATCAGCGGGTGAAGCATCTGGCTGAAGAATTTTCAAGATCGTTCTATCAAACGGACGTGCTCATCGTTACCTCGATCTATGGCGCGGGGGAGGCTCCGGTTGAGGGAGTGACTGCGGAAAAACTGGCACATGCGATTCAAGCACACAGACATCGGAATGTGATTTATATTCCTGACAAGGACAAGATTATGGAAACTTTGGTAAAAATCGTGCGTCCGAATGATATTGTTATCACGGTTGGGGCGGGCGATATCTGGCAAGTTGGCCGTGAATTATTGGAAAAGCTTGGCGAAGCGAGCGGAGAGCCAAACAAAGATTGAACAGAATTTTCTCACGATTCAGATCTTTTGAACTTGGTACATCAATATCTTGTGTGTTAATAAGACGATGCAAAAGCCTATATTTTCGGTTTGATTCTCCTTTGCATCAAGGTGGATTTATCGTAGCGGAGATGCCTTTCAGATGGGCATACTACGAGATATTGTGTTTTTTTTTGAAAATATACAAAAAAATCGTGCCAAACCTACGATTTGGGGTAAATTACGTTAAATTTTAGTTGATATTTGCAATTGTTTGTCGTATAATCAATTACATCATGGCTAAACAGGTTGTACAATTTCGATTGGACAGGGATTTGCACGATTTCGTCAAGAAATATGCGGAGCTCAAACGTATGTCTATCAGTCAGGTCATGCGGCTTTGTGTCCTTGAATTTTATGAAGAGCATCAAAACGAAGAAGATCTGCTGGAGGTGAATGATGTCTCTGACTCGACAAATCAAGGTCAAGCCTGACGATGCGCTTGGAGTTCTGGCAAAAGAGAACGGACGGATCTACGTAAATATGGATTCAAGTGTCGTCACTAGAGTATTGGTCAAATCAACCTTCGGAACGGGGTATAAGAATTTATAATGAATCCTGCCGTAAAAGGTGTCCAGATCGAAATGTTACAGAAACCGCTTTTTCGGGGCTTGAGAGTAGGCTTTCATTGGCTATGAACGGTTATACATAACATACGCATCCACTAGGTCTAAATGTCGTGCAATTTTCATCACTTCAATCTTCTAATCGGTTTAAAGACCGGCTACTTCCAGCACCCGAAGAGGCTCCTTGCTATGTTGGACGGTACTTAATAATTGGCATAACATGTATCATTGGACTACTTTTCATTCACTATTTCACAGCAAGGGTTGGTTTGTTTCGTGTGAAGCGGATTTCTGTTTCCGGCAACGAGCACTATACACAGAAGGAAGTGATTGCCGCTTTAGATTTAAGCCCTCGACAAAGTGATGTACATACTATTTCAAGATCTACAATTGAAGAACGTCTCAAACAAAAACTTAGCTACGTTAAACAAGCGCACATCTCAAAAAACATTCTAAAACGCTCGTTGACGCTCGAGATTACTGAGAGAGAACCGGTTGCATTACTGAAATATTCTGAAGATAGTTATATTCCCTTTGTGTTAGTCGATCTTGAGGGATATGTTTTAGAGCATCTAAAATTGCTGCCAGCTTCTAATTCAGTCGTTATGATTATCAGTGCTGGACAGCAAGTTCCCGGTGTGGGAGATCTAATTGATTCTGATAGTGTTCAACTTGCCCTGAACGTGCTAAACTTGGCACTAAGTTTGACACCGGAAATTGTCTCCACGCTACAAACAATTGATGCGAATCAACCGGATAAGATTGCTCTCGAATTTAGTAATTTTCCTATAGCATGGATTTCATCGGATTTGATTAAAACTGGCATTTATCATATTAATTTATTTATGAAAAATCAAGCGATACTCACCAAAAAAGGACAACATACTTCAAATCCTCTGAATGGCTATTTGGACGCTAGGTTCGATGACGCTATGTATTGGGGAGGGCAATAAAATGGCAGCGGATGAGATTATTGTTGGTCTAGATATCGGTACCAGCAAAATTGCTGCAATTATCGGAAATACTTGGCAGGGCGATCCCGAAAAGATTGAGATCATAGGTGTTGGCACCACCCCTTCTGAAGGATTGCGGAAGGGGGTTGTTGTTGATATTGATCTTACGACCACAGCGATTCGTCAGGCAGTTGAAACCGCTGAACTCATGGCAGGTGTGCAGATTGGATCCGTATATGCGGGCATCGCAGGAGGACATATCACCGGACAAACTTCTCACGGTCTTGTTGCGGTTTCAGGAGAAGGACACGAGATTACGCAGTCCGATGTGGAACGCGCAATCAACGCTGCCCAAGCGATGAAGATTCCCGTTGAACGGGAGATACTTCACGTGATTCCACAAGGTTTTATCGTTGACGACCAGGGGAGTATTAAAGATCCAGTGGGTATGTCTGGGGTTCGTCTTGAAGCCTATGTTCATATTATTACTGGGGCCGTCGCGTCGGCGCAAAACCTTGTCAAAAGTATTTATAATGCAGGAATTTCTGTTGAAGATATCATTTTAGAACCTATCGCTTCCGCGGAAGCGGTCTTGACAACTGAGGAGAAAGCGGTAGGCGTTGCTCTTGCCGACTTGGGAGGAGGAACGATAGATATCGTGGTTTACAAGAATGGTGCCCTCCATCATTCCGCAGTGCTTTCGCTTGGCGGCCACCATATCACCAATGATATTGCACAACTGTTAAAAATGACACCACAAGATGCCAACAAACTTAAACTACGCTACGGTTGTGCATCGGTTGACTTCGTAGATCAAAATGATGCCATTCCAATCTCGATGGTTGGAGGAGCAAACAAATCGCGTTTTATCACTCGGCGAGATCTGGCAGAAATTATTCAGTGCCGTATAGACGAATTCTTAAATCTAATTGGTCAGGAAATCTACAATTGCAACCTCAATATTCCGGCTGGAGTTGTACTTACTGGTGGGACCGCGCTTCTTGATGGACTGCTTGAATCAGCCGAACAGGATTTTCCCTGTCCAGTGCGGGTTGGATATCCCTGTCCACTAAAAGGATTAACAGAGAAAATACACAGTCCGATTTATGCAACAGGTGTTGGACTTGTTCTTGCCGGTGCGATGGAGCATTATCGTGCACCCAAAAGAACCTTTATCAAAGGGACAAACCTGTTTGATCAAATCTTCAAACGGATGAAGCATTGGTTTCAGGACTGGTTATAAATGCAAGGTCCGGTTGAGACTTTGTAGCATCTGCAAAAAAGTATTGACTTTAGTTTGGTGATTCCCTATAATCTGAAAACAGCGTGTGGGTCCAGATGTTTCAGGGATTTTTTACGGGTTTGCCACTCTGCTATTTGTGGTTTTCCGTTAAAAATATAGAAACGTCGATCCGAGATGAATTCAAAAGTTCCAAGCTCCTGCTGATGCCGGCTTAATCGAAAATCCTGCTCCGATGGGATTGAGATTATCTTGATTTGCAACCGGATCCAAATTGAGCAGGGAAGGAACTTCTAATGTCAAATGCGTGTACACGTCGGTGCAAGCCTCGAATCGTCTCGACTTCCCCTCGCCATACGAGAGCCAAGTTCCTACAAGTGCAGGAGAAATCGATCCTCGCTCATGAGATTCGGACTTTCGGTTTATCGGGTGGGGTTTAGAGATGGTCGAAGCTGAGATCGCGTTGCACTAACATCTTGGTGCTCGGGTGTGCGTAAGACAACGGAGGAATTAAGCTACTTCGTCAACAGGAGCATAGCTGAAAATCATGAACGATAATGTAATAGAGTTTGTTGAACAGGATGAATTTGCAAATGTTGCTCGTATTAAAGTCATCGGTGTTGGAGGGGGAGGAAGCAACGCTGTCAGGCGAATGATTGAGGCTGAATTAGCGGGTGTGGAATTCTATGTAGTCAATACCGATGTTCAGGCGCTAAGAGCGTGTCATAATGCAACCCGGGTGCAAATTGGCGAAAATACGACGGGTGGCCTCGGTGCTGGGGCAAACCCCGAGGCAGGGCGTAAGGCGGCAGAAGAGAGCAAAGAGAACCTCCGAAGTATTGTCGAAGATGCAGACATGGTGTTCGTTACGGCGGGTATGGGAGGCGGTACCGGTACAGGTGCGGCTCCTATTATTGCAAGCCTTGCTAAAGAAACGGAGGCATTAACAATTGGGGTCGTTACACGTCCATTTGCTTTTGAAGGAAGACAGCGAGCCACCCAAGCAGAAGCCGGTGTGAATGAGATGCGCGAGAATACCGATTCTGTTATCGTTATTCCGAACCAACGTCTGATTGAGGAAGCGGATCGGAATATGCCCATAAAAATGGGTTTCCGTATGGGAGATCAGATCTTACTACACGCTGTTCAAAGTATTTCCGATCTGATCATGGTTCCTGGCGAAATTAATCTTGACTTTGCTGATGTCAAGACCATTATGTCTAACGCGGGCGGGGCATTGATGGGAATTGGTGCCGGAACGGGCGACAACCGTGCCCAAGGAGCGGCGAAACGTGCTATCCTCTCGCCGCTATTGGAAGAAAACTCCATTGAGGGAGCAACCGGAATTATCGTGAATATCACGGGCCCAAGCGACATGGCGATGCACGAATTGGAAGATGCCATGGAGGTTATCAGAGAGGCTTCGGATACGGAGCAGGTGATTTTTGGGCTCGCTTATGACGACAGCTTGGAAGACGAACTACGTGTGACTGTAATCGCAACAGGATTTGATCCACAAACCCGAAGCAGAAGGCAGACAGCAGGTCAAGGGGATATTGTCAATCTGGAAGAGTTCTTGGGACGTAATTTCCCGCGCATTGACCGGGGGAATGCACGTACTCTACCGAATTCAACGCAAGCGGGTCAGAATCAAAGAGGCCAAGATTCATTTGGGCCGGACTCAAGAGGCGGGTCGAATCGACCGTCAGGTGACGTAGTTAAACCTGAAATTACAACGGATGATGAGGACCTATTGGATATCCCTGCGTTCTTGCGAGTCCGAAACCTGAAGGACAAGAAGTAAGTTTATCTTCGCCAAAATTGCTATGCAACGAATTTTACGCCAAACCTATCAAGAACTTCTCAAGGCCGAGCATCGCCCCCACTTCAATTTTAGAAAAGAAAACCGGTTTGCGCTAATCTACCCGGGTGCTTATTCCCTTGGTATGTCAAGCCTAGGACTTCAAGTAATTTACTCTCTTCTCAATCAGCGTGAGGATACTTCCTGCGAACGTGTATTCCTTCCTGAACCGCAGATAGTGAGTCAACTCGATGACCGCCGAACCGCACTATTTTCCTTTGAAACACAAACCCCACTCAATCAGTTCGATCTGCTCGGATTCTCCGTCTCATTTGAATCGGATTATATCAATATTCCGACCATGCTCGAGATGGCACAGCTTGAACCTCTTGCTATTGATAGGGAGGATGCCGATCCACTCGTTATTGCGGGTGGTATTAATATCTCCTATAACCCCGAACCTATCGCTGATTTCATCGATGTCTTCGTTGTCGGTGAAGCGGAGATGACCATCCATTATCTTATGGATATTTTTGGGGAGTGGAAGGCAGCAGGCGCATCTAAAGAGGATTTGCTGTGTGAGCTTGCCACAGTTCCCGGGCTGTACGTTCCACGTTTTTATGAGGTCGATTATAACGACGAGGGCGGCGTTGAGGAAATGCGAGCAAAATCACCCGCGCCAGCCCGAATCCGCTCTGTTGCAATACCGAGCCTTGATGACGCCGAAACTTGCACCAAAATCTTTACACCAAACACAGAGTTCTCTAACGCGCACCTGATTGAGATTGTTCGTGGCTGCGGCCGGCAATGCCGTTTCTGCGTAGCTGACTATGCTCGACGGTGGCCAAGACACCGGTCTGTTGAAAGCACGCTTCAACTCGCTGAACGAGCCCGCGGTATCACAGATCGGATCGGTCTGGTCGGTGCCTCAATCTCAGATCACCCGGATATCGATGAAATCGCTACAGGATTGGTGGAGAGAGGCTTCCGTATCTCCTGCGCTTCCTTGCGGGCAGAAACCGTTCGTCCCCCCTTGCTTGACGCGCTTGCTGACAGCGAGCAAGGCACTATCACGATTGCGCCGGAGGTTGCCACCGAAAATCTACAAAAAGTTGTCAACAAAGCTATCCCGCGTGAACGTCTGTATCATGTCCTCGAAGAAGCTGTCAAACGGGACATCCTGAATCTCCGCCTTTACTTTCTGATTGGTGTTCCCTACGAAACCCCCGCCGATGTTGAAGCCATTGTTGACATGGCGAAGGAGATACGATCTATT
>JAKZSX010000223.1:0-3661 GCA_047517405.1 Candidatus Poribacteria bacterium | reverse complement strand
ACTAAAACCGGTCTGTCCGCCACATAAATAGTTCACCCGTTGGGAAAAGCGTATCAAGTAGATCGATTTCGTGAATTTTCAAACCGTTGGAAAAAATAATCTGCTCGGCGTTCATATTTCCGAATAGCAGTTTCAGCAGCTGCGTTTGACTGACGGAAAGGTTTATCACCGGCGACTCGCTGTGCCTTACAATATTGATACTCCCATCCCCGACAACCAACGTTCGTTCGTCTGCTTCGTAGCGGATGTGAATAGCACCGGTCCACGTTGCAAAATCCGAAGTCTTGAGTCGTGCCTCCAACAACGGCTTAATTTTGGTCAACAGCGATTCAAAGTTAGTTATCAGAACCATTATGTTGCTTCGCTCACGCCCCCGAACGGAGCAGCCCATCATCTCAAACACCTTTCGGCTCTCCGATGGCGTTGGTGCGTTGATTTCCTGAACACCCTCCGCCTTTGCACAACGGAAGAAATGACAAAATAACGCAATCATCGTCCTATTGGCATCCGGGAGATAGCCGAACTCGCCCACCTCCCACCGCTCAGTTTGCAGATAGGCAACCGTTGTCCCACCCTGTTTAGCAATCCAGTACAGCGATGGATCGTATGGTCTCCACTTGGGGCGGTTTATCCAGTATTCAGTGTTTTTGAAAAACGTCCCTGTTCGACTGGCGTTAAACTGATTGTAAATCGCTTGCAGCGCCGGCAGATCTCGATTCGGTTCACACTGCTCAATAGTCACATCAGTAGGCACTTCTCCAAGCGTTGTAGGTAGGGTCACGTCCATGCTGTAGGTCGGATGCAGTACCCAGCCTGCTCTAGCGTAGTGTGAATGGATGCCTGTAGATAGAATAGAGAGATCGTAGCCGGACATTTGCATATACCGGACACTATTCTGCAGCACACCCGATGAATAGCCTGCGCGACGCTGGGATGGATCTGTGCCAACGCTGCCAACTGCACCCATCCGGACGACACAATTCCCAATCCGCATGGGGCGGTCAAAGATTTGTACAACGCTAGCAGCCTTCCCGCCCACAAAGCAGGCACGCGTGTTATTGAGATCAGAGCATGGATCTCGTTTGACAATGTTTGTAAAGCGAAGTCGTCTATCTCCTAAGTTTCCGAAAGCACGAAGACTACATTCAATTGTGTCATCAAGCTCGGTTTCGTTACGTGGGGCACGATACTCAACCTTCATACATTTCTCCAAACCCAAACGAGGAGACAAATCTAAGACAATTTATCCGTATCGCCGCAACCCAACTACCGTTTCAAAGTGATATGTCATCGGAAACAGGTCTACGAGGTCCAAGGAACAAACTTCATAGTTCGCTCTGATCTTGGATAAATCACGAGCGAGTGTAGCGGGATCGCAGGAGATGTATAGGATGTGCTGGGGCGTGATTCGGTCAAGCGCTGCCACGTCTTCCGACCAGCACCCGGCTCGCGGTGGATTAAGGAGGACGAGATCCGCTTTGACGTTGCCCAGCTTGGCGAGATGCCCAATACGGAGGTTGGTGTTTGTAATGCCGTTAGCTCTAGCATTGCTTGTCGCAAGCGCGACCGCCTCAGGTTGGAGATCAAGTCCAAAGGCAGCTTTCGCAGTTTGAGCGACTGGCAACGTAAACGTGCCGATGCCACAGTGTGCATCAATAGCGACCATCGGTGGGGCTACCTGGACGTGCCGCCGAACAATTCCGACAAGCTGTTCTGTCCCGGCGAGGTTGTTCTGAAAGAAGGTGTTGGGAGCAATTTCAAAGGACAATCCATCGACAGTTTCGGATAGTTTTTCTTTACCTGCAATCCACACAGGCGTCCCTCGTTCCCCGTTCTGGGTATAAATCGAGTGGATTGCCGGATAATCCTCCAAGTCTTTGTCAGTAAATTTAAGGCGTGGCTTGTACCTTTTCGGGAAAATTAGGATTAACATGACTTCGTTGGTTGTCGCAGAGGCCCGCAGCGTCAATTCATCAACACGAAAGCACCGAAGTCTTGTTATTAGATCGGCAACCTGTGGTAAGGCACCGTTGATTGTAGGCATCGCAACTTCGCACTGGTCAATTGGGAGCACGTCATGGCTCCCTTCCCTCTTGAAACCGAACTCAACTTGAGGTCGGACGACAGTAACTGCCAAGCGGATGTGGTTTCGATAAGCAAGCGATTGAGGGGCGGGATGGCGTGTTATATCGGGTAGCGACGATAGCCCTCCAATCCGATTTAACGCCTCAATTAGTACTTGCTCTTTTGCATCGATCTGAGCATTGACATTAATATGCTGCCATTGACAGCCACCACACCCGGCAGCAAAATAGGCGCACGGCGGTGGGCAACGATCCGGAGAAGGAGAGATGATCTCGTGGATTCGGGCATGTAGATGCCGTTTCTTCACCTCGGTAATCTCAACTTGTACCGTTTCGTCCGGCGCTCCCCGGTGGACAAATGTGACAATCCCGTTAATCTGACCGACGGCAGATGCAGAATAGGTCAAATCGGTCAACTGAATTTCGTGTCGATCGCCGATATCGGGTTTTGTCATAGCAATTGATTTCACATTCAAAATATGACAGAGCTCGCTTTCCTATGGTACTGCTTCATACAATTTACGCCCCAATTTTTTAGTTACTCTTTATCGCAAAATTAGACCGATGGATTTGTCAATCCATTGGGACGCAGTACACTGCAGCTTTCTGACTATTACAACTTTTAAAAGAACAGATTGAGGTCTACCGACCTCTAATTTCTCGCAGCTACGACCCAACGAATCCCCTGATTGACTAGCTGGCGATACCCCGGATTGCCGTAAGCGAGTCCGTCGTGTCCAAGTTGGATGTATACGATTGGGGAATCACCGTACCGATGGGTCCAACCAATCACCGGCGCGCTCTCCGGATGTTCCGCCTTGAGCAGGACATGCACCTCGGGATTGGCGTTGAAATTGCCGTAGGTTTCATCCTCAATCTCGAAGTCCTGCATCCCTTTCGTCGCAGGATGATCGGGATCAGCAATTTGGATGGTATATTGGACGTTGTGTTTCACCGTACCTTCGCCTTGCTTCCAAACCCCGCCGACGATTTGATTGAACTCCTCCCACTCTGGAAAAGAAATAAGCGCGTGATGCAGGTACACAATCGGTTTACCATGATTCAAGAGCTCAAGATATGCCGCCTGCTGGTCGGCGGTGATCTCCTGCCACATATCGTAGAAGACGAGTGCATCATAATTTTTTGCCGTCTCAACGTTCAAGTAATCGAAAGCACCCGGAAAGACGACAGTGTCGTAGCTGAAATTCTCGAAACTACTGAACATCTCCCAAAATGGTTCTTGCTCGAAACCATGTCCGCCGGTAACCACTAAAGCGTGGATTTTTGCATCGGTTGCCATGACTTGTCTCCTTTTTTCGTAACAGTTTAATCAAAGAACCTGACAATATATAGAGTATCCTCCCAATGATACCCAGTGAAATCGAAATTTGCCATAAAAAAAACCAGAAATCAAGTTTCTGAGAGAAAAAATCAGTTTCTTAACATAATGTTTTAACATGCACAAAATTCGTGCGGTTTTGTTTGTATTCTGCTTATGCTTATGCTAAAATTTATGATTAACAGTGTTTTTACAGCTTTCCACAACCCTAGAAATCCTTTAATCCTGGTCACAAAAA
>JAKZSX010000222.1:0-7054 GCA_047517405.1 Candidatus Poribacteria bacterium | reverse complement strand
CTATGCCAAATCTTTCCCCCATAACACCCTCCTGCTGATTGACACTTACGATACCATTCAAGGAGCAAAGAATGCGTGTATTGTTGCAAAAGAGATGCAGGCAAGCGGCGCGCAACTGAGAGGCGTTCGACTTGATAGCGGAGATCTGCTAGCACTGAGCAAAGCAGTTCGGGAGATCTTCGACGAAGCGGGATTGACTGAGGCGCAAATCTTTGCCAGTAACGACCTCGACGAATTTCAGATTGACCGGTTGTTGACCGCAGGTGCCCCGATTGACGGCTTTGGCGTCGGGACCCGTTTGGCAACAGGGGCAAATTTCAACCCGCTGACCGGTGAAGGAGGTCCCTCGGCACTGCCCGGCGTCTACAAGCATGTCGAGCGGATCGAGGGCGAGAAGGTGACTGTCACGATGAAGTTAAGCGAAGACACAGGCAAATCAACCCTTCCGGGTAGGAAGCAGCTCCATCGCTCATACGATGCTGACGGAAATTACGTTAAAGATGTGATCAGCCGTTGGGATGAGGATTTGCAAGATGGCGAGCCGCTACTTGTGCCGGTAATTCTCAAGGGGGAGTTAGTCTATTCATTCCCCAACTCAGTGGCGATGCAGGCAAAAGCAAAGACTGAACTGACACGGTTGTCCGAACCTTATAAAAGATTGACGGATGCAGAAAAATATCCTGTTGTTTTGAGTCCAGGACTAGAGGATTTATTGGAGCAATTGACGCAAAACAGGCAACCTTAACATAGACTAATGAATAAATTTGACCCAACGGGGAACGGATAATGGAACAACTAGAACTCCTCTTGTCGGACCCTCGACCACAACCTCCTTCAAGAAACGAGGAAGCTATTAGTATAATCAAAGGGTTCAGGTATATAGAAGACTACATCAGTGAAAGCGAGCATGATTGGTTGTTGGATCAGATTGACGAACACGAACATCAGTGGCGCAAAGATCTAAAGCGGCGTGTTCAGCATTACGGTTTCAAGTACGACTACAAAGCGCGGAAGGTTACCCATGATATGCATATTGATCATTTACCCGAGTGGCTGCAAGCACTTGGTCAAAGATTACATGAAGATGGTCACATGCCAGCAGAGCCAGATCAGGTTATTATCAATGAGTACGAGCCAGGGCAAGGGATTTCCAGTCACATTGATTGTGAACCTTGTTTTGATGATGTGATTGTCTCTTTGAGTTTGGGTTCAGGTTGTGTTATGGATTTCACAAGCAAGCTTGACAAAGCAAAAAAGATTCCTGTCTGGCTTGCACCTAGGAGTATTATAGTATTGAAAGATGAAGCTAGAAATGAGTGGTTACACGGTATCGCCCCCAGAAAATCAGATCAGTGGGCTGGTCAAAAGTATGAGAGGCAGCGTAGGGTATCACTAACATTTAGAAAGGTCATTCTTGGATAATTGTCAAGGAGGTAACTGATGCTTGAAAAATTGTTCCGTTTACAAGAATCCGGAACGACTGTTAAACGTGAAATTGTTGCGGGCTGCACAACGTTCATGACACTGTCGTATATTATCTTCGTCCAACCGGCGGTGTTGTCGGCAGCAGGGATGGATTCTGGCGCAGTGATGGCGGCAACCTGTATCACAAGTGCTTTTGCAATGGTACTAATGGCACTCCTTGCCAACTATCCCATCGCCCTTGCGCCGGGGATGGGACACAACTTCTATTTCGCCTTCACAGTCTGTCTCACCCTCGGTGTATCGTGGCAAAACGCGCTCGGTGCCGTTTTCGTTGCCGGGGTCCTGTTCATCCTGCTCTTCTTTATCGGTCTGCGTGAAAAGGTGATGACTATTCTGCCTGTCTCGTTGAGGAACGCCATCCCTGCTGGAATTGGGTTGCTCATCGCGCTGGTCGGTTTGGAATGGGCGGGACTTATTGTTGACCATCCCGCAACCCATGTCACTCTCGGCAATCTGAAATCGCCCCCTGCACTCCTCTCGTTATTCGGAGTGATCGTGATTGCTATCCTGTTCGCCCTAAAAGTGCGCGGCGCAATTTTGATCGGCATTCTCGCTTCGACCGTTGTGGGCCTCATCACCGGCATGGTCAAGTTTCAAGGTGTTGTTTCCGCACCACCGTCTATCGCTCCCGCATGGCTTGCATTAATCTGGTCGAAGTTGAGTTTAGTTGTTTCCGCCCCACCATCCATCGCTCCCACCTTCCTCAAACTCGAAATCCCGAATATCTTCGTAAGACCGGAGATGATTGCGATAATCTTTATCTTCATCTTCCTAGATCTGTTTGATACTGTTGGAACACTAGTCGGTGTCGGCGAACAAGGTGGCTTTATGGTCGATGGCAAACTGCCGAAAGCACGGCAGGCACTGCTTTCCGATGCGGTCGCTACAAGCACAGGTGCTCTACTCGGCACATCAACGGTTACCAGCTACATCGAGAGCGCGTCCGGGATTTCTGCGGGAGGGCGCACCGGTTTAACCAACATTGTGACGGCAATTCTGATGCTGCTCGCCCTATTCTTCAGGCCGCTAATTCAGATGGTGGGAGCGGGATACCCTATCGGTGAAAATACGTTCCTCTATCCCATAGTTGCTCCAGCACTGATTATCGTTGGAAGCCTAATGCTCAAAAATGTTGTCTCCATCGATTGGGACGACGCGACAGAGTCCATCCCTGCATTTCTGACCCTGTTGTTAATGCCTCTCACCATCAGTATCACGGAAGGGATTGCGTTTGGGTTCATCTCCTACTCCCTACTGAAACTGGTCACGGGCCAAGGAAAACAGGTTCACTGGCTGATTTACCTATTCGCCGTGCTTTTCGTGGCGCGGTATATCTGGCTCGTCTAATCTTCAGAAAACAGACATACCTCAACTACCTTTAACCACTATGCCCCCATTTCGCCGGATAGTCCGCATCGGTGATGTTTACGTGCCGACTCAGTTTCGAGAAATTGCCCCAGCTGACACTTCGTGGAAGCTATTCGCGCACAGAGAGTTGGGACAATTGAATCGAATTTTTACTCACTTACGCCGCCGCGGCGTGGCAATCCTATCCGGCGACTGGGAGCAGATAACGGGGGTGATGGAATATATTGAGCGGAAAAAGGATGAGCTGATTAGTCCAGCTCGTGAGCGAGGGCGAGAGAGAAAACGATCTCGTCGGGACAAAGACAGATGGCAGTCCCGAATGAGCGTTGACGGACGCAAATCCCATGCGGGATTAGCGGCTGTAAATCCGACACAAGGAAGTGCCGATCCGTTGTCACGATTAATGTGTTGGGCAGATCCAACCGGAACACTACAAGTAAACCCACCGCCAGATCTACCCTACCTCCTTGAATCGGTGGGTGAAAATCTAGGCGCAAATGAGGGATTGCCCTTTTTAGTACCCGTTGTCAAAATTCAGGAGATCCAAAGGGCACTCGCACAAATCTATCCGATTCGTGCGCTCGGAGTGTCGCTGCTTGCCTCGGAAAATGTGCTTCCACCCCATTCTCAAGAAACGGTCGAACTGTTTCAGCGTGGTCTGCAAAGTGCCAAACCGCACCTGCGACACGGGGCGACGGTGCTCGATATGGGGTGTGGGTGCGGTTGTCTCACGTTGCTCGCCGCGAAGGAGGTGGGGGATTTGGAGATAAATATTTACGCATCGGATCTGCTGCCCGAAGCAGTTGGCACAACTCGGCTCAACCTATTACGTTCCACCGATGTGGGTAGTGATGCATCGCAAATCCACCTCATGCCAGCGGGTGATCTGTTCCAGCCGGTGTCAACACTTCGTTTTGATCTGATTATATTCAACGCACCATGGGTGGTCTCACGAGTTCGAAATCGGGCGGAAATCGCTATCCACGACGAAAACCAGGATACGATTCGCCGTTTTTTCGATGACCTCCCTAATTATCTCAACCCTGGGGCCCGTGTGCTCATCGGGTATGCGGAGGCTTCCGGTGCAAAAGCGATCGCTCGCCTAGAAGTAATGATCGAAGCTGCGAATTTAACGATTTTGAACCGATTTAAGGAACGAGTAGCGACCCATAGAACAAAGCGGAAATGGGAAAACATCACGGTTTATGAACTGGTCAGCGAACAATCAAACACCTAGACCCTGCCGGATAAAATCCCGACTCGCTTTAGCACATTCCAGTGGGGTCTTCTCTCCCATCGGTCCATTCTGCTCGACCGTTATCCAGCCTGAATAACGCTTCTCCTTCAGAATCCGAAATACGTTCTCATAGTCACAACGCCCAGCACCGACCTCAGTCCGCAAGTCGGAATCCTCATGCCAATCCTTGAACTCCAAAAAATCCATCCGATCCCAGTTGCGCTCAAGAAAGATTGCCGCGCGCTGTTCTACTGGATGCCCAACGAAATCCTTTGTCGCATGTCCGACATCCAAGAAACCGAAGAACTTGGTACGATCCGTTTTGTGTAATAGTTCCTCAGTTTCCTCCAATGTTTCGCCGGTATGGTTGGTGTGGTTGTGGAAGCAGGCATGGACATCGTAGGTCTGTGCAATCTCACCAATCTGGTTCAGCAGGTCAGCGATTTCAGTCATATCTGCTCCTTTCTGTGCCAAGCCGCCTATCGTCACCAGATGCTTCGCACCAAGTCGCTGCATCACCTCACAGACACGGTTCACCCTATCAAAGTCTCGGTCTATGAAGAGATCGACGCTTACCAATGGAAGCCCACGATCGGATATCCTCTCGACAAAGTCCGTCTGCTCAGTAAACCGAAGCAGCTCCCTCTCAAATGTAGCAACACCCGCATAGCCCGCCGCCGAGACATCATCAATCCAAGCGGGCATCTTTTCGTTGGGTAGATTTCCGCCCCACATCAAACTCATACACGCGAGTTGAATATCAACTTTTTCGCTCATATTTGCTCCTATCGGTATGGCTGTTCGGGTTGAATCCAGATACATTGCCAACCACAAACCCTTATTAAGAAACCTCCTCGACAATTGTTCCTTCAATACCTCGATGACCATCTGAATAGACATGGTAATACACCACCAACACACGACCGTCCTCAAGTTCAACCGACCATGGATAACCGCAGTCTGAATCGTGCGAATCGCTTCGGATGACAAACTCCGGTGCGGTGTCCAGATCGCCTTCCTCCGGTTCGACGACGCGCGCGAGGCAGCCCCGTTGTCCGAGCCATCGTGTGCCGACAGTGGTGAAGATGCGCCCATCCCGCAGCCCAAGCATGTGGCCCGGACAACCGCGAATCGTCGTCCGCCGCCAAGGAGACCAAGTTTCGCCACCGTCACTTGATTCAACCAATGCCAGGCAGACCTCCTCGCTGATTGCACCAGGCCGAGGATGGCATCGAAAGAGAACAATAATCCGTCCGCCGGGGGTGAGATGGATGGCTGGCTCGCTGAAATGGGCAACAGGATCTTCCGCAATCCGTCCGCCATATTCCCATGTTTCCCCCATGTCCGTTGACACTCGCAGCATACCGAAGAACGGCATCGCGCCATCAGGGTGGTCGGTCGCCTTGCTCGGTAAGAGTAAACACCCGTCGGGCATCTGTACCAATCCGCTCCGGGAAATCCCCGAATGAGAGGCGGGATGTCCCCACACAGCGTCAGGTAGGGGTGGGAAACGTACCGGCTCTGTCCAAGTGCGCCCATCATCTTGGGAGCGCACCCAGAAAGGAATACCCGCGCGAGCAAACCATTCCCCACCCTCACGCCCTTCATCTTGGGGGACTAACGCAACGTTGGAAGCGTGAAGGAAGATGCTTCCATCCACAAGGGTATGGGTGCCGAAGTCAAGCACACCTCCTAACGGATCGGAGCTAATGAAGTGCTGCTCACTCCACGTTTGCCCGTCGTCCTCCGAGCGACAGGCACGGACATCGAATAATGGATGGCTGTGGTGCGAATAACCCACGTATGGTGAACGATGGAAGAGAACCAACAGGTCCCCGCCGGGGGTGTGCACCACGTTGGGATGGGCACCGTACCAGCTTTCCTCACGGTAAATGGTAATGTGATCTACAACGCGCCAACTCATCGTCCATTCCTCCTTTGTAAGCACTGAAATCTTTCAAAAAATCAGGAACCTAAAGACTTAGGTTTTAGATCTAAAGGAATCCTGTGAAAACGGGATCTTTGTCACGATTTCCTGAGACTATATCTTAACCGTCTATAATCGTGCTAAATTGGTATTTTTCTCGTTTAAGTTTCGTGATGATTCGATCCGTTGCTTCGATTGTACCCGAACGGTTCGCATGGGCATTTTCTGCTTTCCCATCATGTAATACGATAATTGAACCGGGTACGACCTTTTTCAATACTGTTTGTGCAATTCGCTCCGGATTCTGAGTTATCCAATTCCAACTCCATACATTACAACTGATGTGCGTTCGATCTGCCTTCGCGAGAGCCCATGCGACCGGCAGAAATCTTGTTAATAATGGTGCACGAAACACAATTTTACCCGCGACACCCATCTGTCGAAGCAGGTTGTCCGTGCGTTCAATTTCTCGCTGAATACGGGCAGGTGACCGGAAGCCTAACATAGGATGGCTGTAGGAATGATTGCCAATCTGATGTCCTTCAGCGATAATGCGATGCACCGTTTCGGGATATTTTTCGATCCGATTCCCGATCATGAAGAATGTGGCTTTGACGTCGTGCTTGGCGAACACATCAAGCAACTGCTCGGTGTAGGGTGGATGAGGTCCATCATCAAAGGTGAGCGCGACAATTCGTCGCGCCGTGTTCAGACGAACGATATTCTGCCCGAACGTAGGTATGCGCTTCCGGTGGCATCTGTTTGATAATTTCCTTGAAATCTCGCTGGGCATCATCAGAGCGTTTGAAGAAGAAGGGAAGGTAGTAGCAGGTCGTACCGTGGATGAACAACGCTTCAATGTCGTTTGGGCTTTTCTTTAGCCCTTTATCCATGATTGCTAGACCGCGCCTTGCCCACTTGAGCTTGGAGTGAGGGAAAAACGCATGCTTTCCCTTGAGAGCAACAAGCGCATCAATATAGACCTGCGTACGCCCAGTGTATTTCGGTTTCACTCGCGCAATTTGTTCAAACAGCTT
>JAKZSX010000221.1:0-3941 GCA_047517405.1 Candidatus Poribacteria bacterium | reverse complement strand
TCTTTATAGCCACAGAACATGCGGTGGTCTCAATGGATACATCACTGAAGTTCCTCATATGGCGACTTGGGGATAACCGGACAGCTTCCGACCACTTTTCTCACCTCTACGGGATAGACGTCTATGGAGATTTCGTAGTGTACGTGGCAGCAGGAACAGAAGGAGTTATTGCGTGGGAATGGGATGCCGAACTCGAATTTAGGAAGCGTGATTCTCTCACACCCCTTCCGGATCTCAAAACCCTTCCGGCTCCCGCCTTGGACATTGCAGTTTCGGGGAACAAGCTCTATGTGTTATGTGGTGAACTGAGTCTGCGAAATGTACAGCACAATGAAGACTTAATTGTGAATTAGCAGAAGTAGGCGATATTTACTTAGTCAAGCAGTCGCCTTTCACTTGTTCCAAATCGTTTGTATCATTTGATATTTACCCACCCAAACACCCCTTTTTTCTTTCATGCTAATTTTTTCGCATTTTTTGCTTGACAACCTCTTTCGCACATGCTAAAATATTAGCATCTTAGTAAAAAGAGGTTCGCTTGGAAAGCAAATTGCTCTGAATCTTGATGTAATTAGGGCTTACATCCACGAACTCCAACAGAGGACAGCATGGAAGATTATCGTACCGTAAAACTGAGCCGTCGTGAGCGGCAGATTATGGACATTATTTATCAACACGGTCAGATGTCCGTTGCCGATGTGCTTGAAAACCTCCCAGATGCACCGAGCTATTCGACAGTGCGGGCGTTGCTGCGGATTTTGGAGGAGAAGGGGCATCTCACCCACCAAAAAGATGGGCCCCGCTATATCTATCGCCCGACGCAACCGCGTCATCAGGCAGGGCAGTCTGCGCTCAAACAGATTGTTCAGACCTTCTTCGATAAGTCGATCGAAAAAACGGTCGCAGCATTAGTTTCCGATGCGGAAGTTTCAGATGAGGAACTTGACCGTTTAAGCCAACTCATTGAACAAGCGAAAAAAGGAGATCCCCCATCATGACCCCATTGATTGAAATGCTGGAAACAAACCTGTGGCTAAAATTCTTGATTGACGCAACGATAAAAAGTTTCGTAATTTTCGCTGTTGCGGGGTTATTTGGGTTGATTCTACGTCGCCATTCAGCGGCGGCGCGCGGTTTGGTTTGGAGTCTGGCAATTGTAGGCTGCCTAATCGTACCGTTATTTTCGCTCACACTTCCACAATGGGAGGTTGGCGTTCTACCGTCAACACCGCAGGGACTGGAGGTAGACCGGTGGGTAGATAATAGGCAGCCACCCACATCACCTGCTCCGATTGTGTCCCGTCCGTTACCGTCAACCGCTGCGTCATCAACCCAAGCGACGCCAACACCGATTCAACCGAACACTGTGACCAGTGAGAAAAGCACCTCTCAATCAAGCACGTCGGGGACAGGTCTCGCTTCGCTTCATTGGACTGATTGGGTAGTGGTGTGCTGGGCAGGAGGAGTGCTGTTCTTACTTGCTCGTTTGATTGTGGGAATCGGTGCTGTCTGGCACCTCTCCGCCCGTAGTAGCCAGTTCAAAGGTTCGATTCCGCACATACGCCCCGGTTGGAAACGAACGGTCAGCGTCCGTCGAAGTGACGCGGTCACGGTGCCCATGGTGTGGGGATTGTTTCGTCCGGTGATTTTGTTGCCCGCTGATGCGGATGAGTGGCAGCCCGAACGGCAACACGCTGTGCTGCTTCACGAATTGGCACATATTCAACGGCAAGACTGGCTGATGCAGACAATAGCACATATAACTTGTGCGGTGTACTGGTTTAACCCGCTCATCTGGTTTGCAGCGCGCCGGATGCGGACAGAAGTAGAGTGTGCATGCGATGACCATGTGCTCAACGCAGGGCACCAATCAACCGATTACGCTCAACATCTGCTCGATATTGTACGGAATATCAAGGCGACAGGTATTGCGAAACGGTCCGCTGTAGCGATGGCACGATCTTCAAAAATTGAAGGGCGGCTCCGAATGGTTCTCGCTGAAAACCGGAATCGACGGCCGCTAACAAAAATCGCAGTAGCAATAGGAGTGCTGACGCTTACCTGTTTTGCTGTGCCGATGGGTGTGATGCAGTTAGCAGAAGCGTTGGACCCAGAGCAGGCATTGTATAAGGAAATTCAACCGGCGGACAATTTCCAGCTAGAGCCGCTGCCGGAAACCGCGACAGAGGCAGAGCAAGCAGCGCAACTGCAACAACTTCAACAGCACTTGGAACATGGTCTCCAACTCTGCGAGCAGTTCCTTAACACCTATTTGGAGAGCAATCGTTATGATGAAGTTTTTTATAAAAAACTTACATACCTCTATTCTCTCAGACGCTATGCCGAATTTGAGGAAGGTGTGGAAGCATTTTTTTCAGAACATCCGGATTCGAGTTACGCGGGTAAAGTCCGTAGTCTCAGCGCGTATCACCTTGAGGATCAGTCCAAATTCGACGAAGCCCTTGCGGAATGGGATAAGATTAATGACCAAGCATTGCTACTTGAAGCCTACGAGAGAAAAGCAACCATTTACGCCCAGATGGGAAATTGGGAAAAAGCGGATGAATTTAGTCTGCTTCGCGCTGTAGGCCCAGGACAGACATTATACGCCGGTAAAGTCCGTAGACTCCGTGCGTATAATCTTGAGCATGAGTCCAAATTCGGCGAAGCCCTTGCAGAATGGGGTGAAATTGATGACCCAGGGTTGCTGCTTGAAGCGTACCAGAAAAAAGAAACCATTTACAGCCAGACGGGAAATTGGGAAAAAGAGGCGGAAGCTGACCTGCTTCGCGCCGAACAGATTCTAGGCAAACCTGCACCCGAATTTTCGCGCACTAGCGTGTATGGCGTCCCTGTTTCGTTGAAAGATTTGCGTGGCAAAGTAGTCGTGCTCTACCACTGGCAGGAGGGAATAACAGTGGACAATAGCGAAACAGAATCGAACATATCAAGACTCAAACAGCTAGACAAGACACACGGTGAAAACCCCAATTTTGTCCTAATCAACATTTGTACAGAGAGTAGTAAAGCCAAGATGAAGCGGTTCATCAAGACACACGCTATGCCGGGCATCCCTTTACTTCTCGAATTTGAGACATTGCCATATCAGTTCGGTATAGATGGTTGGCCCTACTATGCAGTTATTGATAAAGCAGGAATACTCCGCGAGAGTGAAGCGGCAGCTATGCTGAAAGACTTGGAAATTGAATATTTAGTCACGGCACTACTAGCGGAGGATATAGATATCCCCGGTGATCGCGTTATCCCTCGAATCAGTCAAATTCGCTCTCAGCTTTACACGGCTCACGGGCAGGAGGAAAAAGCAATCGCCGAATATGAGAAACTGCTCGATTTCATGCCAAACAACCCTGGTTTCATGTGGGAAATCCGCTATCGCAAATTTAACCTCACAATGGAGGAGCTAGAGCGCAAACGACCGAGGTCGGATGATGATATGACAGCATGGAGGAATCAAGTATACGACCAGATTGTTGAAGCGAGTCAGATCTTCCCAGATCTAGGACGCATTCTCGGACATAGGGCACTTGAGTTGGCGTCTTTTTACTCTCATCAAGGCGATCGAGAAAAAACGTGGGCTTGGTTTCAGATTGCACTCGCACACAGCGATAATAAAAATAATCCTACCGTCAATTACAATTCTGTTATCAATCAGGCCAAACAGGCACCGGAAAGTTTCGCAGCGATTTGGGATATGCCTGAATTTCAGAAACTTATGGCTGAAACACCACTTACTGAAGCAGACAAGCGATTGCATGAAGCAGACCGGAAACGTGAAATGTATGCTGAAGACTTCTATGCCGCGTTTAAATCGTTCGTGGCGGTGAAAGCGGACGGTGAGATTTTCACGGGCGTTATTCTGAGCCAAGCCGGTCATATTCTTGTGCCTGCAAGCGTGACAAGAGCAGCGTCCATTCATGCCA
>JAKZSX010000220.1:0-5130 GCA_047517405.1 Candidatus Poribacteria bacterium | reverse complement strand
AGCGGCGTTGGGTTGACAATCCAATGGCAACATAGAGGGATCTCTAACGAAACAACTGCACTCGTATCTTGGTCAGACGATACAATGCATGAAAATAGTTCGTTCGCCCTTGAATAGTACAATTTGACTGACTTCTCGTTTTATTGTCATATTGTTTTGGTGCAGATTTTATGGTAATGTGATAAGATTAAACAGAGGTAATTTATCATGATGAAGGTGAGATACATTGCAATAGGTGCGATTGTAATTTTTGCGATTGTGGTAGGTGTGCGTTTGATATTGGTGTCTACAGACACTTCCAAAGACACTTCTGATACCCCTTCCGATGTTACTCTGATCGACTTCCAATATGAAAAACCGGAGTGGCTTGAAGGACATCTAAAGCAGGGGAGTATTGAAGAATACATCAAAAAAAGGGAAAAAGAAATAACAGATGGTGCCATCGATCTGAGTCAAGAGTTTCCTAATTCTCCACTACTGCCATTTGATCTTCATATTACCGCAGATCGCACTGTGCTTGATGAATATGAAAGCATTTTGATTGCCGAAAGAGCAGACACAGGAGGCGCGCATGGTAATATGCAGTATATATATTACAACCTACACAACGGTAATAGTATAACGCTCACCGACTATCTGAAAAACAGAGGAACATCAGAGACGCAACTACTCATGCTTATAAACGAGCGTCTTCGGCGAGATGAATACGAGGCGATAGAAAACCTTGAAAATGTGCCATGGCAGGCGCATACCCGGAAAAACGAACAGTCAATTGGCGTTCGTATTCTGTTTCCACCCTACGCTGTTGGTCCGTTCAGCGCAGGAACGATTACTTATACTTTTTGATGGTATGTATCCCCGGCTGACAGAGCAAGCCCATACCTAAACAT
Organism: Candidatus Poribacteria bacterium; assembly: GCA_047517405.1. Taxonomy (GTDB): domain Bacteria; phylum Poribacteria; class WGA-4E; order WGA-4E; family PCPOR2b; genus PCPOR2b. The sequence continues at coordinate 4,240 of JAKZSX010000220.1, read as the reverse complement.
GCCAAGGTATGGGAATTTCTAAGCCGTGGAAAGGGAGGAGTAACATAATGCTCACACAAGAACAAATCAATCACTTTCAAACCTTCGGATTTCTGGTTTTTCGGCAGTTGTTCAGTCAGGACGACCTGAAGACCATCAACACGGAGTTTGAAGCGGCAATGGCAGATGCGTTTCGAGATGAGCCATTCGATGGCACACGCCGACATTGGCTGATAACAATGGGTTCCGAGACACCCTTCCTTGCCTCATTACTGGAGGATCAACGATTCTGCAATGTGGCAGAGCAGCTTTACGGTGAAGATGTCTTCGGTATTGCGTCCGACATTAACCGCTACGTGGGAGATACAAACTGGCACCCCGACACAGGAAGCCTCCATCAGTACGGCGTCAAGTTTGCCTACTATCTGCAGCCGGTGACAGCGGAAAGCGGCGCGTTGCGGCTGATACCGGGGTCACACCAGCCATCTTTTCACGGGGAACTACGGCAGAAGATGAGTGAGTTACAACTCGACATCCCTGATGTCCCCGCCTACATCTTTGAATCAGAGCCGGGGGACGTGGTTGCCTTTGACGTGCGATGTTGGCATGCGAGTTGGGGTGGCGCGGTTGATCGCCGGATGTGTGTCTTGGTTTACTATAATAATCCAAAAACACCAGAGGAAGCAGAAGCCACCCAAAAACAGATTATCGGCAATGGGGTTGACTACGGACCGTGGGTTGCCAATGCCGCGGGAAACCCCAAGCGTGAACAGTGGATAGCCCAAATGCGAGAGTTGGCTCCCGAAGCACTTTGACGATAGTTGAGCTTCAGATTTTTTAGCAATCGTGGTATCATCCCTCACGAACATTAGGAGATAGACAGATGCATGCTATTCGTATTCATGAACACGGTGGATCAGAGGCACTCCGTTATGAAGAGGTTTCTGCCAGTGAACCCGGCGCGGGTGAGGCACGGGTGCGTATCGAAGCAGCGGGATTAAACTACATCGACGTTTACCACCGCACTGGACTCTATCCGAGCGTCAACATGCCCTTCACACCGGGGATGGAAGGCGCGGGTGTAGTCGAGGCAGTTGGACCCGATGTCACTGAGGTCAAGGTAGGGGATCGCGTCGCCTATGCGATGCACCAAGGTTCCTATACCGAGGTGGCGATCGTGCCGTCTGGAGTGCTTGTCTCTTTACCCGATTCACTTGATACACAGTCGGGGGCAGCGGCAATGCTGCAAGGTATGACAGCCCATTACCTGACCCACAGCACCTATCCACTCAGTACGGGTGATACCGCACTGGTTCATGCAGCCGCCGGTGGGGTCGGTTTGTTACTTATTCAGATGGCGAAGACATTGGGAGCGCGTGTATTGGGTACAGTTTCCACGCCGGAGAAAGCGCAGTTCGCCAAGGAAGCTGGTGCCGATGAAGTAATCCTCTATACACAGACCGACTTTGAAGCCGAGGTTAAACGTCTAACCGATGGACAAGGGGTTGATGTGGTCTACGATTCGGTCGCCAAGACCACCTTTGATAAGAGTCTCAACTGTCTTCGACCCCGTGGTTATCTGGCACTGTTCGGTCAATCGAGTGGGCCCGTGCCGCCGTTCGATTTGAGCCGTCTGTCGAGTGGCTCATTGTTTATAACGCGCCCGGGGCTGGGGCACCACGCTGCCAATCGGGACGAATTGATGGGACGGGCAGGCGACCTCTTTGAATGGATCGCCGCTGGCACATTGAAGCTGCGTATTGACCGGACGTTTCCGCTTCAAGACGCTGCCGCCGCACACCGTGCGCTGGAGGGCAGACAGACAAGTGGTAAGGTGCTGCTGATTCCTTAGAATTGGGTCTGGTACCTGCTATATCGTAAGATGCCCCGCTGGGCTTATGAGAAATAATACGTAATGTGTCATGCGTAAGAAAAGCTGTCTCGACACTTGTTGGATGTTTAGGGGTTGGGTCTCCCAACCCGTTGGGCGAGGAAACCTCGCCCCTACGATTAAGGACACATCTCATATAAAGTCAACACGCTCTAGCAACTTAGGTTATCTTAATTTTCCTGCACCATCCGTGTGGGTTCAAAAACCAACCGAATCTTAAAAGATAGGAGTCGTAATATGGCATCCACTTCGATTGACAGACTAAGTTCACTTGAAGGCTTGCAAGATGGGACACTGTCCCCGCACCAAATCGCAAAATTGCACAACGATTTTGACGGCAACCCGGTTTATCGGATGGCGCAGAATGCTGTCTGTAAGATCGCTGTAGATGACATCGCTCTCGACCGTCAGGTGGTCACCAACAGCGACTTTACTTTCAGTCATGTGTTAGATGACTGGAGCGTTACAAACCAGAAAAGTAGTGGCAGATGCTGGATGTTCGCCGGGCTGAATCTGTTCCGGGTCGGCGCGATGAAGAAGATGAACCTGAAAGAATTTGAATTCAGTCAAAACTACACGTTCTTCTGGGATAAGCTGGAACGGTCCAACTATTTCCTGCAACGGATGATCGAGATGGTAGACCGTCCTGTAGATGATCGATGTGTTTCGTGGCTACTTGACAGTCCACTGGAAGATGGCGGACAGTGGAATATGTTCGTCAATCTAATCAAGAAACACGGGCTTGTGCCGCAGGCGTTTATGCCTGAGACGGAGAGCTCGTCAAGTTCGAGTCGGATGAATCGCATTTTGCTGAACAAGCTGCGCGAGGGCGCGAAGACGCTTCGCGATATGGCATCAAAAGATGCAAGTTTTGATGAGCTGCTAGATGCCAAAGATGAGATTATCACGGTCATCCACCGCATCCTCTCGATCCATCTCGGCACGCCGCCGACCCATTTCGATTGGCAGTGGAACGACGTGGACAAAGAATTCCACCGCGATGGGGAGATGACGCCGCAGCAGTTCGCAGAGAAATATATCACCGTCCCGGTTGATGATTACGTCTGCCTCGTCCACGACCCGCGTCCGACAAGCCCTATCGGCAAAACCTTTACAGTTGAATGCCTCGGCAACGTCGAGGGCGGTGCGATTGTCAAATATCTGAATATCGATATCGACCTCATGAAGCAGATAGCGATGAAGACCATTATGGATGGGGAGCCGGTCTGGATGGGGTGCGATGTTGGGAAGATGATGCAGGCAAATCTCGGTCTCTGGGACGCAAAATTGTATGACTACGAAGGTGTCTACGACACGCCATTCACTCTTGATAAAGCAGGCCGACTCCAGTATCATCAGACGCTGATGACCCATGCGATGCTATTTACGGGTGTGGATGTGATACAGGAGAACGGTAGAAAGGTTCCCCGTCGCTGGCGAGTCGAGAATAGTTGGGGCGCGGATAGCGGGCGCAAAGGATTCTACCTGATGAATGACAACTGGTTTGACCAATATATGTTTGAGATTGCTGCGCGAAAGGAGTATCTACCCGACGAGCTACAGGCTGCCCTTGAGACAGAACCGATTGTTCTTCCCGCATGGGATCCAATGGGTGCACTGGCAGAGGAGGCTTCTATCGTTAGTTAGAAACACAGCAGCCCGTTCCTTCGCTTGGTTAAAGGACGGGCTCTCGAACAATGCACAAGTAGGATTAATAGGAGGGATAAGATGGCGTTTAGTGAAAATTGGTCGGTGCTGGAACCCGATATAGAAACTGTCTTTGCACATGAGACAAATCCGCTCCAAGCCCTTGCGGACGCCCGTATCGCGGGTATTGCGCTGCGCGGTGTCTATAATCCAGATCAGTGTAGTGGATTGATGCAGCGATTCGTTGAGCGGGGTATGATGCGTGACCCGGAGCACTCCACCCCGGAAGAGAACTTGCCGAGCCGGATCGATATCGGTTCGAGTCTGGTTAACCGCGCACGCGGAGGTCTAGCGGTATCTGATGACCCTTCCGACAACAAGGACGCTTTCCTTCAACACTCGGCGCGCACGCATGAACTTTTCAGCCACCTATTCGACGGGTTTGATAATCCAGTGGATACCCTCTACGATTGCCTCTCCGCACTGGCGGTGAACAAGGAGGTGAAGGTCGCCCGTGAACCCGATGGGCGTCTCTACGGACCCGCTATCTTTCGGATTCACTATGAGGGCCACGCGTACTCTCCCCATATCAACCACGTTGCTATAGACGACAAGCTCTTCAACTTCGAGGTTTCCCGTTTTACACACCAATTCGCGGGTCTCATCTGTATACAGAATTCCGTCCATGATGGGGATAGTCCGCACGCTGTTATGCATCGGTGC
>JAKZSX010000219.1:0-3800 GCA_047517405.1 Candidatus Poribacteria bacterium | reverse complement strand
CATAAAATGTAAGGGATTGCCTAAGCCATCAACAGCGATATGAATCTTAGTTGAGAATCCACCCCGGCTGCGTCCAAGTGCTTGTGAGCCTTGCCCCCCACTTGTTTTCAATGCACCCCCAGCACATGTGTGTGCGCGAATGATAGTGCTGTCAATGATAAGCCACTCCATATCGGGGTCTTTGACAAAGTGTTGGTGCATGCGTTGAAAGATATCTTTATCGCACCACCTTGCGAATCGTTTATAGACGCTGTTCCAATTGCCGTACTGGTTAGGTAACAGTCGCCATTGACTACCACTGCGAGTTATCCAAAGCACCGCATCGATAAAACGTTTTAAGTGTGTTTGTTGTCCGGTATAGATGTCAGGACAGGTTTTAAGGAATCCTACTATTTTTGACCATTGCCTATCAGATAAGGTGAATGTTGACATATGACTATTATGACACAAATGTCAACACGCCCTAGATAAAGCAAGCAAAATTATCAAAATCGCACTGGGGAGCATTGCTGGCTTTTCGTTGCTCGTCGGCGGCATCGGTATCATGAACATGATGTTAGTGTCGGTAACTGAGCGCAGCCGAGAGATTGGATTGCGAAAAGCACTCGGTGCGAAACGCAGGGATATTTTGTTCCAGTTTTTGGTTGAATCCGTTTTTATGTGTGGTGTCGGTGGGTTGCTCGGTGTTGGATTAGGTATCTTCGCCGGACAGGGCATGGCGAATATCGCTGTAAAGGTTGTTAAGGTTGTCCCCGAGTGGCCCACTGTGATATCCGCACAATGGATGGTTATCTCGGTTGCCTTTTCAGCTGTCATTGGGATTTTCTTTGGACTGTATCCTGCCGTGAGAGCTGCCCGCCTTTCGCCAATTGAAGCTTTACGGGCAGAATAGGGGCTTCCCGAATGGGAGTTTATGGTTACAGTTATGGTGCGATGCTTGGCGCGTATGCTATTAGCAAGACAACGCTCTTTCGGGCTGCCATATTCGAGGGTGGACGTTACGATCGGCGCGCGTTTGCTGGAGGTGGAGGTCCCTATGGAGAATTCGAGACAGATTTTGCTAAAGTTATGGGGGGAACCTCGTGGGAAATCCCGCATGTCTATGACGAATTGTCCCCTACCAGTCATGTTGCAAATGTCAAGACACCGGTCTTAATCCTTCATGGTGAGAATGATTCTTTCCAACAAGCCGCACCTTTGCTGTATACAGCGTACCTCAGAGAGGTGGGGATGGAGATTGAATTTGTTCTTTACAAGGGTGCGGGGCACAATCTCGGCAAAGCATCTTATTACAAAGATGCTTTGGAGCGGACTTTGGGTTGGGTCCGCAAGTATCTTATCGAATCAAATTGATGTTTTCTTTCTGCAAGTGTAGACTTATGGAGTGCATCTATCGTGGCGTAGGTTTCTAACTTGCCGTTCTGATGATCGCAGATTAGGAAACCCCGATTTCATTGAGGGCAGGTCCTGCGCCACGAGTTGCTATATTCACGATTGGTTCGCAGCTGCCAGTGGGATGCTTTTGATATATTGCTCGACCCCTGCGGCGATCGCTGTTGCAAGCTGGCGTTGGTACACCTTTGTCGTAAGCTTCTTCCCTTCCTTTGGATTTGAGATAAAGCCGACTTCAACAAGCACTGCCGGAACTTTTGTGCCGATGAGGACCACGAAGGGGGCATGTTTGACTCCCCGGTCCCTCACCTGTTTCTCTGATGTCAGCTGCGTTTGAATGAGCTGTGCCAACCGACGGCTTTCTGTGCTCTTGCTCTCCTTGAGGATTCTTCCCACAAGTGCGTCAAGCTCCTTCATGCTGTACTTTGCCCCGGCGTTTTCGCGCATGGCGGTGAGTCGGGCAGATTCATCGGAGGCGAGGGCAAGGTAGTAGGTTTCTATGCCAGCAGCCTGACGGGAGGTACTAGCGTTGGTGTGAATGCTGATGAACAGGTCGGCTTTCTGATCCGTCGCAAACTGCGTCCGTTTTCTGAGTGGGATAAAAACATCGGTCGCGCGCGTCAGCTGTACATTGTACCCTTTCTTAACGAGAACGTCGCGCAGCACTTTTGATAGATTGAGCACAATCTGTTTTTCTTGACCTACTTGACTCACGGCACCGGGGTCTTTGCCGCCGTGTCCCGGATCGATAACGATAGTTTTGACACTCAAGCCTAGCTGCTGCGCCAATGACGGATCGGCAACAGGTTTTGGTGTTTTCAGTGATTCAGGTGTAGGTTTGGTAGTACTCGGCGGTGTCGCAGAAAACTTCGGTGCCGAAGGTTCAGGAGTATGCGACGGTGTTACCGTTTTGTCCTCAGCGTGAGGCTTCTGTGCTGGAGGTCTTGCCTCACTTGGCGGTGCCACCGTTTTGGGTTTAACGTCGGCTTTCGGCGGTAGCGACACATTGGTACTGAGTTGAAGCACTTTCGGCGGCTTAGGAGGCGGCTTGATTTCTTCCCGCAGCGTTTCGGGTGGACTCAGCTGAACGACTTGAGGGGATTCCACAATTTCCGGCGGAGAATCGACGGGTGCGGCATCTTCCATTTGTTCGGTATCAAGGCGTGAAGCCCGTCTCTCCGCTTGGGCGACGATTTGCGAATTTTGGCTTCGCCGAGAGAGCGCCTTGTAAGTAATACGTGCCAGTGTGAAGTAGCCTTGTACTTCGTATGTCCTGCCAAGTCGCAGCTGTGCCTTGTCAGCGGCTGAGTCGTTGGGGTAGCGACTAATCACCGTTTGATAGTGTGCGACCGCTTTGCTATGGTCTCCAAGCCGATTATAGCAATCCCCTAGCCAGTAGTGTGCATCCGCTGCGTGTGGTGAATCGGGGTAATCTTGGTGCAGTTTATTGAGTGCGTCAATTGCATTGTCAACCGCCGGCTGTTCGTTCGATTGTCCCAACCAGAGCCAGCAAGAAGCGATCGCATATTGGGCATCGTCTGCCCACTCCCCTTCCGCCTCCGCGTCAATAGTGCGCTGAAATTCTTCAATCAAGGAGACCCACTCCGCTTCAGTGGAGGGGATTTTGCCGCGCGCCAGTTGGTAATGCTTGGCTGAAGCAGCACTATAAAGGGTTGATGGGTCAGCCGGTGCAGGTGAAGGCGGCATCGCGGGTGAGCAAGCAAGCAGCAGAGATCCCAGTAGGATGAGCGTGTATTTATATATTTTCATGGCGTTCTCTCAGATGCGTTTTTCGTGTTGGTAGTTTTAGAGTGATATAAGGTTGATGCGTGAAGATTTTATGTTGCTGATTCGCTCAATTGTTGATGCAAACAGTTCGTAAGCGCGGCAAACTCGGCGATGTCAAGCGTTTCTCCACGTCGCTGCGGATCGATGCCGAGTTGGGCACAAATGGCATTGAACGCGTCGGCAGAGATAGAAACGCCGTTTTTCAAGAGTGCGTTTCGTAACATTTTGCGCCGAGACTGAAATGCAGCCCGGACAATCTGAAAAAATAGCTCCTCATTTTCAACGGTGACGTGAGGGGTCTCCCGCATTTGCAGCTTTAGGACGGAAGAATCGACCTGTGGTGATGGGTAAAATCGATCCGGCGGAATCCTGTGCACAATTTCAGATTTGGCGTAGTAGGAGACACCGATAGTAAGGGCACCATAACGTTTGCTCCCCGGCGGCGAGACAATGCGTTCCGCGACTTCTGTCTGCATTGTCAGGACACAAACATCGATTTTCTGGTGATGCTTCAATAACTCCCATAGAACCGGCGTGGTGATATAGTAGGGTAGGTTGGCAACAATTTTGGTGTTTGGGGGAGGGAAGTCATTTAGCAGAGAGGGAAAATTTAATTTGAG
>JAKZSX010000218.1:0-9714 GCA_047517405.1 Candidatus Poribacteria bacterium | reverse complement strand
ATTTGCTGCGTGTATTGTTTCTCGTCAAGCAAATGAGGCGAATCTCCAAATTCTTGACTACATTGTGCGAAGTCAGTCCGTTGAGGTAACACCACAATCGATTCTGGAATTTGCTCAGCCCGGATACAGCTGGACCCACTCAGTCAACCAATTGTGCGGCGAGGATTTCTGGAAACTTTTTGAACGACTTCAGGCATACCGCCTGAACTATCCCCGCACTATGATGCCCGCTGAAGCGACGAATCTCCTGCTTTCAACGCAACTGGATATCGATTTACGAGCGAACCTATCGGTCCGAGAAGCGGTCGAGATATGGCAACAGATGGAGAGAGATACGGATCTAATTGCGTGGGGGGAGAAATATCCTCGATTGTTTCAGGTATTAAATCTCAAGGTTCGGGCGGCACTACCGCTTATGGATAAGCTGGAGGGAGATGCAGATTTTGTTCACTTTCTCTGGACTTCGTATTCATTGGCACAGCATAATAAGGATTACGACCTCTTCCTTCCTGAACTCTTCGGGGACACGATTTGGAAAAAGTACGGTAATACCCCACCGCAGGAGATATGGAAAGCGTGCCCTCAACTCATCCGAAGCGATCCGGAACGGGTCATGGACCAGATTAAACAGACAGAAATCTGGCTAACCCAAGACCGACAGCGGCTTGAACTTTTCCAACGGTGGGTGGGGCTTGATGCTTCCAATCTAAGCAAAACGATCGAATATGTGAAAAAAGAGATTCTCTTTTGTGTCCCGATGCGTGAAGCCTTGCGCCTGATTGCCGCACAGCTCTGTCGTTTTCCCGAATCGTTGGATGCGGCTGAGATTCACGAAATTATTGAAAACATTCAGCGGCGACATCTGTTTCAGACGAATACCGAAAACTACCTGCGAGTTAAAGATACGTTCCGAACCTTTACCGATCTGGTTGCGTTGAATCTGTTAATTGCAAGGATGGAGCGCGAGAGTTGGTTGACTGAAAGGCATCGGAGTAGGGCACAAAATCAGATTGCTTTGAATCTCGATGAAATTGGGGAGGTAGAGGATTGGGGATCTTCGGCATACCTCTCAAAGCTGGAATTGATGGCGGCTGAACTGAAGCAACTGAACTTCCAGTGTGATTTCTTGCCCAATCCTATGATTGATAAGGTCTTAGGACGCGTCAAAGGATTGATAGATGAATATAATATGAAATTTGCCCAACGGATTGCGACCGCCTTCCCTCGGTGGATAGTCTCAAATAGAGATAAACCTTCCCTGACAGTCGATTTCTTGGAGCTGCTTTTTTTACCGCGCTATCAGCAATACCTCGGAGAAAGAGGGCAGGCGGCTTACATTTTCATGTTTGATGGGATGCGGTGGGATACTTGGGAGGCAATCAAGCCGACGGTGTTGAGCACGTTTCAAGGGAGACTTGCCCTCAACGGTGTTTTTCCGTTGGTTTCGATCCTGCCTTCGACGACGGGATATAATAAATACGCCATTTTTACGGGAGAATTTCCGAACGAGGTTGAGGATAAGGATTGGGGGGATGCGTTGATACACGCTTTTCAGAAGCGTGGCATCCATGGTGTGCAGTGGATAAGTGACAGCGGCAATAATCAAGCGGAGATGCTTGCTCTCATTGAGGCGGATGATGTTCCTGTCAAGGTTTTCAATTTTACGTTCATTAATCAGAAACTGCAGCAGGCAACGCAAAACCTATCCACGGTTTATGAGGAGATCAAGGTCAGCTTTGAACTGTTGGTCCAGCCGTATCTTGAGCGGATTCCGAGTGACTCGCTTATCTTTCTAATCTCGGATCGCGGGTTTATTGAGTCCTCAGAGTATCAGGAACTTCCGGAGGATGCCTTTCAAATCTCTTCCAGTGTGGCGCACCACCAGCGCTACGTAGGCTTATCAAGTCCACCTACCCAGACAGATTTAGCGCACCTCGTCTGTTTTAGTGCGGACCAAATCGGCTTACAACCTGATGGCGATGCGTTGCATTATGCGTTTGCGACGGGACGGACCCAGATCCTTCCTTCTACCAACGAAAATGATCTTGTATCGTCCCGTTATGCACACGGTGGGGTTTCTATGCAAGAGATGATTATACCGTGTGTGGTCTTTGTGCCGACAGCAAAAGGACAGTTGGAAATATTCTCACTATAATAAGCACGATGCGCTTATGGAGGATAAACAGAAAAATGAATATGGACATTTTGAGTATCTGGGCATACGTTTGGGATGTTATTGATGGGGGTGTTGATTCGGTAATTTCGACTCTCAAGAACGAAATTGGCTTGAACACGCTCAGCGTTGCGACATGCTATCACAGTGTCGATCACTTGCGCGTTCATCGTCTGGAAAACAACCTTTATAGTTCGCAGGCGGCGATCTATTTTCAGCCGGATCAATCGCTGTATAAGAACACCCGAATTGAGCCGCCTGTGTCACCGCTCGCGGAAAAAACAAACCCACTACGAAACATCTCCGATGGCTGTGAGCGGCACGGCATGAAACTCTCATCATGGACGGTGTGCCTTCACAATTCAACTATTGGACGAAATCAGCCAGAGGTAGCGCAACGCGATGTCTTTGGCAACCCGTGCTGCCATGCCCTCTGTCCCGCAAATGAGGATGTACGTGAGTATATGCGGGCAATTGTGACGGACTTGACGACAAACTACAATTTTGCCACCGTCGAGTTGGAATCGTGTGATTATCAAGGGGGACGTCATTACCACGGACACGAGAAGATTGGCATCCCACCCGGAGAAACGGATCGGCTCCTGCTTGGGTTATGCTTCTGTGAAAGTTGCCGCAAACGTGCGGGCGCGGAGGGAATTGATGTTACTGCTGTTGCAAACGGTGTGCAATCGGAGTTGGCAGCTAGTTTTGAGTCTGGAAATCCGATCCAGATTGGGTTTGACGAATTTTGTGATAAAGTCCCCGAAACCCGTGCGTATCTCGAAATGCGCGAATCTGTTGTCAGTTCGCTCATTGCAGAGATTAAATCTGTGTCCAAAGCCTCGATTTCATCAATGGCGATGGGAGACCGGCGATATTCCGGTCTCAACACAGAAGGGGTACGGGAGATTGCCGATTGGTTCGAGATTCTGTGCTACACGCCGTCAAGAGAATCCGTTGAAACGTCTGTGCGAAATGCCACGGCATTGATGAACGGAGAGGCGGATCGGGTCTGGGTTGGTGTCTGTGCTTATCCGCCAGCGAGCCCAAACGCCGAGACGCTAGCCGCGAATGTCGAAGCGGTAGCAAATCTCGGCGTCCGTGCCATGTCTTTTTACAACTACGGGATTATGCCTATGCGTAACCTACAATGGGTGAAGGCTGCGATTGAAAGCATTGGGTAGCTATCGTTTTCATACTTCAAAATAAGGAGATTGCCCTATGAAATTTGAAGGAAGAATTGCGCTGGTAACGGGTGCCAGTCGTGGCATCGGCAGGGCAACGGCGATTAAACTTGCCGGGGAAGGGGCCGATGTTGCGGTGCATTATGTGAGATCCGCGAAGCCAGCAGAGGAGGTTTGCGAGGAGGTTCGTACGCTTGGACGACGCGCAATTGCCCTTCAGGCTGACATCGCAGACCGTGTTGCGGTCAACGAAATGGTAGCGCAGGCTACGGCGGCACTCGGTCCCATTGAGCTGCTAGTGAACAACGCCGGCGATGTTGGCAATATGGATTTTGATCGACTTACTCCCGAACACTGGGATCGGATTATTGCGATTAATCTGACGGGTCCCTTCAACGTTATCTGGGCGGTCAAGGAGGGTATGGTGCAGCAGAAGTTTGGACGGATTGTCAATGTCTCATCAATCGCGGCGTTGGCACCGCGCCCCAATCAGTTCGCTTATGCAGCGGCAAAGGCGGGCGTGATTTCCTTCACAAAGTCTGCCTGTGATCCGTTAGCGAAGCATAACGTGCGGATAAACTCACTTGCCCCTGGTGCTATTGATACGGACATGATCCACGAAATCTCGCCGGAAATGCTTGAACATCTGCGTTCAACTACGCCGTTGCAACGTTTAGGGACCCCCGAAGAGATGGCAAATATCATCGCGTTTCTACTCAGCGAAGATGCTAGCTACATGACCGGCGCGACCATCATCGCTAGCGGAGGACGGGTGCTGTTCCCGTAAAGCATCAATCGATTCCACGCGATTAATTACCAGCTCGCGATGAAGTCTTCGACCGCAAAATTGCTGGGTTCCTCTTCAAAAAAGTATCGCATCGGTCCGGACTGGAAACCGGGCACAAAAAGCTCTTCAGCCGCTTGGAGTTTAGAATCAAGCACCTTGAACCGTTGCCAGAGGAGATCTGCCTCCGCCTTTGAGAAACGGTCAGCGAATTGTGGGCCCCAGTTGATGCTTATCGAGTGCGGACTGGAAGCGCGTCTGCGAACCTCCGGCGGTAGCTTGTCTAAATCGGGGTTTTTCAGGATATGGATGTGATAGGCTGCTTTAGAGAGGTATATCGCTATCACCATTTTACCCTTCTCGCCTGTGCCGGGCTGGAGTGCCTCAACCACCTCACAGTATGCTTCGGCATCTTTTTTCAGAATCGCCTGCAACGCTGATTCTGTCAGATCCTGCATCCGGTTGCTTTCCCGCGTCCAGTCCTCGAAGATCTGTCGTGCTGCCGGGGAGAGAAACTGCGCGAAGTTTAAGTCTGGGTAATACGGGAAAATCGTGTGGCCCCCGTGAATTGTTCGGCGCAGCTTAGTGCTGTAATTGCTGCCCCAATGCAAGATGTAGTTGGAATACACCACGCCATCGCCGCCTTTCAGCTCGACAGGGATGCCGCCCGGCAAAGGGACACGAGGGTTTTTGAGCAGTTGGCGATTTTCCTCTTCGGTGTTGAGGCGACGGTGACTACCGGGCACCACCCAAAGCACATCGTCGTCGTAGAGCGAAACGTTCCATTGGAGGTACTTGGGTCCGTTCTCCAAAAAGTCCGCTTGCAAGCTTGCCATAGGAGCCATGTCGATGGGATGAACATCGCGGTGCCAGTGAGCTGGACCGTGGTCACGTTGTGGGCTGCACATCAACATCATCCCGGCAATTCCCGTTTGTTCGGGGACGCTCAACAGTTGACGGGCAACGCCCAAGGTGTTTTCGTGCATCCATGTCTCAACGGCATTGGCGGTTTCTTCGTCAATGAGGCTCTCAAAGTGTGCCAGTCGTGGTTGCGCGCCGGTTTCCCACACACTCGGATTGCTTTGCTGTGCCCATATCTCCTTTTGACGTTCAACAAGGACTTCAAAGCTGGCGCGGACATCGTCCAACTGTTCCGGAGGGATAACCTCCCGCAGGATGATATAACCGTCGTCTCGCAGTTGTTGTGGATTGACCTTCATTGCTTTTCTCCTGTCAAATAGGTTTTGAAGGGCAAAAAGTAGAGTGGTACTGCTATGCCCTGCAAACAACCAATCCTTGATACTCTCAAGAACTGTTTATCGGCGATCGCTGTAAAAAAGAACCGGCTAGCCACGTGTTCCCGTATTCTGTGCACAGGGACAGGTCTCATTAAGAAACGGTGACGTTGGTCAACCCAAGTTCGGCGATACATTTTCTCAACGCTGTCAGTTGTTCGACAGTCAAAGGCGATCCGGGGAGTCTGGGATGACCGCAATCGATCCCGAGTCTTTCACTGAGGGTTGCCTTGAGGAGTGCGTGAAACCCACCGCCACACGCAAGGACGCTGTCCGCTGCATTACAAGCCTTGTCTTGGGCAGCTTCCGCTCGCTTCAAATCTCCGGCGTTGTAGGCGTTCCAAATCTCCACCCAAAGTTCGGGAGCCATGTTTGGAGGCCCATCCACGCAGCCTGTGGCCCCAATCGTCAGGGCGGGCAGCATTAATCGACTGTTTCCGATTAGGCAGGAGAGTCCCATCTTGGCAAAAGCACGGACATTACCGAATGTCGCCGCAGAATGCTTCAACCCAGCCAACTGGGGCACCCCGTCCTGAATTTTCTGCATCAGGGTAGGGGTAATTTCAACGCCGGTGGCGCCGGGTAGATTGTAGATAAACAGGGGTAGGTCAGACGCAGCTGCCACAACTCGGTAGTGCTCGACAATTTCCTCGTCGTTACGTCCATAGAAAAAGGGTGGCACACAGCAGATAGACTCAACGCCAGCCTTGGCAGCATGTTCTGCCATCTTGGCAGCCCGTGCGGTTGTTGGTGCGCCGACGTGCATAATATTTTTTATTCTGCCGTTGGATTGGTCTGCCACAATCTCCGCGATCCGGTTGTTCTCTTCGTCGTCCAGCAAAACACTCTCTCCAGTGCCTCCAGCTACCCAGAAGCCGTGGACACCCGCTTGGATGTTGAACTCGATGACTTTACGAAAAGCCACTTCATTTAACTTCCCTTCAGGCGTCATTGGCGTAATGATCGCAGGAAATATACCGTGAAATCCAGTTTTCATAGCTACTCCTCCTAAAATTATGGGTGATAATAAAATAGATGGAGTCTCGCCCTAAATGGGTGCATCTCCAATCATCTCAGGAAAGTTTCGTTATATTTTATCAACAGAAATTTTGAATATTACTTTATCTTCGCAGAAATTGGTGGGCACGTCAAGTGGAAAATATGCCTATTTTGCTCAGAGGTCGGTTTTTGATGTTGATCCAAATTGGGCAATCGGCTACACTATTCGGACGTCTTACTTTGTTTCGCACTGTTTCTTGTAACGAGAATTTCATGAAATGATGATTTGACGGAGAAACCATATGAAAATTACAGCTGTAAAACTCTACATCCTTGAACATCCAGACCGCAAGAGCAGTGGACATAAGTTGGTACAAGTTCCGAACTTGCGCCGCATTCAGTATACCCACAAAGGCGTACCGAGCGATCTGCCGGCACAACAGGCTTTTATTCAGGTGGAGACCGATGCCGGTATCACGGGCAGGTGTACCACCGGGATGTCCCCCGGACAGGCAGCAATTTTGCGGGGACAGGTGCTAGGGGAGGACGCGCTGGACCGGGAAAAACTATACCAGATGCTGCACAAAGGGACGCGCTGGGTCTACCAGCCTCCCGGTTGGTTTGGGGACTTTGATAACTGCCTCTGGGACATTGCTGGTAAGGCCGCGGGTCTACCTGTCTACGCCTTGGCAGGTCGGGTGCGGGAGCGGTTTCCTGTCTACCTAACGGGTGGGGATGGCACAGTAGAGGACTATCTGCGAGCCATTGAGGCAGGACGAGAAATAGGGATTAACGCCTACAAGTTCCACTCCTACAAAGGCGGTAAAGCGGATATCCCGATTTTACGTGAGGTGCGGGATGCTGTCGGTCCAGACTATGTGCTGCTCCACGATCCGGTCTGTTCTTATACCTTGCGTGAGGCAATTGAGGTGGGGCATGTCATGGAGGAGTTGGATTTTGTCTGGCTGGAGGAGCCGTTCCACGAACAGAAAATGAATCTTTACCAAGAACTGTGCCGAGAGCTAACGATTCCGGTTATGGCAACGGAAATGCTGATGCACGACATCGGTCTATCCGCACAGTGGCTCATCCACGGAGCGACAGATCGGCTCCGCGTCAATGCGCGACACGGTACAACTCAGGTTCTGAAGCTGGCTCACTTTGCTGAACTGTATGGAACGAATGTAGAACTCAACGGGCAGGGCGGGTTATTTGGACTCGTCCATGCACACTTGGGCTGCTGTATCGATAACACGGATTTCTACGAGTCTTTTTCCGCTGCTTCCGATGGTAACCGCCAACAAGGACAGGAGTGGGGTCTGCTGAATGCACCTTTGGTCGCAGAGGGGCATCTGTCTCCTCCAGACGTGTCGGGGTGGGGTGCCGAATGGGATGAAGCGCGCTTCAGCTCTTTAGTATCGGCGGAATACTAGTGACGCGGGAAGAAGGTGTCAATGCCAGCTTCGACATCATCAATCGGATGACCGTGCTGTTGCTCATAGCTGTTGTGCATGTCGCGCTCGGTTTCGGTAAGATCGGTCAACGGGAAGGTCAAGGTGACTCGACTCTGTTTGGCGGATTCGCTCATGGCGATGTTCATTTCCTGATCTTGCCGTCCAAGTTGTGCACCGTACTCCGGCTCGGTATTGTGGAGGACCGCATTTGCGAGACTCAACAGTTCATCGGCGACCGGGACCTGCCCTTCGGTGAGCGCGTAGTTCCTTAGCGGGTTTTCCCATGTAATCACTTGATCTGGAAGTTCCAGTTCGATCTTCTCAATCACCTCAGTCCCGTCCACGTCAATTGTCGTGCGTTTCGGCTGATAACCGATACTTTTTGCGCCACTCTCCAAATCTTCGGCCGGTACAACGTGGATCTCTTCACCGACAATTGTTCCCTTGCTACCATCAATCTGCGAAATACCGTCCTGCCCGCGTCCCAGTGAACGGGCATGAATGACGTTGGAATAGACCATTAAGGCGGTTGCGTTGTTGTCAAACTCTAGGAAGCCAAACGTCCAGTTATCGCTCGTGTGGTGACGTTTCATGCGATCGATGATTGGAATGACCGGCGTGGATTGGGTAATGCCGAGGATTGATTTCGGCTCTCCATTCGCGCGTAGCCGAAGCATACTCATGCCGTGATAGCCGCCTTCGTAGAAAATTCGGTAGATTCGTCCCACTTCGCCTATCACGTCCGAATCAATCACCGCGGATAGAAAACGTTCTCGCGGCGCACGGTAGTAGTTTTCTGCCACTTCCAGTTTGACGTTGTTTTTCTTTGCCGCTTCGATCATGAGATCCGTCGTCGGCAACGTTACAGCGATTGGTGTCTCGACGATGATGTTTACACCGGCATCTGCCATAAAACAGGCGATGGCGTGATGGGCGATTCCGGGCACTGTGATGTCAACGACATCCAGTTTTTCATGTGCCACCAGATCTCGGACGTTGGTGTAGGAGTTCGCACCGTACTGTTCAGCGTACTGTCTAGCGACTGCTTGGTCTATATCACAGATTGCGACGAGGTTGTAGACCTCTTTCAGCTTCGCAATCACAGGGAGGTGTGCTTGTCCACCACGTCTGCCTGCGCCAACTAGCGCAATATTTAATTTTGACATTTGTGGGTTCCTTGTTGTTCCTTTGTTACTATACGGTTCTAAGTTGTCTGCTGAATGCCTAACACCCTGTTGCAGCGAAGAATCTCAATCCCATTAAGCTGCCGCCTCAACTTCTGCTAACTCCCGTGCATAATTGAGACATGCGAGAATTTGTGTTTTCTGTAGCTCTGGAAACTCAGCAATAATCTGCTCTGTGGTCTGATCTGCCGCTAGATATCCAAGGATAAGGCTTACTGGAATTCTCGTCCCCTTAATACGCGGCTTACCCCGTAATATATCAGGTGTGCTAACGATATAATCTCGCCATTTGGTTTTCATATTATCTTCCAATTCTTTTCGCTGCGTACCAATCTAACGAAAAAAAGTTCAGTTGCCCGATTCTCCGACGAACACGGCGAGGGTTGCCAAAAACCTTCGACAAGTCAAAGCCCAATGCAAATCCCAAAAACAACCATAAAACTACAATTCCTACTGTCAACTGTACGGAAAGTCAGGCTACTGATTACATTCCTACCTTGTCTCTTTCGGGATTATACAGACGGTATTTTCCCTTTGATATCCACCAGTATCTATCATCCCCCCCGGGATAATGATGGCGTGACGTGTGATTGACACAGTCTGCAATAAGCTGGCATTGCGCTGTAGATTTATTGAAGTCG